>NZ_CP193934.1:2040714-2375000 GCF_050859505.1 Rasiella sp. SM2506 | reverse complement strand
CCCTACCACTTATATAAATATAAGTCCATAGCTTCGGTAGTATGTTTATGCCCGATTATTATCCATGCCGGATCGCTCGACTAGTGAGCTGTTACGCACTCTTTAAATGAATGGCTGCTTCCAAGCCAACATCCTAGCTGTCTGTGCAATCCAACCTCGTTTATTCAACTTAACATACATTTTGGGACCTTAGCTGATGGTCTGGGTTCTTTCCCTCTCGGACATGGACCTTAGCACCCATGCCCTCACTGCATACAAACATTTTATAGCATTCGGAGTTTGTCAGGAATTGGTAGGCGGTGAAGCCCCCGCATCCAATCAGTAGCTCTACCTCTATAAAACTATGTATACGCTGCACCTAAATGCATTTCGGGGAGTACGAGCTATTTCCGAGTTTGATTGGCCTTTCACCCCTACCCTCAGGTCATCCCAAGACTTTTCAACGTCAACGGGTTCGGTCCTCCACTATGTGTTACCACAGCTTCAACCTGCCCAAGGGTAGATCACACGGTTTCGCGTCTACTACTACCAACTAAAGCGCCCTATTCAGACTCGCTTTCGCTACGGCTCCGGTCCTTAAGACCTTAACCTTGCTGGCAACAGTAACTCGTAGGCTCATTATGCAAAAGGCACGCCGTCACCCCAGAAGGGCTCCGACCGCTTGTAAGCGTATGGTTTCAGGTTCTATTTCACTCCCTTATTCAGGGTTCTTTTCACCTTTCCCTCACGGTACTGGTTCACTATCGGTCTCTCAGGAGTATTTAGCCTTGGCGGATGGTCCCGCCGGATTCATACAGGGTTTCACGTGCCCCGCACTACTCAGGATACCACTATCTCAACTTCCTTTACCTATACCGGGCTATCACCGTCTATGGCCACGCTTTCCAACGTGTTCTAGTTCATCGAGTATTAAATGTTGTGGTCCTACAACCCCGTACCTGCCGTAACAGATACGGTTTGGGCTATTGCGCGTTCGCTCGCCGCTACTAGCGCAATCACTTTTGTTTTCTCTTCCTCCGGGTACTTAGATGTTTCAGTTCCCCGGGTTCGCCTCCTTGCGGATACTATATCTTCAATATAGTGGGTTGCCCCATTCGGAAATCTGCGGATCAACTTGTATGTGCCAATCCCCGCAGCTTATCGCAGCTTATCACGTCCTTCATCGCCTCTGAGAGCCTAGGCATTCCCCATACGCTCTTACTTTGCTTATTGTACTTTTTTGCTCTTTTAATGAGTATTCATACTTTATATGTGTAAACACATACAAAGATTTTTAATTTAATTATTACTTTTCTCGTATTCTTTATTCTCAATATGTCAATGAACGTTTTTCCGTCAACAGTAAAAGTATGATGGCAGCAAAAACTATTTTATCATCCTTAAAAAACAGAACAATATCCTTGGTTGTTTTACTACCTATCAATCCTTAAACCTCAAGAATCGCGGAGTGTATCGGAGTCGAACCGATAAGCATATCCCGAAGTAAATTCAGAATGTGCTAGTCCCATAAAATGACTAAAACTCTATTTCAATATGTAATGAACGTATATTTCCGAAGAAATATAAAAAATGGTGGAGAATATCGGAGTCGAACCGATGACCTCCTGCGTGCAAGGCAGGCGCTCTAGCCAGCTGAGCTAATCCCCCATTTTATTAAGTTGCCGGTTATCAGTTAACAGTTATCAGTTAATTGATGACCTATACGTCAACTTGGGATACCCAACTTCTAAAATTTCCTTTCAATATGTACTAATGAACGTTTTTAAATTAAAAAATATACAATCGCATATCTTAAATCTAAAATCCTTTTGTAGTCTCAGGCAGACTCGAACTGCCGACCTCTACATTATCAGTGTAGCGCTCTAACCAGCTGAGCTATGAGACTTTCTCAGTCCTTAGCTTTCAGTATTCAGCAATCAGTTTTGATATACTGGTACTAAAGTCTTTAAGACTTAAAAAATTAAAATTGACAACTAAACCAAGAAAAGTACCCTATTTTGAAAAGCTATAAGCTTCTCGTCGCACTCTCTCTGCTCTTGCGAGCTTTCTCTAGAAAGGAGGTGTTCCAGCCGCACCTTCCGGTACGGCTACCTTGTTACGACTTAGCCCTAGTTACCAGTTTTACCCTAGGCCGCTCCTTACGGTGACGGACTTCAGGTACCCCCAGCTTCCATGGCTTGACGGGCGGTGTGTACAAGGCCCGGGAACGTATTCACCGGATCATGGCTGATATCCGATTACTAGCGATTCCAGCTTCACGGAGTCGAGTTGCAGACTCCGATCCGAACTGAGATAGGTTTTAAGGATTCGCTCCACCTCGCGGTGTGGCTGCCCTCTGTACCTACCATTGTAGCACGTGTGTAGCCCAGGACGTAAGGGCCGTGATGATTTGACGTCATCCCCACCTTCCTCACAGTTTGCACTGGCAGTCTTGTTAGAGTTCCCGACATGACTCGCTGGCAACTAACAACAGGGGTTGCGCTCGTTATAGGACTTAACCTGACACCTCACGGCACGAGCTGACGACAACCATGCAGCACCTTGTAATGAGTCCGAAGAAGGGCTAGTTTCCTAGCCTGTCCCACTACATTTAAGCCCTGGTAAGGTTCCTCGCGTATCATCGAATTAAACCACATGCTCCACCGCTTGTGCGGGCCCCCGTCAATTCCTTTGAGTTTCATTCTTGCGAACGTACTCCCCAGGTGGGATACTTATCACTTTCGCTTAGCCACTCAGACCGAAGTCCGAACAGCTAGTATCCATCGTTTACGGCGTGGACTACCAGGGTATCTAATCCTGTTCGCTCCCCACGCTTTCGTCCCTCAGCGTCAATACAATGTTAGTGATCTGCCTTCGCAATCGGTATTCTAAGTAATATCTATGCATTTCACCGCTACACTACTTATTCTAACCACTTCACATTGATTCAAGACGACCAGTTTCAATGGCAATTCTATGGTTGAGCCACAGACTTTCACCACTGACTTAGCCGCCCGCCTACGGACCCTTTAAACCCAATGATTCCGGATAACGCTCGGACCCTCCGTATTACCGCGGCTGCTGGCACGGAGTTAGCCGGTCCTTATTCTTACGGTACCGTCAAGCCCCCTCACGAGGGGGTGTTTCTTCCCGTATAAAAGCAGTTTACAACCCATAGGGCAGTCTTCCTGCACGCGGCATGGCTGGATCAGGCTCTCGCCCATTGTCCAATATTCCTCACTGCTGCCTCCCGTAGGAGTCTGGTCCGTGTCTCAGTACCAGTGTGGGGGATCCCCCTCTCAGGGCCCCTACCTATCGTAGTCTAGGTGAGCCGTTACCTCACCTACAAACTAATAGGACGCATACTCATCTCTTACCGTAACCTTTAATTATAAAAACGATGCCGTTATATAATACTATATGATATTAATCCAAATTTCTCTGGGCTATCCCATAGTAAGAGGTAGATTGTATACGCGTTACGCACCCGTGCGCCGGTCGTCAGCAAGTAGCAAGCTACTCCTGTTACCCCTCGACTTGCATGTGTTAGGCCTGCCGCTAGCGTTCATCCTGAGCCAGGATCAAACTCTTCATCGTGTAATCTTAAATAATATTCAAGTATTACGAAAAGCTCTCTCTCAAAAAATTCTCAGGTACTATTCTTAGTTTAGTTTCAATACAGATAGCGCTCTTTCGATTGCTACCCATACGCTGTCAATTTCAATATATCAATGAACTTTTAATTCTATTTCTCTCGGTACTCCGGACCCGTGTTTTAAGTCACTCATCCGTTTAGCGGGTGCAAATATACAACCCTTTTTTAAACCTGCAAGCAAGTTTCAAAATAATTTCAAAATAATTTCTGAACGTTGTTTTCTCCACACTATGCCCTCCAGATCTCTCCTTCAAAGCGGGTGCAAATATACACTCTTTTTCTAACCTGCAAGCAAGTTTTAAAATAATTTGAAAATAAATTTAAGAACGTTGTTTTCTTTACACTATGCCCTCCAGATCTCTCCTTCAAAGCGGGTGCAAATATACACCCACTTACTTTTATAAAACAAACTTATTCCAACCTTTTTTTTAGTTTTTAAGACCAAAATTCCCAACTCCCTGAAACTAGTATTCTTATCCTTAAAAGTTTTTTTCGACCTACCTATACCTATATATATAACCTCTTTTTAAAGCTATGCGACAAAGAGCTCTCCTTAAGAGAAGAAAGCCCTTCGGTACAATTTGAAGAAAACACCTTTCCAGACTTTATAGCCATCTTCCTTCAAATCACTCAGGAACCCACAAATAAGAGGTTTCAACAACTCAATGCCTAGTGTTGAATTACTATATGCTAATAAACCAACCTAACGAAAGCTGCGTTAGGGATTAAGGCGGCATCCTTTTTTGCCCCTCGGCTACCCTCGGGGTACGGGTAACTCCAATGCAACTAAGGCGCAAACAAATGCTCTATTCTAACAACAAAAAAGATATAGCCGAAAGCCCGACCCCAACACGCCTGCTCTCTATACCAAAGCCTTACACATAATTATAAAAACAACACCTTATCAAAGACAACTATAGATAAGGAAGGGGAAACGCCCCAACTACTTTTGAGGCTGTACAATACGCTATATTATTTCGTCTTTTTGTTCCAATGCGAGGTGAGATCTAGATAATCAATATCGAAAGCTGGTTCTTGACGCTCCAATTTATTGGACTGGAACGAACGCTCCAGAATATCTTCTATAAGGTAATCTTCTTTATCGTCGAAAGGTTTGTATTCCTCCTTTATGGAAATATCGAACAGATTGGCAGTCGTGTTATACCAAAACGCACGCCAACCGGTACGTAACTCTTTTACAAGATCGAATGCAGTGCGTCCCGTTTGCCGATGAATTAGCTTTACCAGGATTTGTCCTTCGGTGCGGGTGAGTTTTTTTAGCTTCCCAGAAAATTCTTCTTCTACGTATTTTTGGATTCGTTTGGTGTAGCGTCTTCTATCTCTTTTCTTTTCGATGGTTTTAAGGCGCTCTGACATGGTGGTAAGGCGTTCTGATGCCAATTTAGCATAGGGATATACTTTTCTGGTCTTGCGACGCAAGATTAAATACCTGCGACGATCCTCTTTGGAATTGAACTCTAATTTATTGAGCAAAACTACTTCATCCAAATCTATAAATTCTCGTGGGATGGTATCACCTTCAATAAGGTAATAGAAAGTTGTGAGGCTATCACTCTCCTGCTTTAACTCTTCAAGCGTTTGTCCGTAGGCAGAAACTGTAACAAACAGGGCTATGTATATGTATGAAAATATCTTCAATGGAATGTTTTTATTATTTTAAACCAAAACTGTTCCAAAATTAAAAAATTGTATGAGCTTACTAGTTTATAAATTCTTAATTTTGAAAATCATCATACTAATTCTAGCATTCACCTACTATGGCAAAATCTATTCTGAATAAAAAATCACTTACATTCTTAGAAAATTACCTGAATAATGCTGCTCCTACTGGCTATGAGTGGGACGGGCAAAAACTATGGATGGACTATTTAAAGCCGTATGTAGATGAATTTATAACCGATACCTATGGGACAGCTGTAGCTGTTATTAATCCAAAAGCTACATACAAGGTCGTTATTGAAGGTCATGCCGATGAAATTTCCTGGTATGTAAACTATATAAGTGACAATGGATTGTTATATGTGGTTAGAAACGGAGGTAGCGATCACCAGATTGCGCCGTCTAAAATTGTGAATATCCATACTAAAAAAGGTATTTTAAAAGGTGTCTTTGGCTGGCCAGCAATTCATACCAGAAACAAATCCAAGGAAGAAGCTCCAAAGCCAGAGAATATTTTTATAGATGTAGGCGCTTCAGACAAAGACGAAGTTGAGAAAATGGGAATTCATGTAGGATGTGTAATTACGTATCCAGACACATTTCATATTTTGAATGACGACAAGTTTGTTTGCCGTGCTCTGGACAATCGTATGGGCGGATTTATGATTGCTGAAGTAGCACGTCTCTTAAAAGAAAACAAAAAGACGTTGCCGTTTGGATTGTACATCACCAATTCGGTACAAGAGGAAATTGGTTTACGAGGAGCACAAATGATTGCTGAAAGAATACAACCCAACGTTGCGATCGTAACCGATGTTACCCACGACACCACTACCCCAATGATCGATCAAAAGAAACAAGGTGCCGTAAAACTGGGTGAAGGTCCTGTGATTGCATACGCACCTGCCGTACAACAAAAGCTGCGCGATCTAATTACTGAAACTGCCGAGAAAGAAAAAATCCCGTTTCAACGCGCCGCACTTTCCAGAGCAACTGGAACCGACACCGATGCATTTGCATATTCTGGTATGGGGGTTGCTTCCGCTTTAATCTCATTACCCTTGCGTTATATGCACACCACTGTAGAAATGGTACACAGAGACGACGTGGAAAATGTAATCAAGCTTATCTATGAAACCTTACTTCAAATGAAGGATGGAGAGACGTTTAGTTATTTCGATTAATATTTCTGAATACATTAGCGAGTCATTAAGAGCTTTTAACTTTTGTTGAAAGTACTTTTAGGCTATGATAATAAAATCGCCGCAGGTTACTAAAATTTTAAAAAATCCCGTCGAGGCGGCGAAGCTTGCCAATCTCATTTACGTAACCGACAATAAACTTACAATACAACGCCATAAACACGGGCGCGGATTTTACTATACCAAAGACGGGGAGAAAATAGTTGATAAGAAATCGCTTAAAAGATTTAAGAGTCTTGTTATTCCGCCTGCGTGGGAACATGTAAAAATTACGCATCTCCATAATGGTCATTTGCAAGTGGTAGGACGTGACGAAAAAAAACGAAAACAATATCGCTACCACCCCAGCTGGTCCGAAATTAAAAACAAAACGAAATTTTTCAAGATGATCGCTTTTGGCAATGCGCTGCCCAAGATGAGAGCTCAGATCGAAAAAGATCTCTCACTTAAAACGATGACCAAACGAAAATGCTTGGCACTCGTCTTAAAACTCCTAGAAGAAACGCACATACGCATTGGTAACGAATACTATGCAAAAAAGAATAAAACCTATGGTCTTTCAACGATGCGTACCAAACATTTGGATATTTCAGACCATGAGTTACGTTTTGAATTTGTAGGTAAAAAAGGTAAAAAGCATCAGGTAACCGTAGAAAATAAAATTCTCCGGGAATTGGTAATGCAGTGTGAAGAAATACCCGGATGGGAACTGTTTCAGTATTATGATGAAAATGGCGCTCACCACACTATAGACAGTGGTATGGTGAACGATTATATTCACGAATTAAGTGGCGATCTATTTTCGGCAAAAGATTTTAGGACCTGGGCAGCTAGCAAATTATTTTTTGAATATATATACCAAACCGGACTACCCAAAACCGAAAAAGACCTAAAGAGTACTATTTTAAGTGCCTACGACAAGGCCGCCGAAGGACTTGGCAACACACGCTCCGTTTGCCGTGACTATTACGTACACCCAATACTGCCAGAAAAATACGAAGATGGAAGTATTGAGTTTTATCTCAAAAAACTAGACCACGAAGACGATATTACATCCCTTCCACACTTCTCTCCTACCGAAACTGTTTTGCTACAGATGCTGAGCCAATACGAAGTGGTTTTAGAGTAGGCAGTCTGTCGTACTTTACTATCTTTAGCTCAAATTTCTGGAGTGCTTTTCAATTCGTTCGATTTTGGGGTTTTCTTAGTGATTGCTTATACCTTATATTGGTTAGTAGGCAGTAATCGCCGTACTTCACAAAATATACTCCTGTTACTTGCCAGCTATCTTTTTTACGGTCTTTGGGATTGGCGGTTCTTAGGATTACTTATTGCCAGCTCTTTAATAGACTACCTGGCAGGACTCGCTATTAGGAATTCTAAACAAAAAAAAACAAGGAAGTTTTTACTCTACACTAGCATTCTTTGGAATCTGGGCGTGCTTTTCACCTTTAAATATTTTAACTTTTTTATAGATGAATTTACCTCCCTTTTTTCTTCGGAAGGGATCGCTACTTCGTTTACTATCTGGAATGTGATCATACCTATAGGGCTTAGCTTTTACACTTTCCAAACCATGAGTTACACCATTGATGTGTACAAAGAGAGGATACAACCCACTAAAAATCTGCTAGAATTTTTATGCTTTGTTAGTTTCTTTCCCCAGTTAGTAGCGGGACCCATTGAACGCGCGAAATTTCTATTACCTCAATTTGAAAACAAACGCATTTTCAATCTGCAGCAATCCAAAGAAGGGCTCCGGCAGATATTATGGGGACTGTTTAAAAAAGTATTGGTAGCAGATAAATTAGGCCTCGCAGTAACTCTGGCTTTTGAAAACCCTGAGAACTACGGCGCCCTTACACTTGCTTTTGCCGCGGCATTGTTCTCCTTTCAGGTGTATTGTGACTTTTCTGGTTATACAGATATTGCCGTAGGTACCGCAAAATTATTCGGGTTTAAGTTGCATAACAATTTTAGAATCCCTTATTTGGCAAAATCCATTACTGCATTCTGGCAACGCTGGCATATCACACTCACCAACTGGTTTACAGATTATGTGTATATCCCATTTATAAAAAGCTTTAAGAAAATTACCGTGAGTATTCGGGTTATTGGGCTTTTGGTCACCATGCTTTTGGTTGGTTTTTGGCACGGTGCTAACTGGACATTTCTAGCGTTCGGATTATTTAATGGCGTTATTTTGGCTGTGGAGCGCATTCCCGTCTTTGGCAAAAAGAAAACTTTAGCAAAATGGCTACCCACCACACCTATTTTGGTAACACTTCTATATTTTTTCAGTATTACATCTATCTCAAGCATTTTTTTTAGGGCTGAAAGCATTGCGGATGCCTGGTTTATCCTCCAAAGAATTTTCACTCTGGTCGATGTTACTAAAATTTCATCACTAATAGGTGGAAAGCTTTGGTATCTGGTAGTACTTATTATTGCTGAAATTTTAACTATCAAAAAAGCGTTTCCGCTACAAGAGTTACAATTAAAAATTCCGAAAGCTGCACGCTGGGGAATTTACTATCTAATTATTATTTTATTAGTTCGCTACGCCGAACCTAAAGAGGCTTTTATTTATTTTCAGTTTTAATGCAACGTAAATTTATCATATCGATTATTAGTTTCTTTATCCCGGTTGTTTTGGGTTACGTGGCTATGGAATATCTAGTCAGGAAGTTGCCGATGAGCCAGACCTATATTTCGGAATTTATAAAAACCGAAAGCAAAACTATTGAAGTTCTGGCATTGGGCTCTTCACAAGTAAAAAACGCTATAAACCCAGACTTATTTAAAAAAAGAACACTCAATTTGGCAGCTGGAAATCAGCATCACGATACCGACTTTAAATTACTGAAACAGCTGTTACCAGAACTTCCAGCAGTTAAAACCATTATTATAGAAACTTCTTACAGCCACTTTGAGTTACCCCACAACGGGCCAGATTTTTGGAAAAATAGTATCTATTTGGACTATTACGGCGCTAACAATTTTGAGCGAAACACTTACTTTAAGGATAGACTTATATACCTGTCGAATCCTAAATTCTTGTCTGAAAAAGCATATAGTTATTATATAGAAGGTGAGAAAAACTTCGGATTCAATAGGTTTGGGTACGATACCTTACATTACGCTGGTATTTTTAAAGACCTTAAGTATGATGAAGTAAAGATTTCAGCTTTAAAGCGTTTTAAAATTAATAAGGAGCCAAGTCTGGCTATTTTTAAAAATAATACACAGCTTTTTTTTAAAATGCTGGATTATCTGGAAGAAAAAGGGATGCACGTAATTATTTGCGAAGTGCCAATGTACAAAACCTACCTTCCACAGCGGGTGCCTGAAATTTTAAATCGGCGCGATAGTATTGTAACCCTAGCAAAGGAGCGCTACAAAAATATAAATGTATTCCTTTTGGAGACAGATACGGTGCATTATAATGTAAAAGATTACTGGAACCAAAGTCATATGAATCCAAACGGAGCAAAAAAATTCTCTTCAGCTTTAAATGTGTTTTTGGAAAAGCGAGACTAGTAACTTACTTCTTCAAACTTGCAAAATACCGCTTTGCCTCTGCAATTACTTTGGGAGCTAAAATAAGTGTAGACAGCATCGTAGGAATCGCCATAAGCGCGAAAAAAGTATCTATGAGATTAATCATCATACTTAAGGAAGTTGTAGCTCCTAAAATAATACTGGCGATATAGAAATAGTTGTAAATTCCTTTATTCTTGGCACCAAACAAAAAAGACATACACTTGGTACCGTAATACGAATACGAAAACAGGGACGAAATACTAAAGACAGCAATACACAATAGTAGTGCGTATTTTCCATACACAGGCATCGTTTCGGTAAATGCAGCCGCTGTGAGGGTTACTCCGTTCGCTTCGCTAGATTGCCAAACACCTGTTACTAAAATTGCTAAAGCCGTAAGGGTACAAACTACCAGTGTATCTATCGCCGGCCCCAACATAGCCACTAAACCTTCGCGAATGGGCTCATTGGTTTTAGTAGCTCCGTGCGCCATGGGTGCGGTACCAATACCTGCTTCGTTAGAGAAGGCACCTCGTCTAATCCCAAGGAGAATGATCCCTCCAATAACACCTCCTAAAAAGGCATCCCCTTTATAAAATGAAGCCGAAAAGGCATCAGTAAAAATGAGGGAAAGGTATCTGGGCACTTCGCTGAAGTTTACTGCTAGTATAAATAGCACCATCACAAAATAAAGTAATACCATTCCTGGTACTAACCTAGAGGTGGTTTTACTAATTCTTGACAAGCCGCCCAGAACAACCACAGCAGTTATCACCGCTAAAACGATCCCGATAAGTATATTGCTTGTTGTACCAGTATATAGGTCGGCTGGTTTTAGGAGTAGGTCGTTAATGGCTTGTGTAAGCTGATTCACATTAAAAACTGGCAATGCTCCAACGAGTCCGGCAATACTAAAAAATGCTGCTAAAAATTTCCAATTTTTCCCCAAGCCTTCCCGTATAAAATACATAGGACCTCCTTGCAGCTTGCCTTCAGAATCTTTACCCCGATACATTACAGAAAGACTTGCTGTAAAAAATTTGGTAGACATTCCTATCACTGCGCTTACCCACATCCAGAATACGGCTCCTGGTCCGCCAATTGCAATAGCTACTGCAACTCCTGAAATATTCCCCATCCCCACAGTCGCAGAAAGTGCTGTAGTCAAAGCTTGAAAATGAGTGATCTCTCCAGCATCGCTTTCGCTGTCATATTTTCCGCTTAAAACGGCAACTGCGTGGCCTAAGTATCGAAATGGCAAAAACCGAATCCGGATTAAGAGATACAATCCGCCACCCATTAATAATATAAGCAAGGGTAATCCCCATGCCAGAGAGGCCATTTCGGCTAAAATTGTATCTAATAATTCCACTAAAATTGTATTTTGAAGTACGAATGTACTTTTAAATTTTTAAAGTTTCAGAAGAAATTGTTTCTTGCACTCTCCATGAAGACAACTACTACTATCGTATTCTTACTAATTTCTATAGGCTTATGTGCCCAAAGAACTGATAATGAATCTGTTTTTACGAATTTTATCACGCCAGAATTTGTAGCAGGAACTACAGCAGAATCTAACTCCAATTTCCCAGAAAAATCCACCACACTTGGCATGTTTGTAAATTTTGGAAAATTTCAGAAAACCAATACACAGGAATGGGCCTACAGATTAGGATTTCCGAAAACCGGTATTGCGGTGGGCGTTGTAGACTATGGGAATTCCGAATTTTTAGGGCAGGCCTACACCCTACTCCCCAATGTTGAATTTAATATTTTGGGACGTTCACGACGTTCTTTTACGATGAATGTAGGCTTGGGTGGTTCCTATTTCAATAAAAAGTTTGACGCGGTGGACAACCCATTAAATCAAGCCGTTTCTACCCATCTTACCTGGACGTGCCGGATATTTTTTCTTTATAAAATGTATGAGTCTGAAACGATACAATGGCGTATTGGCGGTGGCTATTTACATCATTCGAACGGGCATACCCGTTTTCCTAATAATGGGTATAATTCTATATTGGGAAGTATTTCGGCAATCATTGGCACTAAAAAAGCAGCTTATCCCAGCGAGAAGACTTCCACAGATTTTCAGAAAACAGCGCAGTATTATATTTCTCCACGGGTTGGGATAGGTTCTAATATTTTATCATTGGTGTATAACGACAAAAAGGAGGTGTATACTGTAGCACTTTCCGCAGGTAAACAACTTAATAAAACCTTTAAAGTTGGTTTGGGTTTCAGTTATCACTATTATGAGCATTACTACGATTATATAATTCAGAATGAGTCTTTGGTTCAAGAAGGTCGTGAGTTTGCCAATTTAAAAGACCAGCCAACCTGGTCTGCCTCTAATCTCACTTTATTTGCTGAAGGTGAATTTCTGCTAAACCATGTTGGGCTCACATTTATGATTGGCGCCAATATTCATAAACCCGCATACGATATCGATTGGCGAATTAATCAAGGATGGGACAACACCCCTCGGGATATTCCAGAAGAATGGATGTTAGGAGAATACAACTCGAAATACAAGCTTAAAAAAGCAATCGCGACAAAGTTGGGCCTACGCTATTATCTCTTTGGAAACGAACATAGTCCTACCCACAATATCTTTGCAGGAGCTGCTATTAATGCGAACCTCGGGCAGGCCGACTTCACCGAATTTTCTTTGGGGTATGTGTATTTGCTTCCTGGAAAGTAGTGTTTGCTTCGTCTTACATTACAAAAAACTCTGTATCGCCAATTCATAACTTCTTAGTCCGAAGCCTACAATAATACCTTTTGCGCCAGGAGACACATAGGACAGGTGTCTGTACGTTTCTCTGTTGAAGGTATTGGAAATATGCACTTCAACCACGGGTGTTTCTATCCCTTTTACGGCATCTCCAATACCCACAGACGTATGTGTATACGCGGCAGCATTTAAAATAATACCATCGTAGTCAAAACCAAATTCCTGAAGTTTGTCTATCAATTCACCTTCAATATTAGATTGAAAAAAGGTGAGTTCTAGTTCAGTAAATTTAAACTGAAGCTCAGAAAAATAATCCTGAAAAGATTGATCCCCGTATATATTGGTTTCTCTTTTTCCAAGTAGATTAAGGTTTGGGCCATTTATGATAGCTATTTTCATCTGTATAAAATATTTGATAAAGCGGAAGATGGAATGCTCAAAAAAAGCATCTTTGATCGGTTTCTAATTTTTAAAGCGCATTTCATACGTTAAAGATAAGGATAAAAAAAATCGGGACATGGCCCGATTCTTATAATAGGATCAACCTACCCTTAGAAGGAAAAATGAACTCCTGCTTTGGCGTGTACATATCCTGCATCCAGAGCAACATATTTAACTTCGGCAAAAAGATTTATATTGTCTACAAGGTTATAGCGATATCCTGTTCCAAGGTTAACGCCAAATTCTGAATCTTTTACAGTCTCTTCACTATCCAGAAAAACACCGGATCCAAGTCCAAGAGATTTCACTGTTAATGAAAGGTATTCACCTCCGGCAAATGCATACAATTTATCTACTACGTAATATCTGGCATTAAGATCGATGGCAAACCATTTATTTCTAATACCCCCATCGTCTATGGCCGAAAATACGGTAGCCGTAGAAACGCCCCATTTTTCATTAAAATCGTAATTTAAATCTACTCCTGCTCCAATGGCATCAATTTCGGTAAGGTATCCTCCGTGAATACCAAGCCCAAACTCCTGAGCTTGCATTTGTAGGGAAGTAAATATAATGGTGGCGATAAGTATAATTTTTTTCATCTAATAATATATTTAGTTTGTAAAGGCAAAAGTACAAATATAACCCATAAAAAAAGCAGAAGAGTACACTTCTGCTTTCCTAATTATTTATAAAGGTTTCTTAGAATGAATATCCTGCCGATAATGATAAGACAGAGTTCGTTAAGCTATCTCCAAATACTTCGTCGTCGTCTCCAACATCTGAAACACCAAACATATAACGTGCCTGGAAGAAAATCCCGCTATCTAACCTGTACCCTACTCCGGCACCAATACCTAAGTCCAGACCAGATGTAGAATCTTTAACATCTTCAGTGCCACTAAAGAACTCATCATTACTATCGTCACCCGATAGTTCTGTTTCAAACTCAGCTGTTGTATTAATCCCGAACTGTGGCCCAGCTTCCAAACTCAACCCTTCGGTTACATAATACTTGGCCATAATTGGAATGTTGATATAATCTAATTTAAATTTAGTCTCTACTTCTACACCACCAAATTCATCTTTAGACTGCAACCCTTGTTGAGAATAAATTAATTCTGGCTGTACAGAAAACTTTTCTGAAATTAGAAATTCGACCAGACCACCAATATGGAAACCAGTTCTACCGTCGGCATCTTCCACAGCATCACCCGTAAGTTTTGCAAAGTTAACACCCGCTTTAGCACCAAAACGAATGTCTTGAGCTTGAAGAACACCAAAAGAAAAAATTGCCACGGCAATTAAAATTACTTGTTTTTTCATAATTGTTACGTTTTATTAGTTATTAATGTTAAAGTAAAGCTACTAAATAAAATCTTAATGAAATGTTAATGAATAGCAATAAATTGCTTTTATAAAGAGTAAAAAGCTGTAAGCCAGTTTGTTAAACAAACAGCGTTACAGCTTTCTAAATAAAGTGTATACTTCTGTGTTTTTTATAGGAAACTATAACCAACAGATAGCGTTACTACGCTGTTTTTTCCACTGGGTCCCTGGTCTTCCTGAATATCGGACAATCCAAAATTGTACCGTGCTTCAAGCCTAAGGCCTAAAGGAACATCATATCCTAATCCTACGACACCTGAAAAATCAAAATCTTTTACTGCAATATCGTTAATCACCTCTCCAAGAACACTCTGAGCTTCGTCATTAACAACCACACCAAACTGCGGTCCTGCTTGCAGGTGTAATCCTTTAAAGAAATATACTTTAGCTACAATAGGCACGTTCACATAGTCCAGGTTAAATTCACCCCCATCAAACTCGGCTCCTTGTTGTGAGTATAGCAAATCTGCTTGGATACCAAATCTATCGTTTAATTTAGCACCCACAAAGGCTCCTACAACCACTCCTGTTCTTCCAGAGAAATCTAAATTGGTTGCTCCCTGTTTTGCATCACTAATGTTTGCAAAGTTCACACCTGCTTTAATACCAAAGTCTACTCCCTGTGCAGAAGCGCCCGTTGTGATTAAGGCTAAGATGAATACTACTACTATTTTTTTCATGTTTTTTATTTTAAACGTTAATTTGGCTCAAATATAGCAGAAACTTGACAGGGTATTTCCTAATATTATATTAAATTGAAAATTGAAAATTACGCTATATGAAGTGGCACAGAGCCTTGACAGAGTATAAAAGTTACCTTAAAATTGAACGGGGGCTTTCTAAAAATACGCTTCAAAATTATGGATTGGACATTCAAAAACTTATGGATTGGTGTGAAGAGCATACACTCACCTGCACTCCACTTACTATTACTGAAGCTGAAGTCCAAAAGTTTATTTATGAACTAAGTAAAACCATGAATCCCAGATCCCAAAGCAGAATTATATCGGGTCTTCGCGGATTTTTCGCCTATCTTATTTTTGAAGAATACCGAAAAACAAACCCCTTAGAACTTATTGAGAGTCCAAAATTGGGTAGAAAATTACCAGACACCCTTTCTATTGAAGAAATTGACACCCTTATTAGGGCCATAGACTTAAGCCTACCCCAGGGCGAACGTAATCGCGCCATTCTGGAAACGCTCTACGCCTGTGGGTTACGTGTTTCAGAATTAACCACTTTGAAAATTTCAGATCTATTCTTTGAAGAAGGGTTTATTAAGGTAACCGGAAAAGGTGCTAAAGAACGCTATGTTCCTATTGGCGATCATACCATACACCTTATTAATAGCTATAAAAACCAGATTCGGGTACACCAACAACCCAAACCAGCAGCCATGGACACCTTGTTTCTTAACAGACGTGGAAACGGACTCACAAGGGCTATGATTTTTACTATTGTAAAAGACCTGGCAGAGAAAGCAGGGATTCGGAAAACGATAAGTCCGCATACCTTTCGGCATTCTTTTGCAACGCATTTACTGGAAAATGGAGCCGATTTACGTGCCATTCAACAAATGCTAGGACACGAAAGTATTACTACAACAGAGATTTACACCCACGTAGAAACCTCCTATTTAACTGAAGTGATGGAGAAATACCATCCGCGAAAGTAAATCACTACTGACATACAGCTGGTTTTTCTTTAACCAAATTTTATCTTAAGAGATGTTCGTGTTTAGTTCGCAGTAGCAGTTTTCAGTTTTCAGAATAAGATGAAAGGGTATATAAAACTGCTTCTTTTAATTCCAGTTTTTAAAGCAACAGCCAAATGGAGTAAAGTACGTTACTCCTACCCTGTACGAAGGCGTTAAATAAAGGCTAAATAGATTTCTTTTCTTTTAGGAGCTGAAATTGTTCAGTAATTTTAGGGAAATTTAAGCTATGAAATGCCCCATACCATTTGCAATTCAGCCGAAGATGACTAGTTAGGGCATACCATCTTCTTTTCAACAAATATTTTATACCTATGAAAACATTACAATTTAGCAATAAAGACAAAATGCAATGCATTGGTCTTGGAACCTGGAAAGCCAAAGGAAACAAAGTAAAACAAGCGGTAAAGGATGCCTTATATGCGGGCTACAGGCATATAGACACTGCTGCAGCCTACGATAACGAAACAGATATAGGAGAAGCCCTGGCCGAAGTGTTCGCAGAAGGAAAGATCTTTAGAGAAGATGTATTTATTACTTCCAAACTTTGGAACAATGCACACCAGGATGGACAGGTACTTCCTGCGCTCCAACACTCTCTGGATAAATTGCAATTGGAGTATTTAGACCTCTATCTTATCCATTGGCCCGTAGCGTTTAAACATGGGGTAAATTCACCTCAAAAGCCAAGCGATTATCTTTCGCTGGAAGAAGTTCCTATCATAGAAACCTGGAAAAAAATGGAGCAAGCCAAAGAAGCTGGGATGGTACGGCATATTGGGGTATCCAATTTCAGTGATATAAAATTGAAAGATCTGGTAAGCAAGGCCAAGATAAAGCCCGAAATGAACCAGGTAGAATTACATCCTCTGTTACAGCAAGACGACTTGCTGGCCTATTGTAAAAGCGAAGGTATTTTTATGACTGCCTATTCGCCTTTAGGTTCGGGAGATCGTTCTGATGCTATGAAAGGTAAAGACGAGCCTAATTTACTTGAACTAGAAACCATCAAAAAAATTGCCCGAAAGCACAACGCTTCCGAAGGACAAATTTTGATTTCCTGGCACTGTCATCGCGGGACAGCAGTAATTCCAAAATCTACCAGTACCGAGCATATTGAAGAAAACTTTAAAGCCGCCCGCATCGAGCTGGACGAAACCGATATAAAAGAGATTGCGCGCCTGGATGAATGCCGTAGGTTTATTACAGGCGAGTTTTTTGAAGAGCATAGTAAAGGATATACCGATATTTATGACGAGAAATCGCCCATACTGGAAGGCGTGCGAGAAGGTATTTCCAAAGTGAAAAGTCTCTTTAGCACAGATGAATAGCGGTATAGATGAAAGGTTATAAATAGAGACACCTACAAATTATAATTATTTTTATGCTACAATTCTTAAGAACCAGTCTCCTATTCTATAGGGGTCTGGTTCTTTAGTTAGCGATCCATTCTACACTCAAACTTTATTTTCCGAATGCCGTGGTCTGTGTCCCATTGGTTCACTTCTTTAAAACCAAATTTGATATACAAAGCCGTAGCGGGGCCATTCTCCAGGCCCGTTTCCACCACAAAGAGATGGGAGTCGAAGGTTTCGAAAACAAATTCCAGTAGCTTTCGTGCAATGCCTTGTCTAAAAAAATCTGGATGCACCACCAGGCTGTTAATATGAGTAAAGTTAGTGTTATGGCTAATCTCAACCACTCCGGCAAGTTCGGTATCCTTTAGGTAGCCAAAAAACGCTGTGCTACTCTGCACATACCCTTCAAGAGGTCTTTGCAAGGGAGGGAAATCTACCGCCTGTAACAATGCGGCCTCGATTTTATACGAAGCCTGAAACACGGTTCGTATGTTTTTTGCTACTTCTATGTCATTATGTTGAAGCTTTTTAATCATTTTCTGGGACTCGTTTTGTTTTTGGTTTTAGGTATTGTAAAGGTAAAATTAGCAGTTTTGTTTTTTTTAAGAAATTTAGAATGGTTTTGGAAGCGGGTTTACATATGATACGGCGGGTTTTTGCGGCTGTGCCGACTGAGCGTTGGAAGCGCAGCGTGCGAACCTGCCCGAACGTGCCTTTTCAGTACGGGCGGGTCAGCTTTTGACAGTGGCGCCGCCACTACGTATTAATCTGCGTGACTAATTTACAATTATTTGTAGGAAATCCAATTCACTTAACCATTAGACCGCTGTATTATATGCGTCTTAAGTTTGATTTTTATTAAAATAACTAGATTTAGTTATATAATCAGAAAGAACAAAAGAGAGAATTAAGGTTACTATATGCGGTGAAGCTTTAGACTTCGACAACATTGATAATCCTCTCTCTTTTACTACTTAAATCACGATCAGTTCTATGAGACTTGAGATCTCGTTTTTAAGTTGCTGTGAGTAGAGTAGCTAGTTCTTTCATAAATCAATTCTTATGAATAAATATAATGAAACTTTTGGAGTTGACATTAGTAAAGATGTCTTCGATGTTCACGGGAGCAGTAGTGGCCACAACCAGTTCAAGAATGATGAAAAGGGTTTTAAGACCTTTTTAAAATCGTTACCACAGCAGGCACTGGTCGTTATGGAAGCAACGGGTTATTACCATTACAGGCTCGCACAATTTCTTTACAAAAATGGTGTAGAAGTGTCTGTTGTTAATCCTTTGTCGGTCAAAAGGTTCATACAGATGAAACTGGCTAAAGTAAAGACCGATAAGAGCGATGCAAAAGCCATCTGTGACTATGGTCTTATCAATGATGTCCCGCTTTATAATGCCTTGACAGAAGTCCAGAGCGAATGTTTACAACTCTTTAGGTTGATGGATAGTTACATCAAACATCGTACAGCCACCAAGAACAAAATACACGGTGAAGAAACACTGGGTATACCATCCAAAGCTGTGTTCCGCTCTTTGAAGAGAAACAAAAAGCACCTGGACAAGGAACTCGCAGCCACCGAAGAAAGAATCCTCTCTCTGGTCAAGAAAGAACAACAGCACCAATTGACACTATTAACGAGTATACCTGGAATAGGAATGAAGACGGCATTGTTCTTAATAGTAGTAACCGATGGGTTTTCCAAGTTTGAGAATGCCTCCCAGTTATGTAGTTATGTAGGCATCACACCTACCATACGGGAGTCTGGAAGTAGCGTTAGGGGTCGAAGTAGGATAAGCAAAGTAGGCAACAAAAAGCTGCGAAACCTATTGTTCCTGTGTTCGTTCAATGCCTGCAAACATAATAAAGGGTGTAGGGCAATCTATGAACGCTTGGTCAATAAAGGGAAGAGTAAAAAGCTTGCGTTAATCGCTGTTGCCAACAAGTTATTAAGGCAGGCGTTTGCAATTGCAAAATCAGGACTGCCTTATGACCAAGAATTTGTTTCAGTGTTAAAAAAATAACCTGAGTTACATACAAATGAAAAAGGCAAAAACTTAAATTGAGAAGTTCTTGCCATAGAAAAATAATGTCAAAATTTAAGGAAGAAAATGGTTGTTTTTTACCTCAGTTCTTTGTTAGGCAAAGTATTTTTTCGGTTTTGTAAAGTCGGATAGTACTAATTCAAAGTTACTTTTAATTCCGTCATATTTTTCTTTGAATTCTGGCTTAATTTCATTTTCATTATCAATCTCAGCTTCAATAAATTGTTTAAAACCTAAAATCAATATTTGTGAAAGTAATAATTCACAATGCATTTTCATTCGTTCAATGTCTGATTTGAATTCATCACGTCCAATTTCAATCTTTTTTGTTTTGTCTGAAGTCAAGAACTCTTTATGAATTGGCTCTTTAATAGGTAAGCCATCATAGTGTTTTATGCAATTAGATATATAATTTACTTTACTTGTAATTGCAAAGTGATTATGTGATTTAAAAATATTAACCCCATATTCTTTTTGACAATACTTCTCAACAGGAAGTAAATTGCTTATTTCATTCATTTCTTTAAGTAAGAAATTTGTTGCATCAACCAAAGCCTTTAAATACGATTCATATTTATGAAATAATCCAACGTACCCAAGTCTAATTGTTTCGTAAAGATTGTCTTTTAAATCGTCTTTATTTATGTTCAATAAATGTTTGTATTTGGAATTGGATATTTGAGTCCAACTGTCAAATATTGATTTGTTTGAAGCTGGTATATAATAATTTAGAAAAAGGGACTGAAAACTCTCCATCTCAGCTGTAGACTTCACTATTAAATCAAATAATCGTCGCCCTTCTTCTGAGTCTTGTAGTAATCCAAAATTTTTTATTTTGGCAAAACTCTCTGAAAGTTTTTCAATTATTAAATCAATTGAATTCAGCTTCTTTTTTCTCATATTTTGCCTAACTTGTTATAAACTCTATTTTGGTGTCTTTATCCCGTAAATATAAAAATTCCCCAATCAACGAATTAAAGATGTCCGTAAATAAAAAACAAAAAATCCCCAAATTCAATCAATGAATTGGGGATATCATATACTGGGTGTCACTCACTAAGAGCAACTGCAATTTACTTCGCAATATTCACCGCTCTGGTTTCGCGTATTACGGTTACTTTTACCTGGCCTGGATACGTCATATCGGTCTGGATCTTTTGTGAGATCTCAAACGATAGCTGTGCAGCTTTTTCGTCGCTTACTTTTTCGCTTTCTACCATCACCCGTAATTCTCTACCTGCCTGGATGGCGTAGGCTTTATTTACCCCATTAAAGCCAAAGGCAATAGCTTCCAGATCTTTAAGTCGCTGGATATAGCTGTCCAACACCTGGCGTCTTGCACCCGGTCTGGCACCGCTAATGGCATCACACACCTGTACAATAGGCGATAATAAGCTCGTCATTTCTATTTCGTCGTGGTGGGCTCCAATAGCGTTACATACTTCTGCTTTTTCGCCGTATTTCTCTGCCCACTGCATTCCGAGAATGGCGTGCGGTACTTCTGTTTCCGTTTCGGGTACTTTACCAATATCATGTAACAATCCTGCCCGTTTGGCCAGTTTAGGGTTTAAGCCTAATTCGCTTGCCATCACGCCACATAATTTGGCTACTTCACGGGAGTGTTGTAACAGGTTTTGCCCGTACGACGAACGGTAGCGCATACGTCCCACCGCTTTAATAAGTTCCGGATGCAGGCCGTGAATTCCTAGATCGATCACGGTACGCTTTCCTACGTCTATAATTTCTTCTTCTATTTGCATAGAAGTCTTTTTCACTACTTCTTCAATACGTGCCGGGTGTATTCTACCATCGGTTACCAATTTGTGTAGTGAAAGTCTTGCTACTTCACGACGCACACTATCAAAACAAGACAGGATGATCGCTTCTGGCGTATCGTCTACAATAATTTCTACACCGGTAGCGGCTTCAATAGCACGTATGTTTCGGCCTTCCCGCCCAATAATACGTCCTTTTACATCGTCACTCTCCAGGTTAAATACGGAGACGCAATTTTCAACCGCTTCTTCGGTACCGATCCGCTGTATGGTGCTAATAATAATTTTCTTGGCTTCCTGTTGGGCCGTCATTTTGGCTTCTTCCACAGAGTTTTGGATAAATGCCATGGCATTGGTCTTCGCCTCTTCTTTTAGGCTTTCCATAAGTTGCCCTTTGGCATCTTCGGCAGAAAGACTGGAGATAACTTCCAGCTGCTCTATCTGGCTGCGGTGCATTTTTTCTACTTCGGTACGTTTCTTTTCAAGGAAATCCAGTCGCTCGTTATAGTCTTTTTTCTTATCTTCAATTTCGGCATTCAACTTTTTGTTTTTGCCCAACTCGCCAGATACCTGAGATTCTTTGTCACGGGTACGTTTTTCGGCTTCGTTCATTTTCTTCTCACGGCTGGTGATTACCTTTTCGTGTTCAGATTTCAGCTCGATAAACTTCTCTTTGGCTTGTAAAATTTTATCTTTTTTTAGGGTTTCTCCTTCACTTTTGGCTTCTTTTAAGATAGAAGAGGCAGCTTTTTTAGCGTTTTTAATAAGCTGTGAAGAGTTGTTACGCTCTAGTATTTTTGCAATTATAAAGCCAACTACAACACCGGTTATGGCTGCAATAATGGCTATAATAATAGTAGTATCCATGGTTGTTGATTTATTTAAATTGTTGAATATGAAATACCATATCCTGTACACCATACCCCGTTCACGATAGGGTATAAAAAAGCCTACATTAATATAGCGATTTTGAATAAACTCCTTAAAGAAAAGTTTAGGGCTAACAAGCTGGTCAAGTATCCGCTCGAAGACGGCTCGCTTTTACAACTTTAACTCACCCTTTTTAAAGAATTCGTGTTGAGTTTACCAAAAATAAGTACTAATGTAGGCAGTAACCTTTTAATATATGTAAAGAACGTTTACGATAGGTGCTCTTGTAACAGTTGGTTAAGCGCTTTTAACTGCTCTTCCACTTGTTGCGTATCGGTTTGTGTATCAATATTTTTTTGTTCTACCTGAGTAGCAAATTGTAAGGCACACATGGCCAGAACATCTTGTTTATCTCTAACGGCATAACTATTTTCAAACTGTTTAATCATGGCTTCTATCTTCTTGCTGGCTTTTCTAAGGCCTTCTTCCTGCTCTGGCGGGATGTTTAATGGATACACCCTGTCTGCGATAGATAACTTAATTTTTAACGGGTTTGACATTGATTTTATTGTTTTAATCGGAAAGTTGTGTTATACATTGGTCAATTTCCCGGACTAAAGCATTTATTTTGAGCTTTGTTTCTCGTTTATGTTGGTCGCTGCCCAGCATTGAGTTTGCCAACTGCAATGAGCTACATTTTTCCCGCCATTGTTGTGCTTCATCCTGAGATGTTGCCAACAATTTTTGTGTTTCTTCCGTTTCTAGCGCTAATTGAATGTTTTTCTGCTTCAGGTTTTCATACTTGTGAAGCATCTTACTTATTCTATTTTCAAGCGTAGCAACAATTTCAGAAAGATCGCTCATTTCATTTTTAATCAATACTGCTAACACAAAGTTAACATACACCAGCAAATAAGCCAACTCTTTTCTACAATTTTTTGTAATATTGAATGTTATTACATACAATACCTCACAACCCCCCTTAATTTATAGCGCATTACAATTTTTATGAAGCAATACATTTTATCCGCAACCTTATTTTTTAGCATATTGGCAGGCGCACAACAGGATGTGCCACAAGATTATTTTAGCAATCCTTTAGAAATTCCTCTTATTTTATCTGGAAACTTTGGCGAACTGCGAAGCAATCACTTTCATAGTGGTTTAGACATCAAAACACAACAAAAAGAAGGCGCCACCATCCTTGCTCCGGCCGATGGCTACATAACCCGGCTTAAAGTATCGCATTATGGCTACGGAAAAGCGATGTACATTCAACATCCAAACGGTTACACCACCGTATACGCCCATTTACAACGCTATGCAAACGCTATTGAAGACTATGTAAAGCAGAAACAATACGAAAAGGAAAGTTTCGAGTTTGAAGATTTTCCGGAAAACAAACTACTGTCCGTAAAAAAAGGGGAGGTTATTGGCTACACGGGTAATAGTGGTAGTAGCGGTGGGCCACACCTTCATTTTGAAATTCGCGACGCTGCTTCCCGCCCTATGAACCCCTTGCTCTTTGGCATTGAAATTCCAGACACCAAGGTTCCGTTGGTAAATTCGGTATTTGTATATCCTGTGGGTGACAGTGCGTATGCAAACAATTCAGGGAACCGAAGTAAACTGCGATTGATCAAACAAAAAGACGGCAACTATACCACTGAAAAAGTTTCGGCCCTGGGGAAAATTGGTTTCGGAATTTCTACCTACGACCAACAAAATGGTGCTTCCAATAAAAACGGGGCGTATCAAATAAAAACGGCTGTAAATGGTTCAGAAAAATTTAAAGTGCTTTTTGAGAAGTTTACATTTGCCGAAACACGCTACCTGAACAGATATATGGACTACGAATATTTTGAAACCAATAAAAGCCGGGTGCAGAAACTCTTCCGCCAGGATAACAATCCGCTAAGTGTGATTGTAAACGAAGACGATAATGGCTACATAACTATTGAAGACGGTTTTTCTTCAGATTATACCATAGAAATAACCGATTATAAAGGAAACACCGTTAGCATTACCATTCCTATTGAAGGGAAGACAGAAGAAAATCCAGAGCCAAAAGACCTCAAAGAAACCGACCATTTTGTGTACCATAAGCAAGGTACGGCTATTACCAAAGGTAAATTTGACATCTACATTCCTGCTGAAAGTTTATACGAAAATACCTACTTAGCTATTGAAGCTAAAGGAGACACTTTAACGTTTCACGAAGACATCATCCCAATCCACAAAAACATTACTATAAGTGTAGATGCTTCTAATTATGAGGCAACGGATCTTTCAAAATTATATATTGGCAGGCTCAATTACAGAGGACAACCTTATTACAACAGCACTTCAAGAAGCGGAAACAAACTCACCACGAGAGTCCGCACTTTTGGAACGTATACGTTGGCGATAGACACCACACCACCCACGGTAAAAGCTGTAAACTTTGATGATGGCAAGTGGATAAGCAGCAATAAAACGCTGGAAATGAAAATTGAGGACGACCTAAGCGGCATAAGTTCGTACCGCGCTACGGTGAATGGAAAGTATATTTTAACGGAATATAATTACAAAACCGACCTTCTAACCTATGATTTTGACGATGACATCGTAAAAGATACCGAAAACAACTTGAAATTGATCGTCGTGGATAATGTGGGAAATAGTACTACATTTGAAGCAACTTTTTTCAGAAAATAAAACACATCTATAGCTTTTGAAAACATTTATACGCTCCCTCGTTTTAGCCCTTTTTTGTATTTCAGCAACTACAATTGCCCAGAATGCAACCATTAAAGGTGTTATTTTAGATGAAAACAATATTCCTATCAATGCTGTGAACGTAAGTGCCGGCAACGGTATTGGTTCACAAACCAATTTTGATGGGTTTTACCTCATTGAAGTCCCATCTGAACAAGAAATTACCATTACGTTCTCGCACGTGAGCCATAAAAATGCGACCATTACTATTCCTTCCTTAGCAGCAAATGAAGATTTTGAGCTCAATCCAGTTTTAAAAGTAGACATAGAGCAAATAGCGCAAGTGGTAATATCTACCAAAAAACGCAAGCGAATTGAAGGATTAACTACCATTAGTCCTGAAGCGATCAGGAAAATTCCTGGCGCCAATGCGGGGGTGGAAAATTTATTGAAATCGCTTCCAGGGGTGGTAAGTAATAATGAATTAAGTACGCAATACGCCGTGAGAGGTGGTAATTACGATGAAAACCTAGTGTATGTTAACGAAATTGAAGTATACCGCCCTTTTTTAATCCGAAGTGGGCAACAAGAAGGGTTAAGCTTTGTAAATAGTGACTTAACACGATCTGTAGATTTTTCGGCAGGTGGATTTCAAGCAAAATATGGCGATAAGTTATCTTCAGTACTAGATATTGAATACCGTCGTCCTGTATCTTTTGGAGCTACGGCAGATTTAAGTCTGTTAGGCGCCAACGTTTCGGTTGAAGGAATTTCAAAAAACGAAAGACTTCGAGGCATTGTAGGATTACGCTACCGTGACAACAGCCTGTTTGTAAATGCCAAGCAAACCGAAACCAATTTCCGTCCAAAGTTTGCCGATGCGCAGACGTATTTGACGTATAAATTCAGTAATAAATTCGAATTAGGATTCCTTGGAAACATTGCCGTTAATCAATATGATTACGAACCCCTTACCCGCCAGACCAATTTTGGTACCCTGGCAGATCCTATTGCGCTGCTGGTTTTTTACGAAGGACAAGAACAAGACCGCTACAACACGTATTTTGGAGCGTTTAAAGGAACTTATGCAGCCTCAGACACCTACACCGCAAAATTTATTGCCAGTGCCTACCAAACAACGGAGCAAGAATATTTCGATATTCTCGCACAATACCGCTTAGGGGAAGTAAATACCAACATTGGAGATGACAATCTGGGTGATGTAGAGTTTAGCGAAGGTATTGGATCACAATTAACCCACGCCCGTAACGATCTGGATGCCCTTATTTTTAATGCAGAGCACAAAGGAATTATTTCGGTGAACGACGATACTACTATAGAATACGGTGTAAAATATACCCGCGAAGATATTAGAGACCGAGTACAGGAATATGAAATTATAGATTCGGCAGGTTTTTCTATCCGCCCTCCTATTATCGATTTTGCCAATAACCAACCCTATGCGCCCTTCACTGCACCTATAGTTCCTTTTACAGATATTAGAGCACAAAATGATGTACAGATCAATCGTTTTTCCGGCTTTGCGCAGTGGAGCAAGGCTACTACAGTTGGCAGCAATGACCTTTGGCTAAATGCCGGGATTCGTTCTCAAAACTGGACTGTAAGTGGCGATGGTATTGAAAGTGTTACACAAACTGTGGTAAGCCCAAGGGCACAGGTAACGTTAAAGCCAGACTGGGATATGGATATGCTTTTCAGACTCTCTGGTGGTTTTTACCACCAACCTCCCTTCTATCGTGAGTTGAGAGATTCTACAGGAACGGTGAGACCAGATGTAAAAGCGCAGCAATCCATTCATATTGTTTTTGGAAACGACTATAGTTTTAAACTCTGGGGACGTCCTTTTACCCTGAACAGTGAAATTTACTACAAAGATTTACAAGACGTAAACCCATATACACTGGAGAATGTACGTATACGCTACAGAGCAAATAACAATGCTGTGGCATATGCCTATGGAGTAGATATGCGCCTTGCAGGAGAGTTTGTGCCGGGAACGGAAAGCTGGGTAAGTTTTGGCTATTTAAAAACCGAAGAAAACA
This sequence comes from Rasiella sp. SM2506, assembly GCF_050859505.1. Taxonomy (GTDB): domain Bacteria; phylum Bacteroidota; class Bacteroidia; order Flavobacteriales; family Flavobacteriaceae; genus Marinirhabdus. Next base: position 2,347,845 of record NZ_CP193934.1, on the reverse strand, counting down.
TTGACGATCGTGGCTATATTTTCAGACCTACAGATCAGCGTTTAAAGTTTGCAGTACTCTTTCAGGATTACGTAAAGATTATTCCAGACTTAAAAATGTACTTGAACTTAGTATATCAAACAGGATTGCCAGGTGGCTCGCCTAGTTATGCAGACCCATACGACTTCCAAACACGCTTAAAAGATTACGCACGCGCAGACCTTGGTGTTTCCTATGTACTAATACATCAAGATAAATTAAAGGACTCTGGACTCTTAAAACCATTTAAGGAATTAAGTATTGGCGCAGAAATCTTCAATATTTTTGACGTACAAAACTCCATCACCAACACCTTTGTACGCGATGTGTACAGTAAAACACAATACAGCATCCCTAACTTCTTATCGCCAAGAGTATTTAACGTTAGGCTTACTGCAAAGTTTTAAAAACCACAACCCACAAAAAAAGCCGAAAACTAAAATAGTTTTCGGCTTTTATATTTTTACAAGTTAAAAGAAATCTTTCTTCTTTCAGCAAACAAAATGAGTGTTCTGTATGCTTCCTAAATATCTTTAAAAATAGAATGCATTAAGCGTTTCTTATCGTTAATACTCTCTTCCAGGGAGATCATAGTTTCCGTTCTTGTTACACCTTCAATATCGTCTATTTGGTAGATAATGTCTTTTGCCTGCGTAGTGTCTTTTGCTCTTATTTTACAGAAAATATTGAATTTTCCTGTAGTCACGTGGGCTACGGTAACATAGGGTATTTCATTTATGCGTTCTAACACAAATTGTGTCTGAGAGGTTTTATGAAGAAAAACACCCACATAAGCAATAAAAGAGTAGCCTAGCTTTCTATAGTCTATTCGCAAGGATGAACCGGTTATAATTCCTGCCTCTTCCATCTTCTTTACACGAACGTGTACCGTACCTGCTGAAATTTTTAATTTTTTCGCAATATCTGTAAAGGGAGTTCGCGTGTTCTCAATAAGCATATCTAAAATGCTGTGATCTGTATCGTCAAGTTTAAATTTAGCCATTTTTCCAGGGTTTACCAGATTGCAAAAATAGAATTTTTTCTGTGGTTAAAGAAACTTATCTTCCTTAATAAATAACAGAGAATCATCTTTTTTACTGACAATTTTTAAAACTTTCTCGCCAACTTGATAATTTTGTTGCGAATTCACCAAAATTTCAGCACCTGAAACATCTAGTTCTTGATGACCAAAGCACGAAGTAAGGTCTCCTATTTCATCTACATGCAATTGAAACACAATGTGGCTACCCTCCAATACCTCAATATATTGAAATGCTACGGTCTTAAGCCTGAAAATACCCGGTATGCTTACATTTCTAATAAGTAGATCCTTAAAATTCTTTTTGTTTTCTGAAATCTTAGCGTACAAAATGGAGGTAGTTGCTGAAGGTTTTACGATACCAAACAAAGTTATAAGCGCACTACAAATATATTTTCTAGTCTCTTCCCGTTGGTAATCGTCTGGGAAATGTCCTGCTTCAAACAAAATCGTGGGCACGCCAGCCATTTGGAAGGAATCCCCTACACAATTGGCATTAAAAGCATCGTCGTAACGTCCTATCTGTCCTGGTATCAAGCCTTGCAACACCCCAACCATGGTTTCAATATGCTGTATCGCGATTTTTCGGGAGGGCGTAAGGCTTCGTTTTGTATCGGCTGCTGGAGATAAGAACGAAACAGTAGCTGGTTTCCCGTTTTTAAAACCATAGATCGTGCGTTGATCGTGCAGGTTGAGGCACAAATCTGGTTGTAGGTCTCGGAAAACTTTGGCCAATACCCTACTTTCAGATTGCGTCTGGTCCTGGGCATCTCTATTCAGATCAATTCCGTTGGCATTTTCACGCGTATATTTTGCAGCTCCGTCTGGATTTAAAATGGGAATAATGTAAAAAGTATACGTTTTCAAAAATTCTGAAATCTCCTTTTTATAGATTTTCTGCTCAGCAATCAGTTTTAAAAAATCGAAAATTGCCTTGGTTGTGGTCGCTTCATTTCCATGCATTTGAGACCATCCCAAAACTGTTTTTTCACCCTGACCCATTTTGAGCATTGGGATTTTTTGTCCCAATTCAGACGTTCCAATTTCTGAAATTTGAAACATATTTTTATAGACTTTTAAGAGGGGAGAAAGATGTTCTAAAGTGACATATCTCCCTTCAATTTTAGCTTCAAAAAAAGTGGCGTAGGCTTCTAATATATTCATAGCATTTCTTGCGGTGTTACAAAGGTAACACTTGTTAAGTTTACAAATGTAAACAGAAAAATATGCTTATTATGTTAGGTTAAGTAAACAAATACGGCCTGTGGACACGTAAAATTAACTTCATTATTATGATTATATATTAGTAAGCTTATTTTCAGTTCTTTATTATAAATTATATAAAGTTATCATTTATATAAAATTAAGTTATTTGCAATAAGATTTGCAGGTACATTAACAATATGTTACTTTTGTAAACGTTTTTAAAACGACATTCAACGTTACAATGGTAAACAGTGCAGATTTTTCAAAAAGACTAGAAAAAATACTCGATTATTACGGGTTATCTGCTACTGCTTTTTCCGAAAAAATAGAGTTCAACCGGTCTACCATTTCGCACTTAATTTCGGGTAGAAATAAGCCCAGCTTAGAGTTTGTTATGAAGGTAGTGCACACGTTTGAAGAAGTGAATTTGTATTGGCTCTTAAATGGAAAAGGCACCTTCCCTTCCACCGTTGAATCAGAAAAAAAAGCACCTTCTTCCACAACCAATTTTCAAACCCCTAACACTATTCCTTCAGCTGAAAAAACAACTCAGAAAACTTCAGAAAATAATTCTACAGTTTCAGAAATAGAGAAACAAGTAGGTTCAGATTCGGTTTCAAATTCAACGTCAAATGCTATCGACCGCATCGTTATTTTTTATGCTGATGGAAGTTTTAAGGAATACTTACCATAATGTGTGCGTAAAATTTCAGAAATTCGCGTTTTAAAGCTGCCTATGCGATTTTTTCTCTTTATAGTAATCCTTACCACCCTCACAAGTTGTTACCACACAGAAAGAAACTGTGACAAATTTAAGACGGGAACGTTTGAATTTGAAGCACTTGTAGGCACCGAACTTACCAAAACTACCTTTGTACGCAACGATTCTATTGAAGTTGACTACTTTAGAGGAAACGCAGATACCTCCTATATTCGCTGGATTAACGCCTGTGAATATGTGGTGACCAAAAAGAATCCAAAGAACCAGGCCGAGAAAAGAGCCATCCACATGAAAATTTTAGCTACAGAAGGCGATACCTATACTTTTGAGTACAACATTGTGGGAGAAACTAGGAAAGAGCGTGGGACGGCTGTAAAAGTTCGTGAGGAATCGAAACCATAAACCAGCCTTATTCTAAAATATACCCTCTAATGGGTATTGCGACATAAAACAGCACATAGTAATTTTGGAGTCTTAAACTCAATCCTATTATGTCAAACAAAATTTTATCCAAAGCTGTAATGGCTCTTTTTTTAGTAGTGCTCGGTCTCACACAAATTTCTTGTGATAAAGAGAAAGAAGTAATTTCATTTGTATTAAATATTACACATAGTGATTATGATATTGTAGAGTCCTTATTTGTAACGGCTACTATAGAAGTAAACGGTGCAGAACTCGATATTGACTTTGACCAAGTTAGTAATATTGAAGTGGGTGAAACCCGAAGAATTCCTATTACATACGAATCTGAAAGCTCTTCTGTAGATGTACAGATTACTACTTCAGGCAAAGGAAGCCCCACTGTAGCTGTAACAAACGTACAAGATGGTGATATGGTATCCTGGACCATTGGTGATGCCATTGCACAAGTTGGTGGCCCCGAAGATCCTAGTGGAGATGGAGGCGATGGTGATGGTGACGGAAATGGTGATGGTGATGGTGATGGCGACGGCGATGGCGACGGTGATGGAGGTACTAATTGCTTTGATTGGGTATTAGAAACAAATGCGTGTTTATCTGCGCAATCCAGTGGAGGATCTGCCTTACCCGGAGTACGAAGAAGATGGTGTAAAGATGATTTAGGAGGAGGACGTTTTAGGTACACAGCAATTTTTGAACCTATAAACGGTGGTATTGATGAAGATTTTGATTTTTATGAAGTTATCGATGTGGTGACGGGATGGGAAACCGTAAGAATGACTCCCCAACAATTTAACAGTCAGGGTGGTGTGACTTTATCATTAGAAGCTAATGAAGATGTAGATTCCATATACTATTTTGTAGAGTGTTATCAAGAGTAAATTTATAATAAAATAAAAACTAACTAAAATAAGTAAGCTCGACGGTGCCAGCACCTTCGGGCTTTTTGCATTCAACCTATGACCTCAACATATCTATTTTATAGTGCTATATGTAAACTTTTTTGATGTTATAAAATTTAATTACCTATTTGAGACCAAAATTATATTTCAGTCCTAATTAAGTTTTTATCTTTAAACCTGTTTAAAAATTTAAATTAGTCGCACTTAATTATAACAAATGTTTGAAATTCTTACTTCGCCAGATGCGCTCGTAGCGTTGCTAACACTAACCTTCCTTGAAATTGTTCTGGGAATAGATAATATTATATTTATTTCTCTTGCTTCCAGTAAACTTCCAAAAGAGCACCAGAAAAAAGCAACCAATATTGGCCTTTTTATGGCGATGCTCATACGTATTATATTATTATTTGGTATTTCCTGGCTGGTGGCTATGGAGGCTCCCTTCTGGCACATAAACACCTCCTGGATCACTGCAGGTATTAGCGGCCAAGGCCTTATTCTTATCGCAGGTGGTTTGTTTCTACTTTATAAAAGTACGAGCGAGATACACGAAAAAGTGGAGGACAAAGGTCACGACGAACGTGCAGTGGCAAAAGGCAGGAAAACTACACTCACCAAAGCGGTTGTGCAAATTGCGCTCATAAATATTGTCTTTTCATTCGACTCTATTTTAACGGCTGTGGGTATGACCAATGGAATAAGCGACAATCCTACCGATGCATTAATTATAATGGTTATTGCCGTGGTCGTTTCGGTTATTATTATGATGGTTTTTGCCAATCCCGTTGGTAAATTTGTAACCAAACATCCAACCGTACAACTTTTGGGACTTTCGTTTTTAATTTTAATTGGTTTTATGTTAATAGCAGAAGGTGCACACCTATCACATCTTGTAATATTTGGCGGTGAAGTAGGCACTATTCCAAAAGGATATTTATACTTCACGATAGCTTTTTCTCTGTTTATTGAATTTCTCAATATGCGTTATAGAAAAACAACAAGTGAGATTGTTACAACGCATCCAGACAAAATTGACGAAGAATTACAACAAGAAAAGGCTAAAGAACTACACAAATAATGGCTTATAACATTGTTTTAATGGAACCTGAAATACCTAATAACACAGGTAACATTGGGCGTTTAAGCTTGGCTTCCGGGTGTCATTTGCATTTGGTAAAGCCTTTTGGGTTTGAATTGAATGACACACGTGTAAAACGTGCCGGATTGGATTACTGGAAACATGTACCCCTTACTATTTATGAATCTGCTGAAGAATTTTTCGCGCAACACCAGCATAAAAAGATGGCTTTTTTATCGAGTCACGGTACTAAAACCTTTTGGGATATTCCATTTGAAGACGATATGTTCTTTATCTTCGGAAAAGAATCAAAAGGACTATCTGCTGAAATTTTAGAAAAACACTCAAACGAAATATATAAAATCCCTATACATAGCGAACATATAAGAAGCATAAACCTAGCAAATGCTGTGAGCGTCGTGGTTTATGAAGGACTTCGAAATCGACCTTGAACTTGAACTTGAACTTGAACTTGAAAAATTATAGTTAAATCCTTCGTGAATTTTTGAGCGATTTAGTCGAGACTTAAAATACGAGGAAAATATTAAAAATACACCCGTCTGCGCGGGACTTGAATATGACAGAAAACAACCAGGAATATTGGACAAAACGGTACGAAGACTACGATATTGGCTGGGATCTTGGCGAAGCTTCCAGTCCGCTTATTTCTTATTTTGAACAACTAGAGAACAAGGAGCTTCAGATTTTAATTCCTGGCGCTGGCAACTCCTACGAAGCCGAATATCTGCACAAAAACGGGTTTCCCAATGTGCATATTCTCGACATATCTGAATTTCCTTTAAATAATTTTAAAGAGCGGAACCCTACGTTTCCGAAGGAACAGATTCATCACCAGGATTTTTTCAAACATAAAGGAAGCTATGACCTCATTATGGAACAAACCTTCTTCTGTTCTTTTGAACCCGACCAGATGACTCGTGTTAAATACACAACCAAGATGGCATCGCTCCTTGTTCCTAAAGGAAAATTGGTGGGAGTGCTTATGGAGAATTCTACAATGGAAGCCAGCGAACATTGTCCGTATGGTGCTACAGAAACAGAATACCGAAACTATTTTAAATCACATTTTGACATTCTTATTTTAGCACCCTGTCACAATTCGATAGACACAAGAAAAGGAAATGAGTTTTTTGGCATATTTCAGAAAAAATCAGCACCCAAAACACAGCAAAACAATCCGTTGCACGGAATTACATTAAAAACAATACTTAATGAACTAGTGGATACATATGGCTGGGAGGAATTAGGCGATCGTGTTCGCATTAACAGCTTTGTCACCAATCCATCTATCAACTCTAGCTTAACGTTTTTAAGACGTACGCCGTGGGCACGAGAAAAAGTGGAACAATTGTATCTCTATACTTTTAAAAAATGATAGAGAAACTATAGTTTCCTATTAGAAAACAATACCGACCTTTACCACATGACAGAATTAGAATTTTTACAGAAAGAAGTCTTTAAAGATCTAACCAATCTTAATAAGAAAGCAGAAAAAGCCGAAGAGTATAAATTTTCGGAAGAAGACTTTGCTACCGTTATTGAACGCACTGGTTTTTTCGGGATAAGTATTTATTCCATTAATACCTGGGCTAAGAACACCTCTTTTGGAGCCACGATGCATTTAGACCACAATAAAAAAGCGTCTGACAAAAGATGGTATCTCAAAGCGTTTAATACGTTTAAGCACAGGCAAGAAGGTTTAAAGTATGCAGCAACGTATAAAGTACCTTCCAAATTAATTTCCAGATTTACGCCAGAAAGCGCTGAAGAAGAATAGGGTTGCTACATTTTTCAAGAGAAGTTTCTTTTGAAGTTTTAAAATTGATAGGTTGTCATAAAGACTAAAAAAACCTACGTATTACCACTGAAAAAGAAGCCACACAACAGCAAAGCGCACGGAGAAATTAGATACTTAATTAGTCGGCCCGCTTGCGCTTCAAGAATTCATTCTGTTCCTTTAGCAGTACTTCAATATTAGAAAGCAACTCAATATTTTTAGGGGTTTCTACCGTTTTGTTTTGAGGATCCTCTGCTTTTTTCTTAAAGCGGTTAATCCCTTTAATTACAACAAAAATAGTAAGCGCAATCACCAGAAAATCTATTAGCACCTCGATAAGCTCTCCATACCCAATAGCAACTTCGGAAACGTCACCCACAGCTTCACGCAAAACATACCTGCGTTCAGCAATATTTACGTCGTCTGTAAGCAACGATAATGGTGGCATGACTACTTTCTTCACTAGTGTATTTACCACATTGTTGAAGGCAGTACCAATAATGATCCCCACCGCCATATCTATCATATTGCCTTTTACAGCAAAATCCTTAAATTCTCTTATAAAACTTTTCAATTTGCACTCGGTTTTGGGTTCACTATATTTAAAAGTATTTTGAAACGTATAATTTTCTTTACAGACTGATATACCTGATTTCTATACGCTTTATCTTGCTCCATTTCGTTTAAAATGGCCGAAATAGTTTCAGTTTCATCAATAGGCATCAACAACATATCACAGCCTGCTTTGGAGGCTAATAAGGGTGCATTGTCTATTATAGTTACCGCTTTCATAATATTAAGGGCATCTGTAATTATCAATCCTTTAAAACCCAATTCCTCTTTCAATAAACCCGTTACGATGTTTCTTGAACAGCTGGAAGGCAATCCGTTTGTATCATAGTCCTTGTTATTTAAAATGGTAATATGCGCCATCATTACAGAAAGCACCCCTGCTTCTACTAATGGCGGATACACATCCAGCTCTTGCAAGGGACCATCTATGAACACAGATTTTTTATGCGTATCGCCAGTAACCAAACCGTGTCCTGGAAAATGCTTTGCGGTGGCGATAATATTTTGTTCCTGCGTGGTTTTAATAAATTGCTTGCTAAGACCAATTACCGTGTCTTTGTCATTGCCAAAACTTCTATTTTTAATGGCTTCGTTTTCAGGACTGACATCTACCACAGGGGCAAAATTTTGATGAAACCCTATTTCTAAGAGTTTGTTATTAATTAAAGTAGCTATAGAATCTGCTTGTGCGTTCGTTTTGATCTCGATGGTATTCATAAGATCCTCAGTACCTTTTAAACGACCGTTATAAAGACTGGGCTCTGCATCTATCGAAAATAATAAGGGTAGCTGATGCTGAACTTCAGCAATGGTGTTCAGGCTATCAATCATACGTTTATGATTTTCTGTGGTGCCTTTTAAGAACACCACACCTCCCAGTTTGTTTTCTTTCGCTAGTTGCAGTACTACATGTTCAGGTTTCCCTAATTCTCCGGCCGAAGTCACTAGCATTTGCGCCACGCGTTCTTTATCACTCATGGATTGAAAAATAGTGTCTACTCTGTGCTCCAATTCGGAATTGTACTCGTAAAATTGCTGAAGTGAGTAGGTAGGAATCGTTTGCCCGATACCGCCAAGCGATAGCAGTAAACCGAAGCAGGTAAAGAAAATTTTTATCTTTAAATTCATAGGTTTTTAAAATAAGGAAGCTTGTCCATCACCTCCAATAGGGGGTTCTTCATCATCATTCGTGCTTGTGCTGTTATCTGAAAGTTTCTTGTTTTCGATTTCAGCTTCAGGATTGGATTCCTCTTCATATACAACGTCCAGATCCTCTGCAGGCGTCTCTTTTGGCGCTTCATAAGGCAACGATGATAAAGCATTTATTTCTAAAACCTTATCCTTCGTTAACTGATTCCCCATAGCTGTAATTCCTTTTACTGAAATAAATTCCTCCAGATCCAACTCTATATTTTCTTTTCGTTCTTTACCACGTTCTTTTACAAAAACGATTTCAGCTTGGGGTCTGTAATCTGTAAATACGCGTTCCAAATACGATTTTGGATGCTCTGTGATAATCAATTCCTCTCGGTCGGGATTTTCGATTAGGAAACGTTTTAAATAGAACAACTCCTTCTCACCTTCCCAATAAATAGCCGAAATTGGCTTTTTAGGTTCCCACTTCTCCAGGACTATCATATCCTCATCAAACCGAAGCGTCATCTCTGGAATTACCGTTTTTACGATCCCTTTCTGATTGATAACAAGCAAGCGATCGTGCGATTTAAATTCGCCCAGCAATTCCCCTCTTCCCTCCAAATTAAGGCGTTCCACAGTTTCATCAAACCAAATTTTACGTGGTTTTAAGGTGGAAAGTCCCTTTTCTTTTAATTCAATACGCTTAACAGCATATTTGGTCACAATGTTTCCTTTAGACCCTCGGCCTTTGATTAACTGGTCTGCAAAATCCAGATCCCATTTCAGCTTTTTAATACTGCCGCTTTGGCGTAGTAAAATGGTGACTACCTCAGCTTCACCATTCGGATTTGCGGTGAAATACAATACTTTAGACCCTTTAGTGCCAGCTGTTAGATCGTATTCTCTATCGCGCGTCATGGAAGTGACATTAAATCGCTTTAAATACGTCGCTCCTTTTGGTCCATCTTTATAAATAAGGTTATAAATGGTGCGTTTGTCTTTCTTTTTAAAGACCGCCACGTGCAGAATTCCTTTGCCTATAAACGTCTTGCTATCTACTTTGGTCACCATCATAGTTCCGTCTTCGGTAAAGCAGATAATGTCGTCTATATCGCTACAATCGGTAACATATTCATCCCGTTTTAAACTGGTACCCACAAAACCTTCTTCGCGATTTACGTAGAGCTTTGTGTTCCGTATAATTACTTTAGTGGCTTCAATGTCGTCAAACACTTTAATCTCTGCCAAACGTTCTTTGCCGGCACCATATTCTTTTTTCAGCCTTTTAAAATAATCTATGGCGTATTCTATCAAATTCGCCAAGTGATGCTTTACCTGAGCGATTTGATCTTCCAGTGCATCAATCTTTTGCTGTGCTTTGTCTATATCAAATTTTGAAATCCGTTTGATGCGTATTTCTGTCAACCGAACAATATCTTCTTCGGTTACGGCACGTTTTAAATGCCCTGTGTGTGGTTTCAATCCCTTGTCAATGGCAATAATAACGCCTTCCCAGGTTTCTTCCTCTTCAATATCGCGGTAGATTCGGTTTTCGATGAAAATTCGCTCCAAAGAAGCATAATGCCACTGATTCTCAAATTCCTCCAACTGAATTTCCAACTCGCTTTTCAGCAATTGAACCGTTCTGTCTGTAGAGCGACGTAGCATTTCAGTAACCCCCACAAAAAGCGGTTTGTTATCTTCAATTACACACCCCAAAGGCGAAATAGAGGTTTCGCAATTGGTGAAAGCGTACAGCGCATCAATAGTTTTATCTGGCGAAATTCCTGGTGGAATATGAATCATAATCTCTACCTCGGCCGCCGTGTTGTCTTCAATCTTTTTTATTTTAATCTTGCCTTTGTCATTGGCTTTCAGTATAGAATCTATTAAAGACGTCGTCGTAGTCGTAAACGGAATTTCCCGAATCACCAAGGTATTTTTATCGTGCTGCAAAATTCTTGCGCGACTTCTTATTTTTCCGCCTCTAAGCCCGTCATTATAATCGGTTACATCTACCATACCTGCGGTGGGAAAATCCGGGTAGATGGTAAAGCGTTTGCCTTGTAAATGCTTTACGGAAGCGTCAATCAATTCAATAAAGTTGTGCGGCATGATCTTGGTAGACAAGCCCACAGCAATCCCCTCGCCTCCCTGTGCCAGAAGCATCGGGAACATGACGGGTAAATTGATTGGTTCTTTTCTACGACCGTCATAACTGGCTTGCCAATCGGTTATTTTTGGGTTGTAGACTACGTCCAAGGCAAATTTGGAAAGGCGTGCCTCAATATATCGAGATGCCGCTGCACGATCACCTGTTAAAATATTTCCCCAGTTTCCCTGCGTATCTATGAGTAAATCTTTTTGACCAATTTGCACCATGGCATCGGCAATACTCGCATCTCCGTGTGGGTGGTACTGCATAGTATGCCCTACAATGTTCGCCACTTTGTTGTAGCGCCCATCGTCCAGATCCTTCATAGAATGCATGATCCGGCGCTGTACAGGTTTAAAACCGTCCTCAATAGCAGGTACGGCACGTTCCAGGATTACATAGCTGGCATAATCCAAAAACCACTCACGGTACATTCCTGTGACGCGGGTGATGGTTTCGCCGGTGTCTATTTCTTCTTCGGGTACAAGATCGCCTTCGCCATCCCCTTCTAACTTCTCGAAGTGGATATCTTCAGGTTGTAATTCTTCTTCGTTAGTGTCGAGTTCGTCACTCATGTAGTCTATAAAATTTTTAGGCGTTAAACCCTATCTAGGAAGAACATCTCCCTAGTATCTTCCTCTCCCTCGTGCCTCAATCGTCGGAGACAAGAAAGAGGCCAAATCTCAAAAATCAACAATCAACAATCAACAATCGTTAATCCACAATCATCAATCGTACATCGTACATTTTTTACTCTTCCACCGTATCCAACTCGACCTTCAAATTCTCAATAATAAACTTCTGTCTATCTGGCGTGTTCTTGCCCATATAGAAACTTAGCATATCTTCAATACTCATTTGTTTGTCCAGCATTACGGGGTCTAGACGGATGTCTTCACCTATAAAATGTACAAACTCGTCTGGAGATATTTCCCCCAGTCCTTTAAATCGGGTGATTTCCGGCTTTGGCTTTAGCTTTTCCACGGCATCTCTACGCGCTTCTTCGCTATAGCAATAAATGGTTTCTTTTTTGTTCCGCACTCTAAAAAGTGGCGTTTGTAATATGTATAAATGTCCTTCTTTAATCAGTTCCGGGAAAAATTGCAGGAAAAACGTAATGAGCAATAAGCGTATGTGCATGCCATCTACATCGGCGTCGGTGGCGATTACAATGTTGTTGTAGCGCAGATCTTCCAGTGAATCTTCAATATTGAGGGCGGCTTGCAGGAGGTTAAACTCTTCGTTTTCGTATACGATTTTTTTGGTGAGGCCATAACTGTTCAACGGTTTTCCTTTTAAGCTGAAAACGGCTTGGGTATTCACATCACGACTTTTAGTAATACTTCCACTCGCACTATCTCCCTCGGTGATAAACAGGGTGCTTTCTAAATTTCTTTCTTTTTTGTTATCGCCAAAATGAATGCGGCAATCCCGTAATTTTTTGTTGTGCAGATTGGCTTTCTTAGCACGGTCTTTTGCCAGTTTCCGAATTCCTGAAAGCTCCTTACGTTCCCGTTCGGCAGCAAGAATTTTGCGTTGTAGCTTTTCGGCTATATCGGTATTTTTGTGGAGGTAATTGTCTAGCTGTGTTTTTAGGAAATCGTTGATATAGGTACGTACTGTGGGTAATTCGCCTCCCATATCGGTTGAACCCAATTTTGTCTTCGTCTGGCTTTCAAACACAGGCTCCATCACCTTGATGCTAATAGCCGTAACAATAGACTTCCTGATATCACTCGCTTCATAATTTTTCCCGAAGTACTCCCGAATGGTCTTCACCAACGCTTCCCTGTAGGCCGCTAAGTGCGTTCCTCCCTGGGTGGTATTTTGTCCATTTACGAAGCTGTAATAACTCTCGCTGTACTGGGTTCTACTATGCGTAATGGCAACTTCAATATCTTCTCCCCTAAGATGAATTACGGGGTACAACATATCGTCCTTGTTCATATCGTCTTCCAGCAGATCTTTCAGCCCATTTTCTGAAACAAACTTTTCTCCGTTGAAGTCAATCGTCAATCCTGGATTCAGGTAGACGTAATTCCGAAGCATTTTTTCTACATATTCGCTTCGGTATTTATAATTTTTAAAGATACTCTCATCCGGCACAAAGACCACTTTGGTTCCTTTGCGTTTTGTGGTAGTTTCAATAGCGGGGTCTTCTACAAGTTCTCCCAGCTCAAAACGAGCCGATTTCTGTTGCCCATCTCTAACCGATTCCACTTTAAACGAAGCCGAAAGCGCATTCACCGCTTTGGTACCCACCCCATTTAATCCAACCGATTTCTTAAAGGCACGGCTGTCGTATTTACCCCCTGTGTTCATTTTGGAAACTACGTCTACCACCTTTCCCAGTGGGATGCCACGACCAAAATCACGTACTTTTACTTCTTTATCTTTTATCTTGATTTCGATGGTTTTTCCGGAACCCATCACAAATTCATCGATACAGTTATCGATTACTTCTTTGAGTAAAATATAGATCCCATCGTCTGGCGAAGAACCATCTCCCAACTTCCCAATATACATCCCGGGACGCATACGAATGTGCTCTTTCCAATCGAGCGAGCGTATGTTGTCTTCGGTATAATCTGTTTCTGCCATAAAATCTCCTGAATAAGCGTTAAATATAGGGGTTCAGTAGAAATTGGAAAACGATATGCTGTGAAAGTAATTAACAATTCGGCAGCCTAAATTGTTAAGAAAATTAGCGAAAGTTTGGATTCTTATATAAAGTAATAAATACACCCATTTGTGAAAAGGATTTTATTTCGGTCCATTGAGTTCTCAGGGTTTCAATTTGGTCTGGCGAAGTATCATTTTCAATATTCGAAAATAACACATATTCGTTGGTATCTAAATCCAATCGCTTAAAAGCAAACGTTCTGTTAGGCTTTAATGCTGGTACTATGTACAAATTTCGAAGCCGCAAGTTGGTTCCCACTGAAGTTTCATCAATATTTTTTTCATCTAAAAATTGAAGCATATCACTTTTTACAGGATAATAATTAAGATATGCCAAGGTACTGTCCCAAGCCTGGTCTGTAGTAGCGGGATATACCCATAAATGCCCTGTTAAAAAACCAATCGCTACAAAAATTAATGTCGCTTTGCGCACCCATTTTTGTAGGGGCAATATATACACCAAATTAAGAAGTAAAATAATCCCGAAAATATAGCAAATCATTAAATATCTAGGGCCAATAGGATTGGTAAAAGGCACAAACCCCAGGATAAAAACAGCAGTAAACACGGCCAAGCCTATAAAGGGAATTTTAATTTCTGAAGGTAATTTCCATCTGTATTTTTTAAAGGCAACCCCCAGTAGTATCGCTAAAGGCACCCATAGAAAAATACGTCCGTACTCAAACGCGTGAACTAAAAATGCCCGTCCTTTATGAAGCACGCGAAGCCAAGAACCCGTTTTTCTGTGTTTTGCATAGCTTTCGTTTTGCGAGATAATAGCCCACCCTAATTCTGAGTACTGATACAACACAAAAGCTCCAAAAACTATACAGGCCAATAGATACGACCAAATTATTTTTCTGGAGGCGCTCACCAATTTGTACCTATATAAAATACCATGGAAAACACCCAATCCTATAATACAATATATTCCGCGAAGATTTGTCATTAACACCCCTGCCAACGCTAGTGTTAGTAAAAACCATCTATTAGACAAAATGGCATTACAGCTTAGTAAAACGAAGAATAACAATAACATATCATTATTGAGACTGGTAGTTTGTGTAAGGAGGGTAGCTTCTATACAAAGTAAAAAGAACCAAAAAATAGAAACGCGGTCTGCAAATAATTTTTTACACAGTAATAACAATTGATACAGTACGCCCCAATTCACCACAAGCAACAACAATCTGGAAACCCAAAGCGATTTACCCAGAAGCGCCCAGGAACCTGCCAACAATGTAATCCACAACGGTGGGTGTCCGGAGTTGATTTCGGTAGGGACAATAAGGCTTGAAAAATTATGGTCGTATATCCATTCGGCACGCCCTACCTTCGTCATACCGTCCCAAAAAAATGGTACGTTAATGCATAACACAAACTCTACAATCAAAAAAATTGTAAAAATTAAAAGTATGGTATTGGTATTTTTCTTCAAATGATAGAATTGATTAACAATTTGGCAAATGTAAATATTTCAATAAAACAGGCTTAACAAATTGTTAATATATATCTCTTACTTGGTTTGAAAAGCTATTTTCGTACCTATGAAACACCTACTATTATTTACCATAGCTCTTATTTCAATTACTACAAATGCCCAAAAAGCTGAAAGCCCGTACGAATGGAACTGGACTACAGATGGCATCTGGACTGGTACTGCCCTAGCTGGGAGTGCAGGCGGATTTCTATTAATTCAAAATAAAGAAGATATTGAACCTGGAGAATTTGCCCGTATTGAAAACGATCTTCAAGGCGAAATAGACAAGATAAACTTCATAGACCGGTGGGCAGCCGGAAATCACGATGAAAATGCAAATACAATAAGTGATATTCCTTTTGCACTATCCTTTGCAGCTCCTCTTGCTTTTTTGTTTGATGATGAAATTAACGATCATACAGGACAATATTTAGGATTGTACATTGAGAGTTTAGCAACTACGGCAGCTGTCTACACCATTACTGCAGGTTTGGTAGATAGAAGTCGCCCGTATGTATATGACGACAGTGGGGACACGGGAAGAGACAGAAGGATGAGTAATAACGGGCAGCGCTCTTTTTACTCAGGTCACGTAGCAGCTACTGCTACTGCAACTTTTTTTATGGCGAAAGTGTATAGCGATTATAACCCAGACTCTCCTGCCAAAGTATGGGTTTGGACAGGTGCTGCAACATTACCAGCTGCTGTTGGCTATTTTAGAATACAAGGAGGACAACATTTCTTAACCGATGTAGCCTTAGGATATGTACTAGGAGCTGGTGTTGGTATTTTAGTTCCCGAATTACATAAAAAGAAAAACAGCGACGGTTTATCGGTCTATCCAACTGGAGGGAGAACGTATTTCGGAGATGAATATACCGCTATGGCGCTTTCGTTGAAATTTTAATACAATTACAAAAGACATTTACAAGGGTCGGAATCTTATAAGATTCCGACCCTTTTTTATTTCAATAATATTTCAATCTATGTTTCGTCACTGCCAGTGATTTCTATTGAGTTGGTATCGGGCAGATCTCACCATCGTACACATGTTCTTAAAACTCAACTGCCAGAGTAAGTGGGCAGGCGTTTTCTTTAAATTTCAAAAATCGAAAAGAAAACACGCTAACAGACGATTATATCTATTTTACTGGCTGTACAATTATCCGTACTTTTAAACTTCTAAACTAACTAAAGATGAATTACAAATACCTCCTGCTTGCAAGTGCTCTAATTTTAAGTGGCACCTCCTTCGCTCAAAAAAATAAGAAAAAAAATAAAGACGAAGAAAAGACCGAATGGGATGTTGCCAATCCAGGCATGGGCTTTAACTACAAAACCCACAATTTCACCACAGAAGAAGGTACCTGGATGAATCTTGACGTAAGTCCAAGCGGACAAACTATAGTGTTTGATATGCTAGGCGATATTTATACGATGCCAATTGCTGGCGGAAAAGCAAAAGTGTTGCGAAGCGGGATTCCTTTTGAAGTACAGCCCCGTTTTAGCCCAGATGGTTCTAAAATTTCGTTTACGAGCGATGCGGGTGGTGGCGATAATATTTGGGTGATGAATGCAGATGGAAGCGATGCCAGGCAAGTTACCAAAGAAGATTTCAGATTGCTTAATAATGCTGTTTGGATGCCAGATGGCAATTATTTAATTGCCCGAAAGCACTTTACCTCCGGAAGAAGTTTGGGAGCCGGAGAATTATGGCAATATCATATTACAGGCGGAAGTGGTTTACAACTTACAGAACGCAAAAACGACCAGCAAGACGTGAATGAGCCTTATGTTTCGAGTGATGGGAAGTATTTGTATTATTCTGAAGACATGTATCCAGGAGGGTTTTTCCAGTACAATAAAGATCCAAACAGCCAGATTTATGTAATTAAACGCTACAATTTTGAAGACGGCACCACCCAAACCATTACAGGAGGTCCAGGAGGAGCCGCTCGCCCTACCGTATCTCCCGACGGAAAAAAGCTGGCTTTTGTAAAGCGAATTCGTGAAAAAACTGTTCTTTACATTCACGACTTGGAGACAGGCGAAGAATGGCCTTTGTATGATAAACTAAACAAAGACCAACAAGAAGCCTGGGCAATATTTGGTGTCTACCCCAATTTTGATTGGATGCCTAACAATAGTGATATTATTTTCTGGAGCGGCGGAAAAATAAACAAGATACATCTAAACTCGCTGCAAGTTTCAGAAATACCCTTTACAGCAGATGTAAAAATAGATCTTGCCGAAACCGTGCACACAAGCAGTAAAATTAATACCGAAACCGTTACCAGTAAAGTAATACGGGATGCGGTTACATCTCCCGATGGAAAATTTTTGATATTCAATGCTTTAGGTTATATTTGGCGTAAGGACTTACCAAATGGTACTCCCAAAAGAATTACTCAAGGCACCGATTTTGAATTCGAACCCTGCATCTCCCCAGATGGAAGCTTAATTGCCTTCGTCACTTGGAACGATCTAGAAAAAGGTGCCATTTTCATGATACCATCTTATGGTGGCACGCTCACAAAAATCACCTCTTCCAAAGGAATTTATCGTACACCATCCTTTTCCAAAAATGGAAAAAGCCTGCTTTTTAGAAAAGAACGTGGCAATAGTGACCAAGGTCTCACCTATAGTAAAAAACCAGGTATTTATAGTATTGATATAACCGGGAACAACGAAAAATTTATTATAGAAAATGGAGAAAACCCAACCTATACCCTAGATGGCAAACGGATATTCTTACAAACAGGCGGCACCTACTTCGGAGAGGTAACAAAAAAATTAATCAGCGTTACTTTGGAAGGAAACGACGAAAAAGAACATCTTATTTCAAAATATGCCAACTCCATTGTACCAAGTCCAGATAATAAATGGATTGCATTTTCTAACTTACACAAAGTGTATATTGCTCCGTTGGTACTAAACGGAAAGCCTATTACTATTGACGGTAAGAGTAATTCGGTTCCTGTGCAACAAATTGCAAAAGATGCCGGGGTAAACATTCATTGGGCTCCCGATAGCCAAAAAGTAATGTGGACGTTGGGTGATGAATATTTCAGCAACACCTTGCAGGAAAAATTCAGTTTTTTACCAGGAGGCGCAGAAAAGCCTTCCGATATGCCCGATAGTGGTCTCAAAATAGGTTTAGAAGCTCCCGCCGATACACCTACGGGAACTATTGCCTTTACGAATGCTAGAATCATCACTATGGAAGGTGATCAGGTTATGGAAAATGGCACTCTAATTATAGAAAACAATACAATTTTAGGACTAGGTCAAAAAATAGGAATCCCAGCGGGTGCCAAAATTTACGATCTACAGGGAAAAACTATTATGCCAGGAATGGTAGATGCTCACGCACACATTGGTGCTTTTAGAGCAGGAATTCCATCGCAACAAAATTGGCAATTTATGGCAAACTTGGCGTATGGAGTTACTACCTCACATGATCCTTCTGCAAACACCGAGACCGTTTTTACACTTTCTGAACTTCAAAAAACAGGAAGCTTGGTAGGGCCTCGCTTGTTTTCAACAGGATTTATTTTGTATGGGGCCGATGGTGATTTTAAAGCAGTCATTAATAACCTGGAAGATGCCAGAAGCAGCATTAGACGCACCAAAGCATTTGGCGCCAAGAGTGTTAAAAGTTACAACCAGCCACGTCGTGAGCAACGCCAGCAAGTGTTACAGGCCGCAAGAGAAGAAGGTATTAATGTAGTGCCAGAAGGTGGATCAACCTTTTATCATAATCTTACCATGGTTATTGATGGACATACAGGTGTAGAACACAATATTCCTGTAGCTCCAGTCTATAAAGATGTTTTGGAGGTGTGGGGTAAAAGTGGCTCTGGCTATACACCTACCCTGATCGTAAACTACGGCGGATTAACGGGTGAATATTATTATTACCAGCGCGATAACGTATGGGAGAATGAAAAACTATTAACCTTTACGCCGCGCGCTGTTATAGACAGTCGTTCACGTCATAGAATAATGGTACCACTTACCGAATATGAGAACGGACACATTCTTGTTTCCAAGACAGTAAAACAACTAAGTGATGCAGGTGTAAAAGTAAATATGGGAGCCCACGGACAGTTACAAGGTCTTGGTGCCCATTGGGAAATGTGGATGCTAGCCGCGGGCGGCATGAGCAATTTAGAAGTTTTAAAAGCTGCTACTATTAATGCTGCCGAATATATTGGCGCAGGAGACGACATAGGCTCTTTAAAAGCGGGGAAATTAGCCGATTTAATTATCCTGAATAAAAATCCTTTAGACTCTATTGAAAACACAAATTCTATTGAAATGGTTATGATAAATGGTCGTTTGTACGATGCCAGTACAATGAATGAAATTGGCAACCGCCCAAAAAAACGCAAGGCATTTTGGTGGGAAGACAGCAAACAAAGTGAAGCCTTCCCCTGGCATCAGGAAAGCAGCAGCTTTATGCACAGTGGGTGTACCCATTAAAAAATATGTCAGATAACAAATTCCAAAGACCTATTTATATTTTGATATTTTCGATTTGTTTTTTTTGAAATTTAAAACATGAATTACCGTCCTTACTGGCAATTTTATAAAGCTATTTTTCCGTTTGTTGTGGCAACCGGTCTTCTTACGGTATGGGTTTTTGGTGTGTATTGGGGCTATTTTTTATTTTGCACCTTAGGGATTGTCGCTGGGTTTTTTGGATTCAAAACTTTTAGAAAAGATGAATATTACAGTTACTACAATTTGGGTATCACAAAATACAAGCTCTTACTATCCTCTATAATAATTAACCTGCTCGTAGGGCTCCCAATTTTCCTGGTGTTCTTGGCGCTATTCTTAGTCATTTTTGGAAAAACTTCAAGTATATAGCGCTTCCAAATCCTTCGGAAGTAAGAAGGTATTAAAGGAGATTTCGTTTACGTTACAACGTGGCGAACTTGTGGGACTTTTTGGACGGAATGGTTCGGGTAAATCTACGTTGCTACAATTACTTTTTGGAACACTAAAAGCAGATGAAATTTCCTTCAGCATAGATGATACCCCAATAAAACCTCTCCAGGTAATCCCCAAACAATATATTGCATATCTCCCGCAACATCCTTTCTTACCCAAACAAATGAAGGTTCGGGACCTTATCCCTTTATTCCATAGAGCCGAAGCTACACAGGATGCTATTTTTTATGACCCGCATATTGCAACGATGACGCATAAACAAACCGGCACTTTATCGGTAGGTGAATTAAAATATTTTGAAGTAGTACTTCTCGCCCACTTGCCACACCCATTTCTACTCATGGACGAGCCTTTTTCTATGTTAGAGCCACTTCATAAAGAAAAGCTGAAAGAATTTTTACTGAAACTCAAACAGCGTAAAGGTATTATAGTGACAGACCATTACTATCACGATGTACTGGAAGTTTCAGATAAAAATATAGTACTTAAGGACGGTATTGCTTATCAAATAAATAACGAAGGGGATTTACGGAAATTTGAATACCTCAACAAAAGAAGCTAAAGTTCAAATTCGGCATTTAAAACTTACACTAAAATGTGTACTTTAATCTTTCTGTTCTTCTTCCTCTTCTTCAATTTCTTCTTTTGAAACAAGATAGTGGTCTTCATTAAGTCCTACAATATGAATAATATTAGTGACCGTGGTATACAACATAAGTATTACGGTAATCATCATGCCACTTAAGATAGATGAGAAAAAAATGGTAGCCCAATAAATAATTTTATACCACGAGGTTTCTACATTCTCTGCTTCAGTAATAGGAATGTTAAATATTTGAAATAAAATAAGAGCTCCTACAAATAATATAGTATCAAACTTGGCAATACTTAATACTTGCAGGTAATGTGCTTTTTTAAGTCTAGACTTTGTCCCGGTACTTATTCCTAAAAGTGTAAGAAGCAATGCTAAGATAGTAGCCGATGCCAGAACTATGGTATTACAAAGCATATTAATACCTGGTAACGATGAGGTAATAAGTTGCTTGGCTTCATAGCCTGAAAGGTTACCTAACAAAAAAACGGCTAACCCCATAAAAAGAGTTGCTATGCCTCCTCCAAGAATTGACTTTTTGTTTTTTATTACAAAATTATCCATCTATAAATATAAAAAAAAGACCCCATCTCTGAGGTCTTCTTTAATAACTTAATTAAAAGGTATTATCCTTTTGGCATTAGCACAGCATCAATCCCGTGAATTACTCCATTAGAAGCATCCATATCGGCATCTGCTACAACTGACATTTTACCTTTACCGTCTTTGATCATTACTTTACCGTCTTTCAAAGAAAGTGTAAGATTTTCACCAGCTAAAGTTGTTACACTGTAAGCATTTTTGTTATCGTTAATTGCCTTTACAACAGCATCTGCTTTCCACTCACCTTTCACAACGTGATACTTTAACAAATCCTGTAATTTATTTTTATTTTCTGGCATCATTAACATGTCCATAGTTGCTTTAGGAACTTTTGCAAAAGCATCGTTTGTTGGAGCAAAAACAGTGTATTCCCCTGGCTCCATAAATGTACTAGCTAATTCAGCTTGCTTTAAAGCAGCTACTAATGTAGAATAGTTTGGATTTCCCATTGCCATAGATGCAATAGAATTTTTCTGCATTTCCATTTTTTCCATTTCTACCATTTTTGCCTCTTCTTCAGATTTCATTTTGGCTTCCATTTCCATTTTTTCTGCTTCAGCTTTAGCTTCAGCTTCTTTTTTCTTAGTGTCATCACAAGATGCAAACAATAAAGCTACAACTGCAAGTGACATAAATATTTTACTCATTTTCATAATATGTTGGTTTTTAAATTTGTTAAAGCAAATATATGTCTAGAATTCAGCAAAAAATACTAACAAACCATTAATATTACGTTAAATAGTATATGCTTAGACGTTTTTAGTTAAAAAAATGGGTAAATATTATACGCACCTTAAAGTTGTGTTATAACGAATAGTATAGAAGCTAAATTTTGTATCTTTAAAGTTGATTAATTTAAAAGAAAAAATTATGGTTAAATCAAAATATCAAAACGTACTGGATCTAGGTGAAAAGTTAAATATCCAAAATGGTGACGTTAAAGTTGAAGGGGATAAACTTCATATTAAAGGGGTAGCTAATACACAATATGACAAAAACCTTTTATGGGATCAGATCAAAGCTTCTGGTGGTGAAAGCCCTAATGATATCGTTGCAGATATTGATGTTGCAGACACAACAGTATATGCACGCCACACAGTTGAAAGTGGAGAGTCTTTAAGTAAAATTGCAAAACATTACTATAAAGATCCAATGAAGTACAACGCTATATTTGAAGCGAACAAAGACATTCTTAAAAATCCAGATATGATTCATCCAGGACAAGAACTGGTGATTCCTAATATCTAAACTATTATAAAACTGTACCTTTAATCCCGCCCAGTGCGGGATTTTTTATGGAACAACTTTTTTCTGAAATTTCTATTTGGTTACTTCTAGGGCTTTTCTTTTTAGGAGCCGGAGCCTTTACACTTTCTACCATAAGCGGTGGTGGCGGAGCTTTACTACAAATTCCTATCCTTAACTTTTTAATAGGTGCTTCCAAAACCGCCCAAGTGATCAACTTAGGAAGTTTTATTAGTAGACCCTCTAGGATTATTATTTTTTGGAAATACATAAACTGGAAAGTGTTTTGGTATTATGTTCCCTCTGCTATGCTCGGAGCACTCTTAGCGGCTTGGCTTTTTGCCGAAGTAAAAATCTATTGGATCCAGATTGTAGTGGGTTTGTTTTTAATAAGCACCTTTTTTCAATATCGTTTTGGTAAGAAGGAACGCTCTTTTCAGGTAAAGCTTTGGTATTTTATTCCGTTAGGATTCTTTATTTCTATGATAGGAACCTTTACGGGTGGCATGGGGCCTATTTTAAATCCTTTTTTACTAAATGTAGGTATCGACAAAGAAGAACTTATTGGCACCAAAAGCGCGCAGAGTTTTTTTTTGGGCATTGCGCAAATCGGCAGTTACACCTATTTTGGCTTAATGACCAAAGAGCTTTGGATTTTGGGTAGTGCCATAGGACTTGGCGCCATTGTTGGAAATCTCATAGGAAAACAGTTGCTGAAACGTATGAGCAAACTGGCTTTTAGGAGATGGCTAATCACTATTATGGTACTAAGCGGAATAATTTTAATAGCAAAAGCTATTTCAAAATTGTAATATGTTTTATTCTGAAATAGCTTAGGATTTTTACTGCGGAAAGTATGGGACTTTATAATCCACTAATATAGCCTCCATATACATCCTTAAACCGAAGCCCATCGCTTAAATTATATTTACTAAGTTTCTTAAATTCTACGAGTGCCCAAAGAATGACTTCTTTAACGAATGGTTTGTCTTTCTCTATAAAATCACCTACAAAAGTGTCTATTAAATCGTCTAAGGGTTCTACCCTATCCAACTGTAAATTGAATTCTGTATCACTAGTACTATCCAACAATTCAAATCCGCCGGATTGTTCAAAGAACCAACTTACCAAATCTTCATACGGATCTGCATCTCCTTCTTTTTGTAGTTTCTCAATCTTTGGAAAGTAGTTTAAAAATTCTGTTTTTACAGCGTCTGCAATTAATTGTCGCGCAACTTGATTGGCGCCTTCCTGCTCACCTTCATAAACCAATTCTACCTTCCCGGTAATGGCGGGAATAATTCCCATGAAATCACTTAACCGCACGATAGTTTTTTTGTCACCATTTAGCAAGGCTCGGCGTTCTGCAGTACTCAATAAGTTTTCAAAAGCTGTAATACTTAATCGGGCACTTACACCACTTTTCGAGTCGATATATTCACTTTCTCGGGCTTCAAAGCTAATTTGTTCTAAAATATCTTTTGCTAATTCCGGAACATAAACGTTTGGCTTTTCAGCTTGTGCCAATGCTGTTTCTTGTTCGGTAATTGTTCTTGCAATTTCTAAAGATTCAGGATAATGTGTTAAGATTTGAGAGCCAATTCTATCTTTTAACGGCGTTACAATGCTTCCACGGTTGGTATAATCTTCAGGGTTTGCAGTAAACACAAACTGAATATCCATAGGCAAGCGTAGTTTAAAACCACGAATCTGGATATCGCCTTCCTGCAAAATATTGAACAACGCCACTTGAATCCTTGGTTGTAAATCTGGTAATTCATTAATCACAAAAATGCATCGATTCGCTCGCGGAATCATCCCGAAATGTATCACACGGTCATCCGCATATGTCAATTTCAAATTGGCTGCTTTTATAGGATCTACATCCCCAATGATATCGGCAACCGTAACATCTGGCGTTGCTAATTTTTCAGCAAAACGTTCCTCACGCTGTAACCAACGTATAGGTGTTTCGTCACCTTTTTTGTGTAACAATTCCTTGGCATGTCTGGAAATGGGTTGAAACGGATCGTCATTAATCTCGCTACCTTCCACAACTGGGACGTACTCATCCAGCAAAGAAACCATTTGACGTGCCAAACGTGTTTTCGCTTGTCCGCGTAACCCAAGAAGGTTGATGTTGTGTTTTGAAAGAATGGCGCGTTCTAGTTCTGGAATCACTGTATACTCATACCCGTGAATGCCTTCAAAAACCACTTCCTTTTTCAAAAGTTTTTGAAGCAGATTTTGGCGTAATTCTTCTTTAATAGATTTGTATCTGTAGCCAGCTTTTTTGAGTTGACCGAATGTTGTTATATTTTTTGTATCCATAGTATCTTGTTCTTAATTTTAGAGGAAAGAGAAAGTTTTACCTAACTACATCTTTCTTCTTACTTAGTACGCATTCTTTCTTCTACTTACCGCAGTTTGCGTTTCCTATTATTCTCATAATCTGTAAAAATCATTTCTCCCAATCCAGATAACCCTGTATAAAAAGCTTTCCCTTGGTTTGCTTCGGTAAAGTGATCTACAAATTGTTGTAAATACGGATCGTTTGCTATCATAAATGTGGTGATAGGGATATGTAATTTTCTGGCTTGAGCTGCCATCATATAGCACTTGTTCACAATATATTCATCCAGACCATTACTGTTTTTATAATACCTTCCGTCTGCTAACCGCAAGCAGCTTGGTTTCCCATCTGTAATCATAAAAATTTGTTTGTTGGTATTTTTCTTCCGGCGCAGCATATCCATTGCCAATTGAAGGCCTGCAACTGTATTTGTATGATAGGGTCCCACATTCAAATACGGTAAGTCTTTAATTTTTATAGGCCAGGCATCATTTCCAAAAACTAGAATATCCAATGTGTCTTTTGGATACCGTGTGGTGATAAGTTCGGCAAGCGCCATAGCTACTTTTTTGGCAGGGGTAATTCTATCTTCCCCATAGAGAATCATACTATGGCTTATATCAATCATAAGCACCGTGCTCATTTGAGATTGGAACATAGTTTCTTCAACCACGAGATCATTTTCGGTTAAATGAAGGTCGCCTATGCCGTGATTGATTTGTGCGTTCTTTAAACTTTCGGTCATAGAAATTTGCTCAATGGAATCTCCAAACTGATAGTTTCTGAATTCTCCAGACTGTTCATCTCCCCTTCCTGTAAATTTCGATTTATGATTGCCAAGACCTTTTCGTTTCAGCTTTCCGAAAATTTGTTCTAAGGCTCGTTTCCGAAGCGAACGTTCTAGCTTTTCAGTAATACTTACATTGCCATCACCTTTTCCTTTTCCACTTCCGTCGGGTTTAAATTCTTCCCGAATAAAGCCACGTTCCTTTAATTCAGCTATAAAATCTTCTAAAGTATACTCTGGTGTGGTAATCTCGTATTCGGCATCCAACTGTCGTAACCAATCTATAGCTTCGTCAAAATCGCCTGAGGTATGGGTAATTAATTCCTGAAAAATTTCAAACAATCTATCGAAGATGGATTGTTCCTTTGGATTGTGTTTGGTAAAGACAAAACCTGTTTTTGGCGGGTTCTTTTTCATCTTCTAAAATTACCACATAATTGTATAACTATATGTTCTATTTTGTTAAACAAAAGTTAGAATACCAACTTTACAATTTTGTTAAGAAAAACTGCCACAAATAAGCTTTAATTTTCCAAAAAACACACGTATATGCTATTTCAAAAACTACTCGTCAACCTTATTATTTTCCAAGAAGATGTTACTGGTCCGAAAGATAAAGATAAAGAAGGCGAGTTGGATATTAATACAACATCAATAATTGAAAAATTAGATACCTGGCTCGATAGCCTAATTAAAGCGTTGCCCAATATTGTAATAGGTATTGCAGTGCTCATTGCTTTCGTTTATATTTCTCGATGGTTGGGCAGATTGGTTAAAAGAATGTTGAAAGACAAAGGACGCGCCAACTTTGGTGATCTTTTAGGTTCTTTTACCAGGTACTTGGTAATGATTGGTGGTATTGCACTTGCATTAACAATAATGGCACCTAATTTAAGTCCGGCCGATTTAATCGCAGGAATGGGAGTCTCCTCTGTTGCCATTGGTTTTGCCTTTCAGGATATTTTACAGAACTGGCTTGCAGGAATACTCATATTATTGAGACAGCCCTTTGAAATTGGTGACCAAATTATCGTAAATGAATATGAAGGAACTGTGGAGCAAATTAAAACCCGTGCAACCATTATTAGAACGTACGATGGACAACGTGTCGTGATTCCTAATAATACGGTGTACAATACTTCAGTTGTGGTAAAAACAGCACACGAATTTATCCGCTCCCAATACGACGTAGGATTAGGGTATGATGAAGATTACATGAAAGCGATGAAAATTCTTAAGAAATCGGTAGAAAATGTAGAAGGTGTTACACCTGAAAAACCTGTAGAAACCTTAGTTTGGGATCAAGCCGATAGTTGGTTGACCATACGAGTACGCTGGTGGACCAAAAGTGATCGGGCAAATGTGGTACAAGTTTGGTCAAGAGTTTTACACGATACTCAGAAAGCAATGGATGAAGCTGGTATTGATTTACCATTCCCAACACAGGTAGAAATTCAAAATGCTCACGACTTAAAAGAAGCGCGAGAAGATTTAAAGGAAGCAAAGGAGGCCTTAAAAAACAAGACGGGAGTTCATAAAGAATCGATTTCTAAAAAAGCACAAAAGGCCGAAGATATTGATAAGAATAAAGACAAAGCGTCTTAAACTTTAGAAAATATCGAGATTTAAAATCCCTTCAGCACAAAAGTACTGAAGGGATTTTTTTATATACAAATCAAGAATGGTTATCTTTAGGCTCCTAAAAATTTTAAGATTCATGAAAAAACTTTTCCTCCTCTTTTGTATTGCCATTTCCTCAAGTCTTTCGGCACAACAACTTACCAACGATATTTTGAAAGATCTAAAACCTCGTAATATAGGCCCTGGTGGAATGTCTGGAAGGGTTACTTCTATTGACGTAGTGAACAACGATCCAGATGTAATGTATGTGGGAACTGCTTCTGGCGGACTCTGGAAAAGTACCAGTGGCGGTATTAAATGGGCTCCAATTTTTGATGATGAAAAGACAGCATCTATTGGTGCAGTGGCTATTCAACAAAGCAATCCCAGTGTGATTTGGGTGGGAACTGGTGAAGGTAACCCTAGAAATAGTTTAAATGGTGGTTTTGGCGTTTATAAATCCCTCGATGGGGGAAAAAGCTGGAAAGCCATGGGGTTAGAAAAAACCCGTCACATTCATAAAATTTTAATAGATCCCACAAATCCTAATGTAGTGTATGTAGGTGCCATTGGTTCTCCCTGGGGTATACATCCGGAACGCGGGGTATTTAAAACTACCGATGGGGGTAAAACATGGAATAAAATTTTGTTTCAAAACGAAAAAACGGGTGTAGCAGATATGGTGATGGACCCCACCAATCCCAATAAAATTATGGTCGCTATGTGGGAGCACAAACGTGATCCTTGGTTTTTTAAATCCGGTGGTGAAGGTTCTGGTCTCTTTATTACACACGACGGAGGAGAAACATGGGAAGAACGTACCGATGCGGACGGATTGCCAAAAGGAGAATTGGGACGCATAGGTCTGGCCATAGCACCCAACAAACCAAATATTGTGTATGCTTTAGTAGAAGCTAAGAAAAATGCCCTTTACAAATCTGAAGATGGCGGCTTTACATGGAAAAAAATTAATGATAAAGATGATATTGGCAACCGACCTTTTTACTACAGCGATATTTTTGTGGACCCAGAAAATGAAAATAGAGTGTATTCGGTTTTCACCTACGTGAATGTATCTGAAGATGGTGGAAAGAATTTTAAAGAATTAATGCCAGCCTATGGTGTAGATAACGGCGTGCACCCAGACCATCACGCCTGGTGGATTCATCCTAACGATGGTAGTTTTATGATGGATGGTAACGATGGTGGGATGAACATTACACACGACGGTGGCAACTCGTGGCGTTTTGTGGGTAATTTGCCTGTAGCGCAATTTTATCATATTAATGTAGATAATGAGTTTCCATATAATGTGTACGGCGGGATGCAGGATAACGGAAGCTGGAGAGGCCCTGCCTATGTTTGGAAATCACAAGGTATTCGAAATAGCTACTGGCAGGAAATAAGCTTTGGTGATGGGTTTGATGTAGTCCCAGACCGTGACAACAGTCGCTATGGCTGGAGTATGAGTCAGCAGGGATTTGTGAGCCGGTATGATTATATAACCGGAAACAATTATACTGTAAAGCCTACACATGCAGACCCCAAAGTGGAGTTGCGATTTAACTGGAACAGTGCTATAAATATCGATCCTTTCGACAATAGTACTATATATTTCGGAAGTCAGTTTGTACATAAATCTATAGACAAAGGATTAACTTGGGAAGTAATTTCACCAGATCTTACTACCAACGATCCTGAAAAACAAAAACAAGGTGATAGCGGTGGCTTAACAATGGACGCTACGGGTGCTGAAAATCACACCACTATTTTGGTGATAGAACCTTCTCCCCTGGAACAAAATATGCTTTGGGCTGGTAGTGATGACGGACGTGTTCATTACACCCAGAACGGAGGACAAAACTGGACCGATGTTTCAAATAACATTCCTGGATTCCCAAAAGGAAGCTGGATCGTTCAGATAAAAGCGAGTAACAAGAATAAAGGCGAAGCGTTATTGGTAGCCAACGATTACCGAAGATTCAATTATACGCCCTATGCCTATAGAACCACCAACTACGGAAAAACATGGAACCGTATAGTAGACGAAAACGATACTGAAAGCTACGCGCTAAGCATACTAGAAGACCTCAAAGAAAAAAATCTCATGTTTTTAGGAACCGATGACGGATTGTATGTTTCTACCAATGCAGGTAACGATTGGATGAAATGGACACACGGGTTTCCAACCGTTTCAGTAAAAGACATGGTAATTCAAGAACGTGAAGACGATTTGGTCTTAGGTACATTTGGCCGTGCTGCCTGGGTACTGGACGATATTAAACCCCTTCGTGAAATTGCGAAGAACACTTCAGTTTTAAATGAAAACATTCGAGTTTTTAGTCCGCCAACTGCATATCAAGCGGCGTACCAACAACCCACAGGAAGCAGATTTGGTGGTGATGCAACCTATCACGGAGAAAACAGAGCTAGTGGTGCAAGAATTCAGTATTTTTTTAAGAAGAAGGTAGAAGAGAAAAAAGACGCCCCTTCCACAGGCTCAGGAACCGATGCTAAAAAAAGTGAAGATGACGAAGCGGCAGGTGACGACGCTTCGGCAGAATTAGAGGACAATGAAAATGATAGTACTGAAGATACCGATAAAGATGATGAAATGGATGATGCAAAACCTAGTAAGGATTCAATTTACATGAAGGTTTACGATGGCACCCGATTGATTAGAACACTTAAAAGAAAAGTTCCAGACAGTACAGGAATCTATATGTGGCGCTGGAGAATGGACGAAGCTGGTGTGGACCGTCCGTCACGTACTATTAGAAAACGCCGAGGAGAGTCTGGTGGAACTACGGTAAAGCCCGGCACCTATACAATTACTTTAGAGCACGATGGGAATACTACCTCCACAACTATTACTGTTGAAACGGACCCACGTCTGGATATTCCTCAGCAAGCCATTACCGATAGTTATACTGCTTCTAAGCAAATTCAGGAAATGACACAGACAGCTGCCAATGCTGTAAAACAATTGGTAGAAAATAAAAACGCTGCTGAAGAGTTCAGCAAAAGGCTCTCGAAAGAAGATAAAAAAAAGTATAAAGACGAAATAAAACAAACCAAGGAGGTTACGAAACAAATAGACTCATTAGTAGCTTTATATATTGGCAGTGTTGACAAACGACAGGGAATTACCCGTAATCCAGAAGTTACGGTGATGCAACGCATAGGCCAGGCCAGTTATTATAGCGGTAGTCGTCCTGCAGGATTAACCAAAACGGAGCGTATTTTAATACAACAGGCAAAAGATGAATTAACAACAGCACTGGAAAAAACAAACACTTTTTTTGTAACCGAATGGCCAAAGTATAGGTCTAAGGTAGAAAAGATAGCATTAGCCCCTTTTAAAGAGATCCAACCTATAAAACTTGACTAACTAAAACCTCTACCATAATGAAACAACTCATCGTAGTATGCACAGCACTACTTCTTTTTGCTGCCTGCAAGGAAACTAAAAAAGAAGAAATCGCCGAAGCAAAAAAAATACAGCAGTATACCATTGCTCAGTTTATGGATAACGAAAGTGCTTTTGCCAACGGGTATTCTTCAGACAAGAGTAAAATATTGATGACGAGCAACCGCTCTGGAATATTCAATATGTACACGACCACAATTTCTGGTGGAGATGTAACGGCTATCACCCAAAGCGACAGCGCTTCCATTTATGGTATTTCTTATTTCCCGGAAGACGATCGTATCCTTTTTAGAATGGATGGCAATGGCGACGAGATCTATAAAATTTATATGAAAGATGGGGAAGAAGTGAAAGCGCTTACTCCCATCAAAGAGGTCCGTGCACTTTTTAACGGATGGTCAAAAGATGGAAAGAGTTTTTACTATGCCAGCAACCAGCGCGATCCAAGATATATGGATCAATATGAAATGGATCTAGCGACGCTTTCATCAAAAATGATATATCAAATTGAAGAAGGATTCGATTTTGCGGGTATGAGTGAAGATAAAAAATACATAGCCTTGCTGAGCCCAATTAATACAAACGATTCAGATTTATTTGTTCTGAATACTGAATCCGGAACTAAAACAAAAGTGAATGATGCAGCAAGTAATAACAATCCGCAGGATTTTTCGCCAGATGGAACATTTATGTATTACACCACGGACCATGGAGGAGAATTCAGTTATGTAATGAAATACAATTTAGAAGCGGGTACCAAAGAAAAAGTACTTGAAAAAGAGTGGGATATTAATGGGTATTCGTTTTCAGAAAATGGAAAATATCAAGTTACTTTTATAAACGAAGATGCTAAAAACAACTTAGAAATTACCGAAGTAGCTACTGGAAAAATATTGGAAGTACCTTCCGTAGAAAATAAAGAGATTACAAGTGTTTCTTTCTCTCGGGATGAAGAAGCTGCCTTAGTGAGTTTAGGAGGATCTAACACCCCATCCGACTCTTATTCTTACAATTTAAAAACAAAAGAGTTTTCAAGACTTACTGAAAATTTAAATGATGAAATAAATCAAGAAGATTTAGTTTCGGCTCAGGTAGTTAGATTCAAGTCTTTTGATGGGTTGGAAATTCCAGCCATTTACTATCAACCCATTCAAGCGACCAAAGAAAATCCTGTTCCAGCACTCGTATGGGTTCACGGTGGACCCGGCGGTCAATCCAGGCAAGGTTTTAATAGTACTATTCAGTATTTAGTAAATAATGGGTATGCGGTATTGGCTGTGAATAACAGAGGTAGTAGTGGTTATGGAAAGAGTTTTTACAAGATGGACGATCAAAACCACGGGGAAAAAGACCTTAAAGACTGTATTGCAGGAAAAGATTGGCTGGCGGCTCAGGATGTTATTGATGGAGAACGAATTGGGATTTTAGGAGGTTCGTATGGTGGATATATGACGATGGCTGCGCTCACCTATGCTCCTGAAGAATTTGCTGTAGGCGTGAACATTTTTGGAGTGACCAATTGGTTACGCACATTAAAAAGCATTCCGCCCTGGTGGGAATCTTTTAAAGATGCATTGTATACCGAAATGGGCGACCCAAATACAGAAGACTCCATAAGATTACGAAAAATATCGCCATTATTTCATACCGATAAGGTGACAAAACCTTTAATGGTACTGCAAGGCGCTAAGGATCCGCGAGTATTACAAGTAGAAAGTGATGAAATTGTAGCGGGCGTGAAAAAAAATGGAGTTCCCGTAGAGTATGTTTTATTTGAAGATGAAGGCCACGGATTTGTAAAAAAAGAAAACCAGATTGAAGCCTACGGAAAAATTAAGGAATTTCTGGACACCTATTTAAAAGGAGAAAATCAGGATATTCCAGATAGTAAAGAAATTAAAGGAGAAGAAATAAAATAAAATAAATTATGAAATACAACACGTTTATAGCAGCCATTCTGCTCTTTTCGTTTACAACAAATAGCCTAGCGCAACAAGACCCAAGTGATGAACTGGGTGTGTGGTATATCCTTGCTTCCAATAGTAAAATATCTGAAAAAGTATCGTTTCAACTGCAGACGCAGTTTCGGTTTTATGAATTGGTGAGTGAAATTCAACAATTTAAAATACGTACGGGGGTTAAATATCGTATTATGGAAGGACTCTCTGCAGGTATTGGATATGCATATTTCAGAAATGACTTCTCGTATCTTTCAGAAATACCGCCTTCATTCGACGAACACCGGATTGTGGAGGATATTTATCTGGATCACAACGTAGGTAAGGTAAAAGTAGACCATCGTGCGCGACTAGAAAATAGATTTATTGTTAATAATGGCGAAACAGATACGCGCCATTGGTTTCGCTATATGGCAAAATTCACATATCCATTTTCGGATGCATGGAGTGCAGATGTGTATAACGAAATCTGGCTGAATGTTGGTGACGAGCCTACCTTTGCCCAAAACTGGTTTGGAGTTGGCGCAGGGTATAAATTTAGTAACTTTATAAAATCCAGGGTTGGATACCAAAGAATTCATCTGGATGGGCCAGATTTTGATCGATTATTGTTAGAAATTACCTTTACTCCCGACTTCTCTAAAAAAACGACACCTTAATGAATCTACACAAAGTAAATTTCCCGAATCACGAAAACCTGAAATTGGCTGGACGGTTAGAACTTCCTGCCGACCAACAACCACATAATTTTGCCATTTTTGCGCATTGTTTTACCTGCACCAAAAATCTCTTGGCTGTAAAAAATGTAAGCCGAGCCTTAACAGCAGCAGGATTTGGTGTGTTACGGTTCGATTTTACCGGACTGGGAGAAAGTGAAGGCGATTTTGAAAACACCAATTTTAGTGGGAATGTAGAAGACTTACTTGCGGCAGCCAAGTTTCTTGAAAAAGAATACAAAGCCCCTACCCTACTTATTGGACATTCTTTAGGTGGCACTGCAGTTTTAATGGCTGCTGCTAAGCTTGCTTCCATAAAGGCAGTTGTTACTATTAACGCTCCCAGTGATCCTGAACATGTAAAAAATCACTTAGAGCAAGACCTAGAAAAAATAGAACGTGAAGGTAAAGCACAAGTAAATTTAAGCGGAAGACCTTTCACTATTAGAAAACATTTTCTTGACGATCTTAAAAAACAGCCCATAAAAGAAGTGGTTGGAAGTATGAGAAAAGCATTATTAATTCTTCATTCGCCACAGGATGCCACGGTTTCGGTGAATAATGCTGAAGAAATTTATATGGCGGCGCACCATCCCAAAAGCTTTGTGTCTTTAGATGGCGCAGACCATTTGTTGTCTCGAAAAGAGGATTCTGAGTATGCGGGGAACGTAATCGCTGGATGGGCTTCCCGGTATATGGAAATACCAGAACGAGAAACTATTTCTTCCAAACACGATGTAGTAGCTAGTCTCAATAAAAATGATGGCTTTACAACCGATCTTAAATTAGGCACACACTATTTAACGGCAGACGAACCTACTTCGTTTGGCGGTAACGATTATGGCCCCACTCCTTATGAGCTTGTTTCCTCTGGTTTGGCAGCCTGTACTGTAATGACCCTACAAATGTATGCGAAACGCAAAGGTTGGGACGTACAAAATGTTCAGGTGCATATAAGTTACAATAAACAACACGCGATAGATTGCAAAGATTGTGAAGCCGAAACAGCCAAAATTGACACCTTCACTCGGGAAATTAAATTTGAAGGGAATCTCGATGAAAAACAGCTGAAGCGTTTACTTCAAATAGCCGATAAATGTCCTGTACACAAAACCCTGCATAGCGAAACTCAAATAGTAACCAAGTTGATTACATAAATGTTACGCTCCAATATATTTGAAGTAACTATTATAAGTACTCACGGAGTGATAATCCCAGCTAAGGAAGCGCAACCCTTTTTAGATAAAGGCCATTCCCGAGTTGCGCTAAAAGCTTTTTTTAATAATAAAGAAATTTCTTTCCACGGAAAATTGCATCGACGAAATGAGGAAATACTAGTTAGTTTTGGAAAGCGCTACCAAAAAGAATTAGGAGTAACACTTTCAGATTTTTTTAAACTTCAATTAGAAGAAGACGTTACAAAATATGGAGTTGAAATGCCGGAAGAGCTCGATGCAGTACTAAAAACAGACTATGAAGCTTTTGAATGCTTCAAAAAATTAACTGATGGTAAAAAGCGGAGTCTTATCTATTATATTCTTCGGTTAAAGAATACACAAACACGAGTGGACAGATCGCTTATAATTTGTGAAAATCTTACTATGGGAATCACAGATTTAAAGCAATTGGTAAAATATACACGTTAAGATTGCACTAAATTTTTGGGTAGCCCAATCTTAGTCCTTACATTTATTCTTGATATTAATTTAAACCAACATAATATGAAAAAAATAGTCATAACCTGTTTAAGTATTGCATTTTTAGGAATGATAAGCTGTAAGGACGAAAAAAAAGATACCGATGATGTTTCTTCTGAAATGAAAGAAGATACTACAGAAATGGTAAAGGAAGACAAGGCAATGTCTCCTAAATCTGTTTCATTCAATTTAGAATCCAAAAGTGATAGTAAAGCAACAGGAAAAGTTAGCTTTACAGAAGAGAATGGAAACGTAACCATGGAAGCTACACTAGTAGGGCTTTCTTCTGGCACACACGCTATCCATATCCACGAAAAGGCAGATTGTACTTCTGCAGACGGAAAATCTTCTGGAGGACATTGGAATCCAACCTTTGAAGACCACGGTAAATGGGGTGATGCCAACGGATTTCACCGAGGAGACATTGGTAATTTTGAAGCCAACGATACAGGTGAAGGTACCGTAAGTATTACTACAGATTTATGGTGTATAGGCTGTGGCGACGAGAAGAAAGATATTCTTGGTAAAGCCATTATAGTACATCAAGGTGTAGATGATTTTACATCTCAACCTTCCGGAGATGCTGGTGCACGCGTAAGCTGCGGTGGAATTATCGAATAATAAATACTATCTATAAAAAGAGCCTCTTGATTTAGTTCAAGAGGCTTTTTTGCTTAAAGTAAGTACTGTTTCTTTTTAGTGACACCCGCTCAACCGAATATTTACTTTATGTTTCAGTACGTTACAAGGTAGTATAGGCAAAAAGGATACCAAAAGTAAAACCCTGACCAGTTGTAACTGGTCAGGGTTTACTTTTTCAGTATAAACGCTGTTCTCTATTTCTTAACAATACGTTTCACAATGCTTGCTTCTTCAGTAGTAATCTTTACGAAATAAAGACCTGTTGCTAAAGTTTTTAAAGATATTGTAGTCGTAGCATTTGTTTCAGAAAGATTGAATGTATTAATTATTCTTCCGTTCACATCTGTTACAACTGCAGAAGTTACTACAAATGAAGTAGTATTACTAAGCGTTAGATCACCACTGGTTGGATTAGGGAATAAAACAATTCCATTTTCAAGTGTGTTATCTTCTACTCCTAAAACTTCTTCTACCATTACATTAAAAGTACAGGTAACGTCATTTCCGGCATCATCTGTAACTGTTATAGTTATCTCTGTAACACCCACTCCCACTTGCGTTCCGGCAACTGGACTTTGCGTTACATTTGGTACTAGCGTACAATTATCTGCTGCAGTTACACTAGGGGTATAGTCTGGAAGCGTGTATTGCTCACCTGCGTCCACTAAAATTGTCTCGTCTGCAGGACAGGTTGCTGTAGGATCTATAGTATCTGCACCAACCGTTACAACTGCTTCTGCACGTTCACTAATACAACCTAATGAACCAGAAACATCGCCAATATCTGTGTTTGCTGTTCCAAAATCTGAAGCTAGACAGTTATTTGGAAAATCTGCGCCAGTATCTGTATCTGCTATTCTTCTGAAAGAATTATTACAAACAATATTCATAGTAGCTCCATCACCTATAAAGTCTAAATCTGCAGCTGTGATGTTAAATCCATTAATGGTTACATTAAGATCCTGAATATCGCTTTGAGATGCATTCCAGAAAACTGAATCTACGACATTACCAGTATCATCTATAATAATAACCCAACCATCTCCATCAGGCCCCCACCAAAGATTAGAACCCCAATAGTCTCCACTACTAGTTTGATCACTCCAAGAAACTACAGAATTCGCTCCCATATTTCCTAATGTTTTAGTTATAGGATTAATGGTATTAATACTACCGAATGGTAGGTCACTTACCGCTACTGTATATCCTGAATAATCGAATGCTGCTCCAACATTTTGAATTTCTAATCTATCTGGCAATTCAAAAGTGAGTTCTGAAACCACCAATTTAGATACTGGAGGTGCTGGTCTCTCTTGTGCATAAACCGAAGTGGTTTTAGTGGGGCTGAAGGTATAAGATTCACCTTCAAATAATACAGTTCCTTCTGAGAGCGCATCATACCATACAATAATATTTGCTGGATCTACTGGTGTGGCAGTTACTGTGGCATCTTCTTCTCCACAAACAATAGAGTCGTCTGTTGTAACTGGACTATCAGCAATGGCAATTACTTCAATTTGATCTGTATCTGTAGATGCTAGAGAGCAATTTCCATCTTGTACTTCATAAGAAATTACGTGTACTCCTGGACCTGCAACTGTTGGGTCAAAAGTATACGTGCTTCCGTTTCCATCATCAGTAACTCCTGTTCCAGAATACACACCACCAAAAGGTGTACCTCCTGCCAAACCTGTTAATGCAGGGCTTCCTTCACATACGTCGTTTGGTGCTACCAAAGAGGCAGTACCTGTAGGCGTGTCAAATGCTTCTGTCCCATCACTTCTACTATTAGAAGATCCTTGATCTGCGCTTAAGCCTAGTCCTCTTTTTGCAAAAGCATCCCAGATAATACATTCGTTTGCTCCTCCATAAATGGCTTGATCTGCTGCAAAAATAGCATCTCTACCATCAATAAAACCAGGAAAACACGGTTGTAATTTCATGCCTTCCATAACTATTGCAAGGGCTTGTACGTTACCTCCATCTGCATTTACGTCTCCGGTAAAATTATAAATATCTCCACCTAAACCGTGCTCGTCTATAAGTGCCCAAGTAAGCTCCCATAGCATGGTAGACCATACAGAGCCTACGCCGTGAGGTACTGCGGCGGTTTTAATATTATCATATGTCTGAGGGTTCACAGCAAGATCTGTACTGTATGGAAAGTCTCTTATTCCACTTCCGTTTGGTCCTTGTCCAAATAGGTATGTTCCTACTGTTCTGGGAGTTTCAGCCACATCGCCAGGCTTCATCGTCATAATAGCTCCTATAAAATCACTCCAGCCTTCTCCCATCTGCTCTTGTCCACCAAGACATCCTGTGTTACTAGGACCTCCTGTCAATCTATTAGAAACACCGTGTCCATATTCGTGAATAACCACTAAGTTATCAAAGTCTCCATCCTTGTTACCACAAATATACATTTGCATTTGCGGGTTTTGACCATCTGGTGGAGTTCCAAAATTTGCATTACACGTACCAGAACCATCTTGTGCCTCTGCATTTACAGAGTCGCTTCCTGCTCCTACACCGCTATAGTTAAATTCTTGAAAGTTTCCTCCCTCTTCATCAAGACCATATTGAAAAAGTAAATCATGAATTATATTATTCCAGTAAAAAAGGTTGGTAATTGCTGCAGCTTCATACTGATTCGTATTCGAATAATTCTGATTAAACGGAAAAGCAGCTCCTGTAAAATCCAATGTTGCGCCACCATTAGGTTGAAAACCCTGGTTATTACCGTCTTCATATGCATTTACGTTATTCCCTCTGGTTACGGTAAATTCTGGACCTGCAACACCATTGGTATCGTGCCATCCTAATGGAGATGCAAGCGTATTTGCTGGATTTGTTACAATAGTTCGGTTACCATAGTATGGACTTTCGGTTGGTATGGCAATAACTTCATAACTATTAGGAGGTAATGTACTCTCAATGGTCTCTTCACAATAATCAGGAATATCGTACAAATTTTTATTATGATCCAGGATATTGTTTAAATCGTTACTATGGTCGTGTTCTAAATTACAACTTACCATCCAGTTATTTTTATCTACAATAGTTCCAGATGCAGCATCTATACGTACACTCCACCAGTTTTTACCAGCAGTTTCTTGAATGGAAAGGTCCCATGACAATACTAATTGTCCACTAGCATTTGTTTGGTACACTAATTTAGCTGGGATTTCGCTTACTGAAATACCACCATCAGATAGTATCGTACTTCTGCTTTTATTATTTTTCACACTCTTAACAACCAAACCTTCCGTGATGATATAGCCTAATTGGGTTGCAGCAGCCTCAACAGCTTGGGCAGCAGATAAAGAAGGACTAGAGGTAGCTACTCTATCGGTAGCATCACTTATAAATTTATTATTTGCGGACAAAATCGACCCATCGGCTTTGGTATGTACACCAGATTCGGTACCATATACTTCATATCCGTTTAGTAATTGACGATAATACACATGGTTTACACCACTAATACTACTGGTAGTTTGATCTGTAATTACCCATTGCGCATTGTCATCGAGTACTTCGTAATGCTCCATTAATTTACTTAAGGATTTTACTACTTGGTCTTTAGCAGTTTGAGCTTGTAATTGGATTGAAAATAAGCAAACAATAACTACCAAAGCCCCAAAGGAAACTTTTTTCATAGAAATAAATTTTAAGGTTAAAAAATTAGTAAGTAGGTTAAAGATATTTTGGTAAAGCTACTAATTTTAACGAATTTAACAAATTTCTTACTATAAAGTGAAAATATTTAACACTTCCTCAGCTATATGGCTTAATAGTTGAATTTAATTAAATTTTCAAACTTGAAAGGGAATTTGAAAAAGGTTTTACTACCTTAGTAGCACAAAAAGAAAAAAACTACATGGAACAACCGGATTTATTAATCCTTCAAATGCAACAAAAAAATGAGAAAGCGTTTGAAAGATTATATACTATGTATTCTGAAGCCATCCACGGCATCATATACAGTATTGTATTAGAAGAAACAGTAGCTGAAGAAGTACTACAAGATACCTTTATAAAAATTTGGGATAATTCTGAAGCTTACGATGTTAAAAAAGGACGTTTTTTTACCTGGATACTTAATATAGCGCGTAATACAGCGATAGACAAAACACGATCTAAAAGTTTTAAGAATTCGAAAAAAAACCTTACCACAACAAATTTCGTAGATATTTTGACGTCTTATGACAATCTAAATAGTACTACCAATGCCATTGGTATTAAAAAATTTGTTGATAAATTAAAACCAATGTGTATTAATATCATTGAATTACTATTTTTTAAGGGATACACCCAAAAAGACGCCTCGGAAGAATTAGAAATTCCACTAGGCACACTTAAAACAAGAAACCGTAACTGCCTACGTGATTTAAGATGGCTAGTAATTGGCCCACAATAATATGAACGAAGAAGAAATTATAGCATCTGGAATTTTGGAGCTTTATGTTTGTGGATCTTTATCTGAAAATGAGATCCACGAAGTTGAAGCTGCCCTACATAAATTCCCCAATCTTAAAAAAGAAATTGAAATTATAGAAGCCTCACTTATCACGCTGGCAGAAAATGTTTCTCCTCCTTTGGCCTCTGTAATTTGGACGTTTATCTTAAATGCGATACGCCCTGCTACAAATGTTGACACTCCTACTATTGGCACAGAAGAAAAATCGTTTAACTGGGCTAGCGTAAGCGGTTGGGCAGCAGCCATTTTATTATTAGGCGGTCTTGTATGGGCCATGAATCAAAAAAGCACTTTAGAACAAAAAGTAGATTTTACGACTACAGAAAATGCTGAACTTGAAGACCAACTACAAACTACTGAAAAAGAGCTTTTAGAAACTGAAAATGTCGTAGCCGTATTAAGAAGTGATTCGTTTAATACTTTTATTCTTCCAGGAAACGAAGCTGTGGCGCCAGAAGCCTCTGCTAAGGTTTTCTATAATGCTGAAGAAGGTATCGCATACATTGATGCCCAAGGTCTTCCTGCACCTCCTAAAGGTAAAGTGTACCAAGTGTGGTCTTTAATTATGGAGCCTCTTACTCCTACGAGTATGGGACTTTTACAGGAATTAAGCGCCGTACAATCGAACCTATACAAATTTGAAAAATTCCCTGTTGCCGAAGGCTTCGGAATTACATTAGAGCCGGAAGGAGGAAGTGAAACCCCTACCCTTAGCCAATTATACGTATTAGGAACTGTTACGCTACCTTAAAATATTTCTTATTCTAAGAAACCTCTTGAATTTTATTTTAATAAAAAATGAAAAGTGTTCGTTAAAATGTAACGGACACTTTTTTATATTCTTTTTGAAATTCAATGTAAAAAAAAGCACCCCCGACTAAAAGGGTGCTAACTAACAAAAAAACTCTGAAAAAACCGGTAAATTCCGGCTATTGATTATTACAGTGAATAACCAACCATTGTACAATACATACGAAGGTTTTACATCCTTGGTTTTAAAGTTTTTGTATTTTTTTAAATAAAACTGGGCCTACCTCAAATTCAGCTTCCAACAATTCACTTTTAAGCATTTTTACCTTCTCTTTGTCGTTGTTGGCTTTATAAACGAGTGCGCTGTGATACAATGCCATAGGTTCTGATGTTTTACCCTCAACGTGATCTTTTATAGTTTGCAGAGCTGCTTGCTCCTTATTATTTTTAAGTTGTGCCAGTGCTAGTAAATGATAACTTTCTGGTGTAGCACGGTTTCCTACTTCAGCTTCAGCCATCTCAAGCGATTTTATTGGATTTTTATCTGCGTACACTTCAATTAAATAATCATTATACTGAGCCCCATAATTTCCTTGTTGAACTGCATTTAAAAATTGATTAGTATATTTTTTACTTTCTGCTTCATTATTTTCGTATTCGGCCATTTCGGCTTTTAACAAATAATAATCTGGTACGTTATGATGTACCATAATACTGTCCAGTATTTTGTTAGCTGCTGCTGTATTTTTTTCTGCGGAATATACTATCCAAGCTATTCCTTTTTTGGCATATGCATTTTCAGGGTCTAAACGTAATGTCTTAAGGTATTCTGTGTATGCATCCTGGATACGTCCTGCGTGTCCATAATAATCACCCAAATTAGTATACGTCCATATCTGAAGGGACTTGCTCTTACGAGCATCTGCAATTTCACGCGCTTGTTCTAAATAACGGATGGCACTATCCAGATCACCCTTGTAATCACTCCATTTTGCAACACGTATAAGGTAGTTGTAATCTGAATTATTCTTTATGAGCTCCAACATTTTATAAGCATCTTCATACTGCCCTAATTCCATATACACATCGAACAATACAAATTCTGTAGCTTTTTTATTAGAGATACCGTTATAACTTTCCTCTAAAATTTCTTTTGCTTCTTTGAAACGGTGTTGGGAAATATAATTATGTGCAAGACTGCGTGTAAAACCGTCTTTATTATGAGCAGAATTTATAATTC
This sequence comes from Rasiella sp. SM2506, assembly GCF_050859505.1. Lineage (GTDB taxonomy): Bacteria > Bacteroidota > Bacteroidia > Flavobacteriales > Flavobacteriaceae > Marinirhabdus. The sequence continues at coordinate 2,305,564 of NZ_CP193934.1, read as the reverse complement.
CTTTTTTATAGAGTTTCTCTGCTCTGTATAAATTATTGGAATTTCCAGTAATAGCAAATATGCTTGAATAAGCAGCTGCTAGTGACCCTAAACTGCCAACTCCTGTTGTGTCATCGGACATTTTGTTGGACCAAAAATCTCTTTCGGCAACTGCGTTTGTGTAATTTTTTGTGGTAGCTGTGCTTAAAGAAGCTTCATAATCTGCCGGACTGCTAACCTGTACAACTTTATCTTCAGTTTTTGCACAAGAAGCTATTAATATAGCCGTACTGATATATAGGTAGTGGTATAGTTTCATTTTAAAAAAAGTATATATAAGAAAAGAGCAATAGGACATATTGCTCTTTTCAAATTAATTAAATGTTGATTACTGATTTACAGTAGACATATATGGAAAACCTAAAGTAAAATCACGGTCTCCAGCACCTACACCATCTGTAGTTAATAGTGGACCAGTAGCTGGATCACTAAAGTTCAAATTGTTTATATCACCACCTCCAAAGATTAAAATCAATGAAATATCGATAACATCATCTGAAAGGTTACGTCCTGTTAAAGCTGCTCCTGAAGCAGGATTAAAATACGTTGTTTCTCCATTAGGTGCAACTTGTAAAGCATCAAATTGAGCTAATACTGTTGTAAACGTTGGAGCATCCAAACCTAAGATATTAGTCTCGTAATTTACGTTTGCAGGATCTGCTCCAAGAGCGACTGCATAAACATCGAAATAATTTTCCATAGTTGCCTCAAATATAGGCTGGAAAGATGCTCTTCCACTTACAATACTAGTATTAAAGTTATTTTTCACAGGATCAGATCCACCAAAAACGGTGTTAATACCCGGACGTCCCATAATATCTTCTTGAGCATAGGTTCCTGAGAAGTCTAGCACTACCGCGCAAGGCTCACAAAAAACACCACCACAATCAACGCCTTCTTCATCAGCATTCATGATACCATCATCACAAGTTGGTTCGTTAAGGGCATTCCCATTGTCGTCGTCGTCTGCACACTGCACAAATGTGAGTGTTGTCGTTACAGCCAATGCGGCTATAAAAATTGATTTATATATTGTTTTCATATCTCTATCTTAAATTTTATCGTTAGCTATTTATTATTGTTTTCTCTTTGCAGATACCCATACATTGTAAGCAGGAGGTAAACCTTGTAATCCTACAGCTGCACCAACATGTGGAGGCGCTGTACCTAATAAACTATTTGGAACCTCAACGCTTATGGCTAAAACATTTAAGTCTTCAAAGAAATCTGTACCTGGCGAGTTAAACCCTTCAGGTGCTACCGCACCAGATGTTACTGCATTAAAACGCTCAAAGTCGAAAAAGAAATAATCTCTTCTTGGTCCTGCAAAAAATGACATACCATTGTTTGAAGCAGTTATTGTTTCATCTGTTGTTGAAATTTTTACACTACTCATAGGAGCTGTAGTTTCAATCTGGCTATTAAGACCTGTTTGGCCTGGAGCAGATGGTCCAAAGAAATACATTGAGTCTCCACGGCGAACTGCTTGAATAACTAAATCCTCCACAAAATCACCTGTGTTATCAATATTGAATTCAATAAGTACTGTTTCATCAAACATAGCTGTATTAGTTACATCCCCAGGAGTTAATGGTCCTTGAAGTGTAGCAATTAATACAGTGTTGTTTGGATTGTCTCCTTCAAAGGCATACAAATCTGCAATGTCTGTTGTTTGTCCAGTTACATCCGGAGCGTCTACGTGATCTGCTGCGATTAGAAATACGGCAAGTATTGCTACTCCCAATCCACCAATAGCGGCAAAAAGTTTCGTTTTTTTCATTTTAAAAAATTTAGTTATTATTAATAGTTTTTTTGAAAGTTATATTTGGTTAGTGTACTACCATTGTGTACTTTCATCCTTATTTACGCCTAAATTACGTCAACGGTTTTCCTAAGCCAGTTAATTTTATGTTAACTAAAATTAAAACACTCTTAAACAAAACTCATGAACCCCTCAGCTAGTGGATGGATTCCAAAATACTTAACCCTATTAAAGCAAGCTACTAATAGTGAAGCAAATAATTTTGAAGCAGTTCCGTATTGTACACTCCAAAAAAATGGATTTATATTTGGAGTTTCAACTACTTTATTATTTGTAACGCCAAAAAACAGACTCCAACTTACCCGTGAAGAAACCACCAAAGTAAATTTGTTACACAACCTCACGTTGTTATATTTAGTTGAAAAAAAAGAAGCCACCCCAGATGAAATATACAAAACCATAATCTCGTTTTATAAAGCTATTGAAAAAGAACGTAAAGGTTTTTTTATTCAGTTTTCACGGTATAAAAGTGATGCTTCCAAACTGGAACGTATTATGACCGTACGTATTCAAGAGTCCAACAATTTATTTAAAAGAGATTTTGCATCTCTGCTTACCCATGCCTTCCTATATATAGATGTATTGGCCTTTTCAAAATTTTTGGATACGAGTATTCTTTCAAAAAAATATATTGCTAATTTCGAAAAATTAGTAATGCATTGTTGCTTCCTGGCATTGCAAGCCAAAAAAAATAAAAACAAATACGATCGTTTGCTCCTAGAACTTTTTGAGGATGCCACTTTATATACACTTCCTAATGGGAACGACAAACCTTTAAGTTATTTACAAACACTTTCTTTAAACCAAAACGAAAAACTATACATTCTGGACATATGCTGTCTAGCCGTTTGGGATGACCATACTATGGAAGCCAGCGAACAAGAGTTTTTATACCAACTCATACACCAATTACAGTTGCCCGAAGAATCATTAAGTAATGCTATACAGAATATAATCCAACTAACCAATACCAATAAAAGTAAGTTAAGTCTTTTTGACCATGCCCATCCAGTAAATCAATTTTACAAACAGGCAACCCAAACTGTAAAAACACTTATTCTTAGAAATAAAAACAGATTGCTTTTAGAGTTGGAAGAAAGTGGCGAGTTACTTGTGCTTTTGGGAAAATCTACCACCCGTTCACTCTCTTCTTCGGAAAAGAAAAAAGTAAAAGCACAATTGCTGGATATTTGTAAAACAGTTCCGTCGCTCACTATCTTTTTGTTACCTGGAGGCACCTTATTATTACCATTATTGGTAAAATTAATCCCGCAATTGTTACCTTCGGCATTTGACGAAAATCGGATAGATTCCAAAAAATAGAAAGTATCCTACTTTAAAAACGGTTTAAAGAATATGAACATCCCAAAAAACCATCTTTGGCTTTGGCTTCCTTTCGTTGTAGTGGTGTGTGCTGGTTATTTCATCATTCCCTCCAATACTTTTGTACAAGAGCTAGTAGCATTTGGGATTATGTCTTTGAGTATTTCGATTCTATCCGTCTTTTTTAAAGACTGGAGAATATACTCACTTGTAAAGGTCTTAGGATACGTATTCCTTGCATTTTTTGCATTTGTAAAACTTAGCTTTTATAATCAGTACGGCGTTCCTATAAGTAGCTCAGCCTTGTATGTTATTTTTGAAACCAATAGCGGAGAGGCATCAGACTATCTTTCTAATTATTTTAACGGCACTACCTATTTGCTTCTCATACTACTGCTATGGCCTATATTTTTCTTACTGAAGGGCTTATTCAGAAAAAATAAATTTCAGGAAAAACCTTTAAAAAGAGCCTTTCTATATAAACTATTCTTACTATTAGCTGCATTAGGATGCGTTTTTGCAATACATAAAAAATTTAAAACTGAAAATATTCCATATGCGACCCTCACCACATGGGACGATTATCTCACAGCAAAAAAACAGCTTAAAGATGCACTAGCCATTCCTACCAGCAAAGCCTTTACTAAAATTGAAAGTAAAGACATCCCTCAAACCTACGTTGTTGTTATTGGAGAGTCTACCTCAAGATGGCATATGCAATTATACGGTTATGGCAGGGAAACCAACCCAAAACTAACCGAAATAAAAGAGGAACTTGTAGTCATGGATAGTGTCATAACCCCTCACGTACACACCATAACCGCACTTGAAAAAATACTTACCCTGTCCAACCAGGAGAACAAAGCTCCGTCACCCAATGGATCTATTATACAATTGGCAAATATGGCGGGATTTACTACGTATTGGCTCTCTAATCAAAAACCAGTAGGATTGTACGAAAGTATCCCAACAATCATAGGAAGTGCCGCTACCCATAAGCGCTTTATGGCAACAGACGATTATAATTATGATATTTATGATGGGGCATTACTGCCTGTTCTAGCTGAAATTTTAAAAGATAAGAGCGCATCAAAAAAAGTTATTTTTGTGCATCTCATTGGCACTCATTTGCGCTATGAGAAAAGATACCCTAAAATGTTTGAAAAATTTCAGACTCCTTCTAAAGATTTAAAATTTCAGCACGAAAAAGCGATAATTCAAACGAATAGGTATGACAATGCAATGCTGTATAACGACTATGTAATTAGAGCGTTAATTGAACAGTTACGAAGGCAAGACGGATATAGTTATTTAGCTTATTTTTCAGATCACGGGGACGAAGTTTATGACACTATGGACTTTCTAGGGCATAACGAATATCATGGAACACGCCCTATGTTTGAAGTTCCCCTGCTTTTTTGGTTTTCAGAAAAATATATAAACGAAAAGGGCTCCATTCCTAAAGATATAGGGAACAGAAAATACAGTCTTATAGATTTCCCACATACCTTCGCCTCTCTAAGCACTATAACTTTTAAAGGATTTGATGCTTCTAAAAATGTACTGGACAGTACTTTTGTACAACGGAAAAGAATAATTAAAGACTCTCTGGATTATGACAAAAGGTAGATTAATGGTAACATTAGGATCTCTTTTAGTAGGGATACTACTATTTTGGTTGTACAAACACAGTCCTAAGAAAATCGAATTTCTAGGATATTACAACAAGATAGGTGCGCACCGCGTTAATACCTTGGAGAAACTGGAAAGCAGTCTCACCCACTTTGAAGCTATAGAACTAGATTTGGTGTACGTTCCCGAAACCAATATTCTGGATGTTCACCACCCGCCCGCGCCATCCATCGAGCTTTCATTTAGCACCTATGTTGCTGCTCTGGAAAATAAGCAACCTTTTATGTGGTTGGATATTAAAAATCTGGATGAAAATACTGCCGAATTAATCTTTCAAAAGCTGAACAGCATCTTACATGACTACCCAAAACAAAAGATTTTAATTGAAACAAGATTCCCTGAGAAATTAAGTCTCTTTACTGCTGAAGGGTATCATACAAGTTACTATTTAAAACAAAATCTGAACAAACTGAATCGAACAGCTTTAGATTCAGAAATAGAAAAAATTAAGAGAATACTGGAAACAAACCCCGAATTAGGTCTTTCTACCGAACATTTCGATTATAAAGTCCTCAAAAAATACTTCCCAGAAACTAAAAAATATTTCTGGTGTATTCGACATTCCAAAATTGGTGATTATACTTTGGTAAGAGAGATACTTAAAGATAATACGGTAGCTTTAGTCTTAACAAGTTACCATCCATTTTAGGAAAATTATTCCAGCCATAATTTAAAATCGCGCACACGCTCTCTTGCTACAATCACTTCCTGCGCTTTATAACTGTTCAGTTTTAATTGTAGACGACTGTTGGTATAGCTAATAATATCTTTTATAGCGTTAATATTTATGTAGTATTTTCGGCTTATTCTGAAAAATGTTTGTGGCTCCAGTTCATCTTCCAATTGCTCTAGCGTGGTGTCTAGCAAATAATCCCTGCCGTCTACCGTATGGGCATAGGTTCCTTTATTTTCAGAATAAAAGCACTCTATCTCGTCCACTGAAATCATTTTAATATGCTGTCCAATTTTTGTGGTAAACCGTTTTTTGTATTCTCTTTCAACAGGATTGGTAAGAAGTTTTTTAATATCGTCAAAATTGAACTGTACATGTTGCGTCTTTGGTTGTCGCATTTTGTACTTTTTTACGGCTGTTGCTAGTTCCTCTTCATCTATAGGTTTTAGGATATAGTCTATACTATTCAGTTTAAAGGCCTGAAGCGCATATTCATCATAAGCAGTGGTGAAAATAATGGAGCTTTGTATCTCTACTTCGTCAAAAATTTCAAAAGAAAGTCCATCGCTTAATTGAATATCCAAAAAGATAAGATCTGGATGCTCATTATTCTTAAACCACTGGATGGCTTCATCTACACTATGAAGCATTTGATCTACTCCTACATCCAGATGCTCTAGCATACGATTTAACCTGCGTGCTGCGGGTTTTTCATCTTCAATTATTAAAACCTTCATGGGAATCTCAATTAATAATGGAAAGATACTAAAGAGAACTACCTCCATGCAAATGCAAAGGGTACCAAAATTTAAATTGTAGTGAAAAAAATATTATTTGTAGAATTTGGCGTCCTTGCGGAGTTGCGCCATTTTAATAGCGGCTATGGCAGCTTCGGTTCCTTTGTTGCCGTGTTTCCCACCACTTCTGTCGATGGATTGTTGCATATTGTTATCGGTAAGTACACAGAAAATTACGGGAATATCACCTAGGACATTCAGGTCTTTGATACCTTGAGCAACCCCTTCACATACGTAATCGAAATGTTTAGTCTCACCCTGAATTACGTTACCAATTACTATAATGGCATCCAGCATATCAAAACTCTGCGACATTTTTTTTGCACCGTAAATAAGCTCAAAACTTCCTGGAACATTCCATCGTACAATATTTTCCTTTTGGCCGCCACAATCCAGAATAGCATCAAAAGCACCCTGGAACATCCCTTGCGTAATTTTTTCATTCCATTCTGAAACAACAATCCCAAACCGAAAATCTTTCGCGCTTGGGATAGTTGTTTTATCGTATGCCGATAAGTTGTTATTTTGAGTAGCCATATTAATTGCTCACCGTAGCGAGAATTTTTATTGCATTGCCTCTACCTTTCCTTTGTAAGGAATTGAAGTTTTAGCTTCTGTAGATTTTGGATATTGCTTGTTTAAAGTTTCAAAATGCTTAAGAGCAGCATCTGTTTTACCAAGATTCATAGCAACAATACCAGCTTTTAGTAAAAAACGTGGTGAAGTTACTTCATTCGTGCGAACTGTTGCTGCTGCTTCGTAATACTTTAATGCTTCCTCATTTTGATTCAACTGTGCAAATGCATCACCAATAGCACCTTTTGCTAAAGGAGCCAACATTTCGTCTTCACTGCTAAAGTTATCCAAATGATTAATTGCTTCTTGGTATTTACCAGTACTTAAGTATGCCATACCTGCATAGTATTCTGCAAGATTTCCTGCTTTTGTACTTCCGTAGTTGTCAATAATTTCTAAGAAACCATATTTTCCTCTACCACCGTTTAATGAAAGATCGTATAGAGAATCACTTACCGTTTCATTCCCCAATGCTTGCTCAAAATACTGCTGTGCCTGGAACATCTCATTCATAGCCTCAGCTTCTTTTGGACCTTGAACCCACTGCTGAAAACCAAGATATCCTAAAACAGCAACGGCAATAATACCTACTACTATTAAAATTCCTTTTTGGTTTTTCTCTACCCAAGCTTCGGTTTTGTTGGCACCTTCATCTAAAGTATTAAATACTTCAGCTGTTGTACTATCGCCGTCAAAAACTCCGTCTTGATCTGTTTCGTTCTTCGGTTTAGGTTGTTTATAACCTCTCTTTTTATATGTAGCCATAATTTTGGTTTACTAACGGGCAAAAATAAAATTTTTATTACAATTTAAATGCGAAAAAAGTTCTTATTTTTCAATAATTTGCAAGCTCGATAACTACCATACAATTCTTTCAACAAATACACGCAACCATTTCATTTTTATGATTTTAACTTCAGTTTCATTAATCAACTATAAAAATTTTGAAGCTCATAATTTTCAATTCGATCCTAAAATAAATTGTTTCGTGGGTAAAAATGGCGTTGGAAAGACCAATGTTTTGGATGCGATTTACCATCTTTCCTTCGGAAAAAGTTACTTCAACCCTATTACGAGCCAAAACATGAAACACGGCACAGATTTTTTCGTAATAGAAGGCAATTATGACAAGAATGAGAGATCCGAAAAAATCATCATTAGCGCCAAAAATGGTCAGAAAAAACATATTAAACGCAATGGAAAAACCTATGACAAGTTCAGCGAACACATTGGTTTTCTCCCTTTAGTAATTATTTCACCCGCAGATCGTGACTTAATTATTGAAGGCAGCGATACGCGGAGAAAATTTATGGATGGGGTGATTTCGCAAGGTGATTCCAAGTATCTACATACGCTCATAAATTACAATAAAGTGTTGGCACAGCGTAATGCGTTGTTGAAATATTTTGCCGCTAACAATACGTTTAATGCGCAACAATTAGAAATTTACGATTTACAATTGCACGAGTTGGCAATGCCCATTTTTGAAAAACGAACCAGTTTTGTAAATGCCTTTGCTCCTATCTTTTTAAAACGCTACCAATCTATTAGCAATGGAACTGAAACTGTTGGGTTGAAATATAAAAGCCAGCTAAAAGAGGCACCACTAGTACAACTTCTGCAAGAAAACCGAAGTAAAGACAAACTCACACAATACACCAATTTTGGGATTCATAAAGACGATTTAAAGTTTAATCTGGATAAGTATCCTGTGAAGAAATTTGGCTCGCAGGGGCAACAAAAATCGTATCTTATAGCATTGAAATTGGCGCAATTCGATTTTATAAAAGAGCAAAGTGGCGTCACTCCTATTCTTTTGCTGGATGATATTTTTGATAAACTGGATGAAGAACGCGTCGCACAACTTATCTCTCTCGTAGACGATGAACACTTTGGACAACTTTTTATAAGCGATACCCACGCCGAACGAACGGAGCAGATTGTAAAAGAGGTGAGCCAGACCTATAAAATGTTTTCGTTGTGAATGGTGAGTAGTGAGTAAAAAATAAAAAAGATGAACAAATACATACCTATAGCAATCATATTAACCATAATCAGTTCTTGTGCGAAGCAAGATGCGAATGAGCAAATTCAATACCTGGATGGCTATTGGAGCATAGAAAAAGCAATCCTTGAAGACGGAACCGAAAAAGAGTTCACCATAAGCACTACCATAGATTTTATGGAAATTAATGGCAAGACTGGCATTCGAAAAAAAGTACAACCCAAGTTGGACGGAACTTTTCTTACCAGTAATGATGCAGAAACCTTCGAGATTAAAATTGAAGACGACAGCTTACGATTATATTATACTACTCCTTTCGATTCCTGGAAAGAAACTGTTTTAAAAGCAAAAGACAGCAGCTTAGTAGTTTTAAATCCTGACGGAAAAACGTATTTTTACAAAAAATTCGCCACGTTCAATTTTCAGTAGAAATCAACCACATCCTTCCAATAATACCTAAACTCTCAACTAAAAATATGGCCAAAAGAAACGCAGAAGAAAGTACCATAGGCGATGTTTTAAAAAACTTTATCTCCTCCAACAAACTCGAAAAGGGGCTGGACAAGGTAACTATAAAAGAAGCCTGGCACACTGTATTGGGTGAGGCGATATCAAAATACACCACGGGTCTCGTATTAGAAAGAGAAACACTTTTTGTAAGTTTAAGCTCTTCAGTATTGCGAGAGGAATTGAGCTATGGAAAAGAAAAAATCATGAAACTGCTCAACGAAGAAGTGGGCAAAGAATTGGTGAAGAAGTTGGTATTGAAATAGGGTAGTTAATTGGTGAATGGGTTACTTAGTTTTTCTCACCTCTCACCACTAAAAAACCCTCCCACAAACAAATGCAGAAGGGCAATAAATATAATTTCTATAGAATTTTCTTAGAACATTTCACGTCCAGAAAAATGGAAAGCACCTTCAATAGCTGCGTTCTCATCGCTATCACTTCCGTGTACAGCATTTTCTCCAATAGAAGCAGCATATAATTTACGGATGGTACCTTCAGCAGCATCGGCTGGATTGGTAGCTCCTATTAACGTACGGAAATCTTCCACTGCGTTGTTTTTCTCTAAGATAGCAGCCACAATAGGACCACGCGTCATATACTCTACCAACTCACCATAAAATGGACGTTCGCTGTGAACTGCGTAAAATTCCTGAGCATCTGCTGTTGTCATCTGCGTTAACTTCATTGCAACAATGCGGAAGCCGCTTGCATTTATTTTTTCTAAAATAGCACCAATGTGTCCTTTTTCAACACTATCAGGCTTTAACATTGTAAATGTTCTATCTGTTCTCATAACTTTTTTAAAATTTGGTGCAAAAGTAGGTATTTAAAACACAACTGCAAGCAATTAGCGATTGTTAACGTAATAATGTAAAATTGTACAAAAGAGAATTTCGTCCATAAGACTGAATAATTGTATCTTCGCACTCCTATGAATAAAGAAATTACACAGCAAGTTGAAACCTTATTATCCACTCCTAAAAAAGTAGTAATTGTTGGGCATAAAAACCCAGATGGAGACGCCATAGGCTCTTGTATGGGACTCTATTTTTTCTTACAATCGTTGGGTCATCAAGCAGAGGTTGTCATGCCAAATGATTATCCAACTTTTCTTAAATGGATGCCTGGCAATGAAACCATCTGTATTTATGAGAAAGAACCAGAAAAATGCCAACTACTTTTCGACGAAGCAGCTATTGTTTTTACTCTAGATTTTAACGCACTAACTAGAGTGGGAGATTTAGGAACTGTTTTGGAAACATGCGACGCCAAATTTGTAATGATAGATCACCACCAGGCTCCCTCAGACTATGCCGTGGCTACCTATAGTGATGTAACGATGAGTTCAACCTCCGAAATGGTATATCATTTTATGGATGCCTTAGGAAGATTGGATGTGCTTTCTGCTGAAATCGCCACCAATTTGTACACAGGCATTATGACAGATACGGGTAGTTTCAGGTTTTCATCTACCTCTCCAACTACGCACCGTGTGATTGCACAGTTACTAGAAGCCGGGGCAAATGGTTCTGAAATACACAACAATATTTACGACACAAATACACCAGAGAGGTTAAAACTACTAGGAATTGCATTAAATAATATGACAATTCTTCCAGAATACAACACTGCTTTTATTACCCTTACGCAAAAAGAATTGGACGACAACAATTTCAAAAAAGGGGATACCGAAGGATTTGTAAATTATTCGCTTTCAGTAATAGGAATAAATTTTGCTGTAATTTTCATTGAAAGTAAACAAGATAATATCGTGAAAATCTCTTTCCGAAGTAAAGGCTCTTTTTCAGTAAACGAATTTGCAAGAGCACACTATAACGGCGGCGGTCATACAAATGCAGCAGGTGGTAAAAGCGATAAAAATCTTGATGACACCATTTCTGAATTTATTAGTATCTTGCCAAACTATAAAAATGCCCTGAATGCCAATGCGTAATTTTTTATATTTTATACTATTTCTTCTCTTTGTAGTGGCTTGTAAAAGCCCGGAAGCCAGAAGACCTGAACAGCGTAGCTCTGGAAGTTTTATAAAAGAAAGTGCAGAGCGTAACAAAAAATTGTACAAGAAAGAAGAGGCAGTTATAACTAAAATTATTTCTCAAAATAAGACTACCGAATTTGAGTCTAACCCAAATGGATTCTGGTACTTTTATAATGTAAAAGATACGGTAAGTACACTAATGCCGAAATTTGGAGACCTAGTAACCTTCACCTACGATGTAAAAGACCTAGACGGAACCACCATAGTTTCAGAAGTTGAAAATGGCCTTCAAAAATACCAAGTAGATCAAAGCAATCAAGACCTTATCTCTGGAATTAGAGAAGGAATTAAAATAATGAAAGAAGGTGAAACTGTTACCTTCTTATTTCCTTCGTATAAAGCTTTTGGATACTACGGAATACAAGAAAAATTGGGAGCGAATGTACCAATACAAAGCACCATTACGCTTCGATCTATTGAAACTTCAGAAGAAAATTAATAACAAACGTTTAAAATTAATTACAAAATCAAATGAAAAAATTATCGCTTTTAGCACTTGTAATCTTGACAGTAGCCATGACGGCTTGTGAAGATAAATATCCAGACTTAGGAGATGGCTTATATGCCGAATTTATTACTAGCAAAGGTACTTTTGTAGCTAAATTATACAACGAAGCTACCCCACTTACTGTGGCCAGCTTTGTAGAATTGGCAGAAGGAAAAAGTAAAATGGTGGATTCTGCCTATAAAGGCAAAAAATATTACAATGGTCTTGTATTTCACCGTGTTATGAAGGACTTTATGATTCAAGGTGGGGACCCATTGGGCAATGGAACAGGTGGTCCTGGATATATTTTTCCAGATGAAATTGTAGATTCATTAACGCATAAAGGAAAAGGAGTTTTATCTATGGCTAATCCAGGAGCAGACGCTAATGGAAGTCAGTTTTTTGTTACGCTGAAGGCAACGCCTTGGTTAGACACTAGACATACTGTTTTTGGAGAAATTGTTATGGGACAAGAAGTGGTAGATTCTATTGGATTAGTTCCCACCATCAAGCCTGGCGACAAGCCGGTAGATGATGTTGTGATTCAAGAAGTAAATATTATTAACAAGGGCAATCAAAAGATAGCAGAATTCTCGAAGGAGTTAGAAGCATTAGAAGCAGAAGTACTTGCAAAAGCTGAAGCTGTTGAAAAAATAGCTACCGAAACTGCTGTTATGTACGCAACAAAAAGAGCAGAAGCTACAAAATTAGATTCCGGTCTTGAAATTCTAGTTATCCAAGAAGGAAATGGAATAAAACCAGAAACTGGGGCTAAAGTTCTTGTAAACTGTGCTGGATATTTCTCTAATGGTCAACTTTTTTTCACTACGTACAAAGATGTAGCCGAAAAATATAATGCCTTAGACGCAAGAAATCCATACCAACCTATGGATCCTGTATATAGCACTGAAGCTAGACTTATCCCTGGCTTTAAAGAAGGATTGTTAACAATGACAGTTGGCGAAAAAGCCATTTTGTACATCCCTTCTCATTTGGCCTATGGTGAGCGTGGTAATCCACCAAGAATTCCTGCCAATGCAGATCTTATATTTGAGGTAGAGCTTGTAGGACCTGCTAACTAAAAAGAAATACAAAAATTGAAAGCCCCGATACCGGGGCTTTTTTTATATATAAGTGGCACAATACTACACTATTTAAAAGTATATTTGCCGCTTTTTTAAGCGCAAAACTATGTGGCAGAAAACCATTAAGAATTTTACTCAAAATCCGAAAAATGATATCCTTTCAGGGCTTACTGTGGCTTTGGCATTGGTACCAGAAGCCGTTGCATTTGCTTTTGTGGCAGGTATAGATCCGTTAGTAGGATTGTACGGAGCGTTTATGATGGGAATTATTACCGCGCTGTTTGGCGGGCGTCCCGGGATGATCTCCGGAGCTACAGGTGCTATGGCGGTTGTAATGGTCCATTTAATCGCTAAAGGAAATGAAGTGGGTGAAGCTTTAGCAACTCCCATTGAAAATCTTGGTCTTCAATGGTTGTTCATTACCTTACTGTTTGTGGGAGGGATTCAAATTTTGGCAGGTGTTCTTAGGTTAGGAAAATTTGTAAGGCTTATTCCCCACCCTGTAATGATGGGATTTGTAAATGGGTTGGCTATTGTAATATTTTTATCTCAATTAGGATTATTTAAAGAAAATGTAGGTGGCGAAATGACTTGGCTACAAGGTACTAATCTCTGGTTAATGCTCGGTTTGGTAGCGTTAACTATGGCAATTATGTATGGCTTACCAAAACTTACCAAAAAAATACCCGCTGCTTTAATAGCGATTGTAGTAGTAGCAGCCATTGTTATCTTCGGAAAAATAGACGTTAGCACGGTTGGTTCTTTTATAAAAGACGGTGGTGGTGACGGACTTCAAGGGGGTTTACCTACATTTCAAGATCAAATATTTACGTTATTTTATACCATAGGGGATCATTGGGGACTTATATTTTCTACAGCTATGATTCTCGCCGCTGTTGGTTTAATTGAAAGCTTAATGACGTTAAACCTCATTGACGAAATGACTGAAACCCGTGGGAGTGGAAATCGTGAGTGCGTTGCACAAGGGGGTGCGAACATCTTAAACGGACTCTTTGGAGGTATGGGGGGGTGTGCCATGATTGGACAAAGTATTATCAACATAAACTCTGGAGGTCGCGGAAGATTATCGGGAGCTGTTGCTGCTGTGGCACTACTCTGCTTTGTATTGTTTGGTGCACCATTAATCGAACAAATACCCATTGCTGCTTTGGTTGGGGTAATGTTTATGGTAGTGATAGGTACGTTTGCCTGGAGTAGTTTTCGTATTTTACATAAAATTCCCGTAACCGATGCTATTGTACTCATTGCAGTTTCTGCCATTACGGTTTGGCAGGATTTAGCAATTGCCGTAATAGCAGGTGTAATTATGAGTGCCCTATCTTTTGCGTGGAAAAGTGCTACCAGAATTAGAGCGCGTAAACGCATAAAAGATGATGGAACCAAAGTTTATGAAATCTGGGGACCGCTCTTTTTTGGCTCTACTACAGCATTCAATAATAAATTTGATGTTTCCGGAGATCCAGAGGCGATTGAAATAGACTTTATTGAATCTAAAGTTTCAGACCATTCTGGTGTGGAAGCATTGCGCAACATTGCCAATAAGTACTTAGATGCCGGCAAAAAAGTAACCTTAACACACTTAAGTCCAGACTGTAAAGAAATGCTTATAAAATGGAATCCAGAATTTAACACCATCATACAAGATGCTATTGACGACCCTCGTTACCACGTAGTTACAGACATGATGGATGCTGAAGTATAGGTATTTACCATAGCAATTTTTGTGTTTTATTTATTATTTATTCTAAAGTACGTATCTTTAATTATAGTACATTCGTTTCCTTTTAAAACAAACTAAATGATAAAAACGGCTCGTATACTATTGATTTTTACTGTGTTATTTGCAGTATCAATGAGTATTGCCCAAACCGATTCTACTGTAGTAAAAGCTGTAGATTCAGTAGAAATACTACAAAATAATTTTCAGAAAAAATTAGCAGATCTTGAAAAACAAAGACTCATAGATTCGCTTCGGAAAGCCGATCTTCAGCAACAAATATCTGCGTTAAAGTCTGATGATGCCACAAAACGAACTGAACTTCAGCAAAAATTAAACACGCTAAATGTTCAAGAAGATGCCTTGTTAAACCAAAAGAAAGAACAAATTGCATCTTTACGAAAATCTACGAAAGGCTATCCGGTTCTAGGTTTTTTTAATGACACCCTATTTCTGGTTCATACCAAATTAGGAAGTTTTTCGGCTGGAGAACGTGCAGATGCTATTAGCAGACGAGTTAAAAAATTACCCGATAACGCTGGTTTTACAACAGATTCTCTTCAGATTATTGAGTCAGAGACAACTTTTGATGTAGTGTATCGCGAGAAGACTATTATAAGCATTTCGCAAAATGATGCGCTTTGGGCAGATACCTCCCAATTTGAACTTGCCAAAACATACCAAACCAAAATAGGAGATGCCGTAACGAGCTACAATGCCGAGACAAATATTTGGAATATTCTTGCCAGAATTGGTCTTGCACTTTTGGTATTGGTTGTAATTTGGTTTTTAATAAAATACATTTCAAAATTCTTTCGTTGGACCGCTAAAAAAATAGAAGATCAAGAAGGAAAACGTTTAAAAGGAATTAAAATTAAGGACTATACTTTATTTGATGCAAAGCGGGAGGTTTCGGCCGTATTGCTCATTAATAAAGTGGTGAAATGGTTTGCTATCGTTGCTTCCATTTATATAGCATTACCTACGCTTTTTAAGATTTTTCCTTGGACACGAAACTTTGCAGACACCCTATTTGGGTATGTGCTAAACCCAGTAAAATCTATTCTTTCAAGCATTTGGAACTACTTGCCTAATTTAATTGCCATCATTGTAATTGTGATTGTGTTTAGATATGTGCTTAAAGGAATAAAATTTTTACGGGACGAAATTGCGAATGGTAATTTAAAGATAAACGGCTTTTTTCCAGATTGGGCGGGACCTACCTTTCAAATTGTTAGAGTGCTCGTATATGCCTTTATGATTGTCTCTATTTGGAACTACATTCCTGGCAGCGATTCGCCTGTATTTCAAGGGATTTCGGTATTCTTAGGGTTCCTGTTCACTTTTGGTTCGGCGGGATCGCTCTCTAACATTATTGCTGGATTGGTGTTAACGTATATGCGTTTATTCAAAATTGGGGATCGTGTAAAAATTGGGGAAGTATTTGGCGATGTAATTGAGAAATCATCCCTTGTAACCCGTGTACGTACCCCAAAAAATGAGATTATATCTATTCCTAACAGTACTGTTATGAGTAGCCATACCATAAATTACAGCAGTGATGCGCCAGAAAAAGGATTGATTATTCACACTACTGTCACTATTGGGTATGACATTCCGTGGAAGAAGATGCACGCCGCCTTAATTGAGGCTGCCAAAAGAACCAATCTAGTCATGGAAGCTCCTGAGCCCTTTGTATTACAAACAAGTTTAGAAGATTTTTACGTAGCGTATCAAATCAATGCATATATTCAAGAAGCCAACAAGCAAGCTACTATTTACAGCAATTTGCACCAAAATATTCAAGATGTGTGTAATGAGCAGGGAATTG
The DNA here is from genome assembly GCF_050859505.1 of Rasiella sp. SM2506. GTDB lineage: Bacteria > Bacteroidota > Bacteroidia > Flavobacteriales > Flavobacteriaceae > Marinirhabdus. Next base: position 2,288,927 of record NZ_CP193934.1, on the reverse strand, counting down.
AAATACTATCTCCGCACTACCGCGCAGCTAGAGATGGTAATATGAGTACCATTCCAGAAAATTATTTGCCGAAAGACTATAAAGCGCCTAGTTTTAATGTAAAACGGCAAAAAGAGTAATATTTTGTATTTGAATAAAAAAAAGCTGAATTTCTTGATGAAGGAAATTCAGCTTTCTCGTTTTTGATTGATGCTTACTACTTACCGCAATTTGCAGTCTAACTTACGTAAGAGGGGGTCTCCCAGTGAATGTTGAAATGCTTCTTCAACAAAATAACACATTCGACGTCTTTGTGATTGCAGTCCTGCAACCCGCAAGGAATTTGATAATTTTTTCATGACATTCCGTTTTTTGATAGATTGATGTTTTGCTACAGCTTATCTGTAGCGTCTTTTGTTGTTCCAAGCGTATGATTTTGATGTTCTTACTCTTGCTGTTAATGTGTTACTGTCTAAAGTTCTCATAATAATAGTTTTAAAGGGTTATACTTAATAGACGTACAACTCGATATTTTGTTACAGTACTATGCATTACAAAGTAGTAATTTAACATATTTTAACATTTAAACACTTTTATACACTATAAGTTTTGGATGTTTTTATTCTAATCCTTTTATTTAAAGTGTAACATTCCTACCTAAGACACATCCTTATTAAAACTAACAATTCAACCTATGAAACATTATTTATTATTACCAGTCCTATTCCTTCTTATTTCTTGTTCGGAAAATGATAAAAAAAAGACTCCCCCTTCCGAAGCATTACAAAGATCTGTGCTAGATACGTTAAAAACCCCAGCCGATTTCTTTCCGTCACAAAAGGCAAAAGTATTGGTGGTAGGTACCTTTCATTTTGACTATCCAGGTTTAGATAGTCACAAAACAACTCCAGAAGACCAGATAGACGTACTTAAAGAGCCAAAAAAATCTGAAGTTTCAGAATTGATAGCCTACATCAAAAAGTTTAAACCCACCAAAATAGCCATTGAAGCAAACCCAAACTGGAATGCCACAAAAAAATTACGTGAATATGGTGAAGGAAAGTATAGAGATAAACGAGATGAGCGCTACCAATTAGCAATGAGAACAGCTACAGAATTAGGATTAGACACATTGTATCAGGTAAACGCTTATTCCTTGAGTGGAGATTTGTATGGAAAAGATTCTATTTACCTAAAAAAAATTACAGGCGATGTAAATTGGGATTATAAAGAGCCACTTTGGAAAGGTTTTGAGAATTGGATGGCGTATGACGACAAGCTTATTCCAAAAATAAAGCTGACAGATTATTTTAAATATATGAATTCCAAAGAATCTCATCAATATGGCTATGGTATTTATTTACTCGGAAATTTTAAAACCGAAAATAATCAAGGTGCAGACCATCTCTCCATTTGGTGGTATAACCGAAATCTTCGTATTTTTAGAAATATCATTGGTATTACTGAAAGTCCGGATGATAGAATTATGGTTATTATGGGCAATGGCCACGCCGCTATCCTAAGAAATCTCTTTGAAAGTTCTCCAGAGTATGAATTTGTAGAGTTTGATAGTTTGTAATACCGAGACCTGTTTAAAATACTAGTTAACAATATATCCTTACAGCAAGTGTTTTTAAATACGCTCCATATTGTTTTTAAGAAGTATTTTTATGGAATGCTACCTAAAAGAATTCTCACTATAATTGTCTTTGCCCAGTTTTGTTGCACCTCCTTATGGTTTGCAGGCAATGGCGTGTTGGCACAACTTACCGAAGCATTTCAATTACCAATAGAAGTACTAGGGTATTTAACTTCTGCAGTGCAGTTTGGATTTATTTTGGGGACATTAATTTTCGCCTTATTAACCATAGCCGATAGGTTTTCACCGTCTAAAGTGTTTTTTATTTGTGCGCTATTTGGAGCAACTATAAACCTTGGAATGCTTTGGGGTGGAAATACCTTGGCTTCTTTGTTGACGATTCGGTTTATGACGGGCTTCTTTTTGGCAGGAATTTATCCTATTGGGATGAAAATAGCGGCAGATTATTTTGAAAAAGGGTTAGGAAAATCTTTAGGATACCTAGTAGGAGCTTTGGTAGTAGGAACTGCATTTCCACATTTTGTGAACACATTTTCTGCTGAAATTTCTTGGAAATGGGTCATTGGTAGTACTTCAACCGTAGCAAGCTTGGGCGGATTGTTATTACTGCTTCTCGTGCCAAACGGTCCTTACCGGAAAGCTGCGTCAAAGCTAGATTTTAGCATCCTTCAACAAATCTTCAAAAATAAAAATTTCCGTGGTGCGGCCTTCGGATATTTTGGACATATGTGGGAGTTATACGCATTTTGGGTGTTTGTCCCATTTATACTGGAAGCTTATACTACTATAAATTATACTACCGAGATTAACGTGCCATTCTGGTCTTTTCTAATCATTGGCATTGGGAGTTTGGGCTGTATAGCGGCAGGATACTTTTCTGAAAGCCTTGGAAGCAAAAAAGTAGCAACCATTGCTTTATTAGTTTCTGGTATTTGCTGTTTGGTTTCGCCTTTATTTTTCACCGCAAACTCCTGGATATTTTTAGCTTTTTTATTATTTTGGAGTAGTATGATTATAGCAGATTCTCCAATGTTTTCAACTCTGGTGGCTCAAAATACATCTCCCACAACCAAGGGCACTGCGCTCACTATAGTTAATTGTATTGGGTTTGCTCTTTCCATAATCAGTATACAGTTGGTATCCTATTTAACTACCGTTTTAGCACCTCAATATTTGTTTGTTGTACTAGGTCTTGGAAGTGTTTTCGGTTTAATCTCACTTCGACTAAATATAAATAAAAGTGATACTTTGTAACAAACTATTATGAAATTCTAAGCCCATTGGGAGTGTCTTTGTTGGGCTGCAATAAAGTTACATCTTTACCATCTACAGCACCCAATACCAAACATTCACTCATTAAAGGCCCTATTTGTTTCTTCGGAAAATTGACTACCGCTATTACTTGCTTTCCTATAAGTTCTTTAAGGGTATACAAGGTTGTAATTTGAGCAGAAGATTTTAATACTCCGATTGGATTTCCGAAGTCAATTTTCAATTTAAAAGAAGGATTTCGTGCTTCTGCAAAATTGGTTGCCTCTACTATTGTCCCAACACGCATATCTACTTTTTCAAAATCTTGCCAAGACAAATTATTCATCACGATGTGTAATAGTAAGTTTTTTCCGCATTTCTTCAGAGATATACGTTCCAGCAGCACTGTAATTATCTACCAGCAATCCTTTCCTGCCATCGGTAGTTTCAAGGGCATATAAAATGGAACTATCACCTGGATCTGTCATGCCTTCAAACCGAAAGTACCGTACCACCTCGCAGTCACCTGCTTTCCATTGTTTTTTTAAGCCCTTGGATTCTATACCATCTTCAACCAGATTAAAATCCTCGGTATATCCTTCATTTTGCAATTGTGCTATCGCTACAGAGAGCGAACTATATCCTTTGTCCATACTATGTTAGTTTTTACTAAAGGTACATAGGTTAATACAGACATTCAAATTTTTATAAAATGTTTAATAATTTATAAAAAGTAAGTACTCATTTAGAGAACACTCAGAATTGTATCTTTGTAAGGAAACGTCTTTCTAATTTAAAAACCTAAGTATGGCCTTAACACCTTCTACAATGTTGCCCTTGGACACCCAAGCTCCAGATTTTATCTTGATAGACGCTGTTACCAATAAACCTGTTGGATTACAGGATGTTCGTGGTGAAAAAGGTACTGTGGTCATGTTTATATGCAACCACTGTCCTTTTGTAAAGCACGTAAACGAAGAGTTGGTACGCTTGGCAAACGATTACCGTGTTACTGGTTTCGGTTTTGTAGCCATAAGCAGTAATGATGCTGAAAACTATCCCCAAGACGCTCCGCAATATATGTGGGACGTTGCAAGAAAAGAAAACTATCCCTTCCCTTACCTCTTTGACGAAACCCAAGAAATAGCAAAAGCCTATCATGCTGCCTGCACGCCAGATTTCTATTTGTTTGATGCAGATTTAAAACTTGTATACAGAGGCCAGTTAGACAATAGCCGTCCTGGCAATGGAATTCCTGTAAACGGTAGAGACCTTCGCGAAGCAATAGATAATATTCTAAATAATAATCCGCAACGCAAAGAACAAAAACCGAGTATGGGGTGTAATATTAAGTGGAAAAAATAAGTTTACAATTTTTTTTCACTTAGGAATAAATAAAATTTCCTTTAAATACGGCTATAAATAAAGTAAAATTTTGAAGATACTCCTTTTGGATACGACCATATTGAGTTATTACTCTTTGTAACAAAATTCAATGGTAATTGAAAGTTTTAATAATTTTTTTTAATAGGTACTGGCCACATACCCCACCACAGAGGAGAGATACCCAAATTTTTGAGACTAAACAGATTTTTTTAGCTAAATACGTTGTGTTTCAATAACGCAGGAGGATGCAATGGAATAAATTGAGATAGGTATACTCTAAAACAGAGAAATAGCAATATAGGTATACGCTTAATAGCCCGTGCAGGTATTTCCGGAAATTTTAACGAATTTATGATACTGGAGTTAATTGCTAAATAGACTCTTAAATTAAGCAACTACCCTACACAACCCAATTTACACATTAAATCTAAAGTGCATCACATCGCCATCTTTCACGACGTATTCTTTCCCTTCAACACCCATTTTTCCTGCTTCTTTTACTTTAGCTTCACTACCAAATTGTACGTAGTCTGCATATTTTATTACTTCGGCACGTATAAAACCTTTTTCAAAATCGGTATGAATTACTCCGGCTGCCTGCGGAGCCGTAGAACCAACAGGGATAGTCCATGCCCGCACTTCCTTTACTCCTGCTGTAAAGTAGGTCTGTAAGTTCAATAAATTATAAGCACCACGAATTAATTTCGCAGAACCAGGTTCCTGCAAGCCTAAATCTTCTAAGAACATTTGGCGTTCTTCAAAGGTTTCTAATTCGGTAATGTCTGCTTCTGTACCTACTGCTAGAATAACTACTTCGGCATTTTCGTTGGCTACGGCTTCTTTAACACGGTCTACGTATGCATTTCCATTTGCTGCGGCATTTTCGTCTACATTACAAACATACATCACTGGTTTATCTGTAATAAACTGCAATGGTTTTACAAACTCTTCTCTATCATCTTTAGCGATCGTAATAGCACGTACAGAAATTCCTTTCTCTAAGCCTTCTTTTATTTTTAGAAGAATAACTTCTTCCTTTTGAGCCTCTTTGTTACCTGTTCTTGAAGCGCGTTTTACTTTTTCAAGTTTTTTATCGACCGTATCAAGATCTTTTAATTGTAATTCAATATCAATGGTTTCTTTATCCCGAATAGGATCTACACTACCGTCTACATGAATTATATTATCATCATCAAAACAACGGAGTACGTGCAAAATAGCATCTGTTTCACGAATATTCCCCAAAAACTGATTTCCTAATCCTTCTCCTTTACTCGCCCCTTTTACTAGGCCTGCAATATCCACAATCTCAACCGTTGCGGGCAAAACCCGTTCTGGATTTACTAATTCTTCCAATTTCACTAAACGGCTATCTGGAACGTTTACTACGCCTATATTGGGTTCAATGGTACAAAATGGGAAGTTTGCGCTCTGTGCTTTGGCATTTGACAAACAATTAAAAAGGGTGGATTTTCCTACATTTGGCAATCCTACGATTCCTGCTTTCATGAATTCTATTCTTTTCTATAGCAATGTGGCTATTTTAGCGGGCAAATATACGGTATAGTTCGGATACATGCGTATATTCTACAACGCGATATGCTTAAAAATAGGAAAACTTTGAGTAGCCTTTAGCAGTTATTTAACAAGTGATGCACTACATTTGGTAGAATCTAATATCTAAAACCAATAATTATGAAAACTATAGTAAGTTTACTTTGTATCGCACTACTGTCTACAGTTGCTGTAAATGCACAAGTTCAAAAAGATGTACAGAAAAAAACAACAACTAAAAAAGTACGTGTAACAGATAACAATCAAATTACAACTAAAACTGTTGAAGATATCGATTCTGAAATAGATGTGATTATGGTTGATGATAATAACATGGAAGATCAGGCTAAGAAAGTAACCAAACTGAATGCTGATAGAACTGAGGTTGTTGGTGAAAACAATGCCGAAAACGTAACCAATAAAATGGAGGTTGCTCAAAAAATGAAAGTTCAGCAAATGAATTTAGAAAAATCTAAGCAAATGCAAATGGAATTAGCTCAAAAAGAAAAAATGGCATTAGATGCAATTAAAAAGAAAATGATGGCCGATCTTGAAAAAAGAAGAATGGAATTACAAGCGCGCCCAAAAGGAATGTCAAAATTAAAAAAAGACCCTGATGGCGACGGAATTAACTAAGTATTAGTTTAAAATATAGAAAGAACCCACCAATCTTGGTGGGTTTTTTTGTTGACATTTTAATAGCTTAATTCGCCATAAAGTCCAATAGCAAATTCTGGAAATGTGGCCAAATCGTTATGCTTACCACCTTTTATTTGTATCATTTTTCGAAAATCTTCTGGAAACACTTTAAATAGTTTTTCTCCAGATTTAAATGGAACCACCCCATCTTCAGTACCATGTATAATTGTAACCCTAGAGGTGACGCCATTCACAAAATCTCCTGTATTAAAATTATATTTTAATAGCTTTTCGGCTGGCAAATAGGGGTATCGAATTTTTAAAACATCGGTCAAACTATAAAATGGCGATTCTAAAATCAGTTTTCGGGGTTTATTTTTAGAAGCCACATACGTTGCAAATGTGGCTCCCAAAGATCTACCATAGACAGTTGTTTGTGATTCTGGAAATAATTCATTTGCTTTCTTATAAAAAACTAGGGCGTCTTGGTACATGGCTAGTTCGCTACGTTTTCCTGTGCTTTTTCCATATCCACGGTAGTCTAACATAATTACATTAAAATTATGTTGCGTAAATTGAGAAGCGATGGCTCCCCATTTGGATAAATTATGGGCATTTCCATGAAAATATACGACCAACCCCTTAGGCGTATCAACTTTAAAATAGAGTGCATTTAAGCGGGCTCCATCTTGGGTATCTATAAATAGTTCTTCAAAGGTAACGTTAGTTGCTAATGAAGGAAAATTATAGGTGTAATCCTGATCTAAATCTTTAGGAAGGAAAATAAATTTTTCTTGAAACAAATACAGGCCTCCAATGGTAAGTGAACAAATTATAAGAATAGCAAGTAGAAATTTTAAAAAATTTTTCATTTTCTTCAACTATTAAGCCCTTTTTGCAGAATGTTTCACCCTAAAACTGGTGGTAGATAAATCTATTTTTTCTTCCTCAAAATTAATAATCTGTTTTAACATATCGTGATACGATTCAAAATTATTTAAGTTTTTATGACCGCCATCTATAACTGGCCATAGTCGCGTTCGGGAGGAATTAATCTTAGATAATTTCACACTACTCTTAAAAGGAATTAGCGTATCATTTGTACCGTGAATAATATGAATAGGACAGGTTACATATTGTAGCCATTTATAGGTAGGCATAGGATATTTCAGCAAAATAGAAAGTGGCATAAAAGCTATATAACGACCTGTTACTTTCAATAAACTATAATAAGGAGCATCCAGGATAAGCATTTTAGGATGGTTCATTGAAGCCAATTTTGTAGCAAAACCAGAACCTAAAGACCTTCCATATAAAACGATATATTCTTCGGGGACACGTTCCTTTATTGCATCGTACACATACTGCAGGTCTTTTTTTAAATTTTCCTGAGTTCGCTTCCCAATACTTTTACCAAAGCCACGATAATCTACCATAATTACATCGTAGCCGTGACGTGTAAAGTCTACAGCAAACTTACCCCAGCCCTTCATACTTTTACTATTCCCCTTGAGATAAAGCACCACACCGCGTGATCTTTTAGCTTTAAAATGAAGTCCGTTTATAGTAGCTCCATCCTCTGTTGTAAGATTGTACTCTTCGACTTCTTGATTTTCATAATTAAATATAAAGTTTTTTGGAAGTTTCTCTGGTTTAAACAAAAAATAGTCCTGCAAATAATATAATAACACGCTAATTGCTATGTAAACAGCAATAACCCAAATAGTAATATGTACCCAGTATGGCATCATACTAAGGTACAAAAAATCTGAAGCGGGTATATATAATGATGATTTTAAGTTAATTTATATTAAAACCGTATCATAAACCTAGATTTTAGCAAAGGGTTGTCAATGCATTAGGACGAGTTAACAACCCTACTATGTACATTTGTTTTGTATTAATTATAAAAATAAAAACATCATGAAAAAGATAATGATAATAGCTGCTTTGGCGATTTTTTCAACAGGAATTGCACAAAACACAAACGAAAATGAAGTGAAAACCGTAAAAAAAACTGTTATTACAGATAATGATGGTGAAAACGTAACCTCTAAAACGGTTAAGACAAAAATAAAAGAAGATTTGGCATTAGGAAAAAGAGTTTCTAATCAGAATTTTAATACTATTATGTCACCTGCAACTGTAACTACAGATATAGATTATAATTATAATGGTCTTTCTTACAGATTTGTACCAGAAAACAAAGGGTATTCTATTGTAGATAGAAAAAACGATAATGTAAAAGTAGCGAGATTATATCCTACTTCACAAAAAGGGTATTATATCTATACGCAAGAAGATACTAGTTCTTTTGGATATTTTAACGCAGACGGAGATTTTGTAGTTGAAAGTTATGACCCGGATAATGATGGTGTGATGAATTACGTCTATAAAATTAAAATTGATGAAAACACCAAAAATAAAATGAAAAAGGACAAAATGAAAATGAAGAAAGATAAGATGAAATAATTTTTGTCCCCCGCACACTATGTGCTGTTCAGAGATATTGTTGAACACAATTTAGAACAGCACCCAAATAAAGAAGCATTCACAGTAGTGAATGCTTCTTTTTTTTTGAACAGGATAGTTTCTTCCAAAGTATTTTTCTTTATATATCTACAAAAAAACCGCTACACAATGGTAGCGGTTTAAGTTGTCTTTAAAAATTGTATGTTATTTGTGATGCATAAATGCTTGTTTGCCCAATAAGACTTCTTCTGTCTCTACATTATCTTCATCTGGGACGCAACAATCTACCGGACATACCGCGGCACATTGAGGTTCTTCGTGAAATCCTTTACATTCTGTACACTTATCTGCCACAATGTAATAAATCTCATCGCTCACAGGTTCCTGTGTTTCATTAGCATCTACAGCTTTACCGTTAGGTAAAACTACGCTTCCGTCTAAATCGGTTCCATCTGCATAGCGCCAATCGTCTGCGCCTTCATAAATTGCGGTGTTAGGGCATTCTGGCTCACATGCACCACAGTTAATACATTCGTCTGTTATTATAATTGCCATAGGGAATTTCTTTTTCTAACTTTGCACAAATTTAATGCCTAACACTCGCAACTCCAAACAATGATGCAATTACAACAAAGAATTAACGCGTTTGTTCAATTAGGTATGTTTTTATCGCAGTTTGCTGAGGAAACACCGCTAAAAAATCCATCAGTTCTTTACAACGATGTTTTTTTTGCTGAAATGCAAGATGTTTTACAACTAGCTAAAATAAAAAACATGTGGTTTACAGTCGACAACCTTCAATATACGTGCAAAAATTGGGGTAATGCGCTATCCGTATCCAATATAGAGAACTGGCTTTCAGTATATAAAATTTCTGAAATACCTTCAGAAAAAAGAGTGGCTATTGTTATGGCGGGAAACATTCCGTTAGTAGGCTTTCATGACTTTATGTGCGTATTGCTGTCGGGATATTCGGTTTTGGGGAAACTATCATCCAATGATACGATATTGCTTCCGTTTTTGACTAAATACCTTATGACCGTTGAGCCTTTGTTTGAAAGTAAAATTGAACTGACTACTGAAAAACTAGAAGATTTTGATGCCGTTATCGCCACAGGAAGTGATAATACTGCTCTGTATTTTAAACATTACTTTGGAAAATATCCCAACATAATTCGAAAAAACCGAAACAGTATTGCCATTATCACAGGAAAAGAAACACCACAACAAATGGAAGCCTTGGCCGATGATATTTTCAGGTATTTTGGATTAGGTTGCCGGAATGTTTCAAAAATATATGTTCCCAAGGATTACAAGTGGGATCATTTTTTTAATGGAATGTTCGCCTGGAAAGATGTCATTAATAACCATAAATACATTAATAATTACGATTATAACAAAGCGGTGTATCTTATGAGTTTAGTAAAATTACTGGACAATGAATTTATGATATTAAAGGAAGACACAGGCTTCTCCTCTCCTATTTCGGTAGTTTTTTATGAAACCTACAGCAATCTAAACGAATTAACTAAAACGTTGAATTCAGTAACAGAAAAAATTCAATGTATCATTTCACAAAAACATATTCCTTTTGGTGACGCGCAGGAGCCAAACCTATCAGATTATGCAGATGGTGTGGATACTATGGAGTTCTTGCTGAGCTTATAAAATTCCACGACGCATTCTAACCCTAAAGGATAATTACACCTAAATTAAAATTCAACAAATGAAAGTATCACAAACCAATTAACTAATTCCCTAATTAACGAATACACTACTCATAAAGTTATCAATTATTTAACGCCCAATCCACTACCTTTTTTTAATCTTTGCAACTCCATAAAATAACCACCATGAAAAAACATAATTTTAGCGCAGGTCCTTGTATTTTGGCACCTACCGTTCTTGAAAAAGCAGCGGCAGCAGTAAAGAACTTTGACAACCTTGATCTTTCTCTTTTAGAAATTTCTCACCGAAGTAAGTCCTTTGTAGCCGTAATGGATCGTGCTACAGATTTGGCACTAGAACTCCTTGGATTACAGGACAAAGGTTATAAAGCCCTCTTTTTACAGGGTGGAGCTAGTTTAGAATTTTTGATGGTAGCGTATAATTTACTGGAAAAAAAAGCAGCATATCTTAATACAGGAACTTGGTCGGACAAGGCAATTAAAGAAGCCAAGCTATTTGGTGAAGTGGTTGAAGTTGGTTCCAGTAAAGCCGCTAATTTTAATTACATTCCTAAAGATTATACTGTTCCTGACGATGTAGATTACTTCCATTGTACAAGCAACAACACCATTTTTGGCACACAAATGAAGTCGTTTCCAGAAGTTTCGGTACCACTCATTTGTGATATGAGTAGCGATATCTTTTCACGGGTGCTGGATTTTTCAAAATTTGATTTAATCTATGCCGGAGCTCAAAAAAATATGGGACCCGCAGGAACTACATTGGTGGTTGTTAAGGAAGCTATTTTAGGAAAAGTTTCGAGACAAATACCCTCTATGCTAGATTACAGGATTCATATAAGCAAAGAAAGTATGTTTAATACCCCAGCGGTATTTCCTGTGTATGTTTCTATGTTAACCTTGGAATGGCTAAAAGAACACGGCGGTGTTGCTGCCATTGAAAAACTGAATACTGAAAAAGCACAACTAATCTACAATGAAATTGACCGAAATGCTCTTTTTACAGGATTTGTAGCCAATAAAGAAGATCGTTCTGCAATGAACGCAACCTTCAACTTAGTTGATGATGCACATAAAGAAAATTTTGATGTATTGTGGAACAAGGCAGGAATCAGTGGCTTAAATGGTCACCGAAGCGTAGGGGGCTATAGAGCTTCTATGTACAACGCATTACCTCTCGAGAGTGTCCAAGTACTTGTAAAAGCAATGCAGGAGTTGGAGAAGAATGCGTAGTTTAGAGTTTAGAGTTTAGAGTTTAGAGAAAATAAATAATAATAGAAATAGAGTCTGCTCTTGCAGATGAAATAAATAATATATGAAGGTTTTAGCAAACGACGGAATATCACAAAGCGGAATTGACGCCCTAAAAGAGGGAGGTTTTGAAGTAATCACTACAAAAGTAGCCCAGGAGCAACTTATTAATTTTATCAATGAAAATAACATAGACGTTATCTTGGTGCGGAGCGCAACCACAGTTCGTAAAGATATGATTGATGCGTGCCCTAGCCTAAAAATAATAGGTCGTGGCGGTGTAGGTATGGACAACATAGATGTGGAATACGCTCGGAAAAAAGGATTGCATGTAATTAATACACCTGCCGCTTCTTCATCTTCTGTGGCCGAATTGGTATTTGCTCATTTGTTTAGTGGTGTTCGTTTTTTACACGATGCGAATAGAAATATGCCGCTGGATGGGGATTCAAAATTTAAAGATCTCAAGAAAAATTACGCCAAAGGAACCGAGCTACGAGGAAAAACCCTTGGAATAATTGGTTTTGGACGTATTGGTCGTGAGGTAGCAAAAATTGCTTTGGGATGTGGTATGAAAGTAATTGCCAGCGATAAGTATGTAGGTGAAGCCGATATCACCTTAGATTTTTATGATGGGCAGCAAGTAACATTAAAAATTAAAACCGCGCCTGTTGATGAACTTATTCAGCATAGCGATTTTATCACCTTACACGTTCCAGCTCAAAAAGAATATGTGATTGGAAAAGCACAAATTGAAAAAATGAAAGACGGTGCTGCTATTATCAACGCAGCCCGTGGTGGCGTGTTAGATGAGGTAGCCTTAATAGATGCTTTGGATGCAAAAAAAATAGCATTTGCAGGACTTGATACTTTTGAAAATGAACCCACTCCAGCCATTAGAGTTTTAATGAATGGAAAAATATCTTTAAGTCCGCATATTGGAGCCGCAACAAATGAAGCCCAAGATAGAATTGGTACCGAACTAGCAGAACAGATTATTGGTATCTTAAAGCCTGTTTCAAATTAATTAGTATAACTTACAATTCAATTTTAAAAATGTACATATGTCAGGTATCTTAGACTTACTTAATAGCAATTTAGGAAAACAAATTATTGGTGGAGTGAGCCAAGAAACCAATCAGCCAGCAGATAAAACTGCTTCTGTAATTTCTATGGCAATGCCATTACTTATGGGCGCCATGAAGCGTAATGCAAATTCTCAAGAAGGAGCAGATGGATTAATGGGTGCTTTAGACAATAAGCACGATGGAAGCATTTTGGACAATTTAGGCGGCTTTTTTGGCGGTGGTGTAAACGAAGATGCTAAACAAGACGGATTGGGTATTTTAGGACATGTTTTAGGTGGTTCACAAAATAACGTGGTTGGTGCACTCTCTAAAAAATCTGGTATGGATACCGATAGTGTGATGCGGGTTTTAACAGTAGTAGCACCAATTGTTTTAGGATATTTAGGAAAAGAGAAAAAACAACAAAATGTATCAGATCAGAGTGGTATTGGCGGACTGTTAGGAGGATTGCTTGGTGGTGGTGGTGGCCAGCAAGAAGCACCAAAACAACAATCCTTAATCGAGTCAATTCTTGACGGTGACAATGATGGTAGCGTCATTGACGATATCGCAGGAATGGTACTAGGAGGCAATAAAGGCGGCGGCGGTCTTTTAGGAGGTTTCTTCGGAAAATAAATTTTATTAAAAACTATAAGAAACGCTCCACCCCTCAGGGTATGGAGCATTTTTTTTTGTTAAATGAAGTTAAAACCACCCTTTTAAAACGGCTTATTTGTAAATTTATAAATTATGAAAAAAGTAGCTTTAGTCGTATTATTTCTGGCAACGTTAATAGGTTGTACCGTTTCCCAGACCTCCACCATGGGCTCTGAAACAAATGGCGATAAATATGAAGAAAAGCCTGTTCGTATTGCCAATGACAGCTTAGAATATGAAATTATTATTACAGATATTGGTTTCCCTCGCTTTTTAAACACCCAGCCTCCCGAAGATTATTACGATATAAACTACCTGGAACGTAGAAATAATTTTTTTGTGGCAGAATATAACCGTCGTGTATTAGACAATCGCTACACCCGAGACCTTTATCCGCAACGTATAGATTACGATTTTTCGTTGCATTATGGTAAAGAAGTAAATTACCTTTTGTTTCAGTATTTTAGATACTTTTCAAGAGAATACAATCAAAATTTTCCAGGACTTAGAAATTGAAAAAATTAAAACAACGCTGGAATATCACCTCCAATTGGCAACTAACAATAATTTTTATTGTATTTGCCCTCACTGGCAGTACAGCTGCTAAATTTGCTGGTCCACTAACCGAAGCTGTTGGCCTCACAAAAGAGGCAGGCTGGTATATTTACTGGCCCGTGAGGATTTTAATAATTTTCCCCATCTATCAAGTACTTTTAGTATTATTTGGATGGCTATTTGGAGAATATCCCTTTTTCTATACCTTTGAAAAAAAAATGTTGCGAAGCATTAAATTAGGTTTTCTGCTGAAAGATTGAATGAAACAACTAAAACACATAACAACTCCTTTTTTTGCACAATTACTTGTGCTGGCTATCGTGTTTCCATCTATTGTTCAGTTTACCCATATTTTTCAAGATCACGAACATACTTTCTGTGGCAATGTTGAAACACATTTACACGAACAAAAATTAGATTGCCAGTTAGATCACTTTCAGGTTATCAGTTATAATTTTATTCCTCAAATAGATTTTGTAAGCTTTCCTCCCGAAGCATATTTTACGGTTGAAATTCTCACAGCGACCGCTCTTTATAACTCGTTAAAACAAACATATTCTCTCCGCGGTCCGCCGTCTCTACTTGTTACTTCAGTTTAACTACATTTTTTCTTAACTGAAACCTTTACAGGTTTTAAAACAACAAGTACATGAAAAATTTTATAACGCTGTGCACACTATGCACGGCACTGTGCGTAAATGCGCAATCTATATTTAAAGGAACAGTTACCAACCAGAATAATAAACCCATTTTAGCAACAGTATACCTTCCACAGTTACAAATTGGCACTGCTACAGATCTAGACGGAAACTTTCAAATTTCAAATCTACCCAGCGGAACCTTTAAAATTGTGTATTCCTCTTTGGGGTATGCAACGCTTTCAACAAAAATAAGTTTTCAGGAAGGAAATACTATTTCAGAAAATACCACGCTTCAGGAAAGCGCTGTAGAAATGGAAGAAATAGTCATTTCTACACCCTTTCATAAATTACAAAGTGATAATGTGATGCGGGTAGAACGGGTAACAGCTTCGGAAATAAAAAAACAAGGGGCACTAACCTTATCCCAGGGTATCACCAATATTCCCGGCGTTTCATCCATCACTACTGGTGTTGGAATAGGCAAACCTGTAATAAGAGGCTTAAGCGCCAATCGTGTTGCCACCTTTGCGCAAGGCGTTCGGTTGGAGAATCAGCAATTTGGTGATGAACATGGGCTAGGTCTTTCGGCAAATGGTATTGAGAGTATTGAGGTTATTAAAGGCCCTGCTTCCTTATTATATGGAAGTGATGCCTTAGGAGGAGTTCTTTATATTAATCCTGAAAATTTTGCAGAAAGAAACTCCGTCCGGGGTGACGCATCAATTGGATACGCAACAAATACCGAAGGCAAAACAGGTGATTTTGGCGTAAAGCAGTCTGGAGAACGCTTCAAATTTTTAGTGAGAGGAGGATATGCTACTCATGCCGATTATAAAACAGGCGATACCTTGCGCGTAACAAATACGCGTTTTAATGAAACCGACTTAAAAACAGGGTTGCGCTATCAAGGTGATCAACTTCAAACAACATTGCGGTACAACTTCAACCAAAGTAATATTGGAATTCCTGAAGAACTAGGCGTTCAAAATACCGAAAGAAACTTATTGGCACCGTTTCAGCAAATTGATAACCATATTCTGAGTTTGGAGAACAATCTGCTTTTTAACAATTCTTCTTTAAACATAAAAGCAGGCTATTTGTTTAACAATCGCAGGGAATTCGAAGAAGTAGACGAGCTAGCTATAGGCATACATCTAAATACGTTTAATTATAACCTTCAGTATCACTTGCCGGATTTTGGCAATTTTGAAACCATTGTTGGTGTTCAGGGAATGTATCAACAAAACGAAAACTACGGGGAAGAAATTTTAATCCCCGATGCCACAACCACAGACTATGGCCTCTTTGCCACAACGCACTATCACTTAGAAAATATAGATCTGCAAGGAGGGTTGCGCATTGACACCCGTTCTATTGAAAGTCTCGCCGCTAGAAATGAAGGAGATGATGATTTTATCACTCCAATCGATGTTGATTTTTCAAGTATTACCGCAGCCTTAGGAGCCAAATTTGATATAAGTGAACAATGGCTAGCACGAGTAAATGTAGCGAAAGGGTACAGAGCGCCCAATCTTGCCGAACTTACTTCAAACGGTGTTCACGAAGGCACAAATCGTTATGAAGTTGGTAATGCTGGCTTAACAGAGGAGCAAAATCTTCAGGCAGATATCTCCATCGCTTTTCGGAATGAGCATTTTGAGTTTTTCGGAAATGGATTTTATAATATGATATCAGATTATATTTTTATTAATCCAACAACAGACTTTATAGATAACAATCAAGTTTTTAATTACTTCCAGACGGATGCCAATTTGTATGGTGGTGAAGTTGGATTGCATATTCACCCACACCCCTTAGATTGGCTGCATATTGAAAGTACTTTTGAAACTGTAACTGGCGATTTAAAAGACGGTGGTTCTCTCCCACTTATTCCTGCAAATACTTTAAAAAATACGCTACGAGTTGAGTTTAAAGATGGAAAATTGATGAAAGGCTCTCAATTGTTTGCTACATATCAAAACACATTTGCTCAAAACAATGTAAGTACTTTTGAGACTACCACGAAAGGCTATAATCTATTAAGTTTGGGTGCAAGCACCAGTTTTAATCTCAATAAAATAGCGCTTGATTTGGGCGTAAACGTAACTAATTTAACGGATGAAGTGTATATAAACCATTTGTCACGATTAAAAGTAGATGGAATTTCTAATATTGGAAGAAACGTAAATATGAATCTTAGAGCTTCATTTTAGATTGAAGTTTCAGTGTGAGCGCAATCGAAGATAATACCCCTGGCACTTTAAACAACTTTGATTAAGCATCATTTGAAAGCAGGATATATCCTGAATTATAAATCTATAGTATAAAAAAATGCCTTCAAGATTAAATCCTGAAGGCATTTCTAAATTTTTAAATTTAACTAATCTACAATTTCCACCTCAATAGTTTGTGGCACAGGATCTTTTTTACCTTGCCATACGTAGGTATATAACCACATTAGGGTAAAGGTTGGTATAAAGTCTGTAATGGGTAATATTTCTTCAATAAATACAACTACCGAAGCTATTTTTCCTTGTTCGCCAGAGTACATATCGCTCATTTTTTTTGCGGCAAACGGAGCCCAAAGTATATCGAGAAAAGGGCCAACCACAGGAATTGCCATGGAAACCATCCCAATGGCATCAAATAAGATTCCTTTTTTTAGATTAGATATTTTTGTGTTTTTCATTGCTGTTGTGTTATAAATTCTATACATAATAACGCAAGAAAGATGCCATAAATTGCAACGTCTATTAAGACAAATTGCTCGTAATCAGTTTTAAAAACTCATTACGGGTTTCTATTTTTTCAAACTGTCCACGGAAACCTGAAGTTGTGGTAACACTATTTTGCTTTTGCACACCACGCATCATCATACACATATGGCTAGCTTCTATTACAACAGCCACTCCTTTTGGTTTTAGGGTAGTATTAATGCATTCTAAAATATCGTGTGTTAAACGTTCTTGTACTTGTAAGCGTCTAGCAAACACGTCTACAACCCGTGGAATTTTACTCAGCCCTACAATGTGACCATTTGGGATATAAGCAATATGTGCTTTTCCAAAAAATGGCAAAATGTGGTGTTCGCAAAGAGAGTATAGTTCAATGTCTTTTACTACAACCATATCGTTATAATCTTCCGCAAACATAGCTCCTTTTAGGATGGCTGCAGGATCTTCGCAATGCCCAGAGGTAAGAAACTGCATTGCTTTGGCTGCACGTTCGGGGGTTTTTACAATACCCTCTCTTTCAACATCTTCTCCAATTCCTTTCAGAATTTCTGAAAAATTAGCGGCTAATTTTTCAGTTACTTCAGTATTGTATTCTTCTGTGTTTTTATAGCTTGCCATGTATGCTTATTTCAATTTATCTGAGTAATATTTGTTTATTTTCTTCACCTTCGGATCAATAATGAATTGACAGTACGGCTGGCTTTTATTATTGTTGTAATATTCATGATGGTCTACTTCAGCAACATAAAAAATATCCAGCGCTGTTACTTCGGTTACAATATCATTTTCAAATACATTTCCCTTTTCAAGTAAAGATATCATATTTTCAGCGGCCTTTTTCTGAGCATCTGTAGTATAAAAAATAGCACTTCTGTATTGTGTTCCCCTATCGTTTTGTTGTTGATTTAAAGTAGTTGGATCGTGGGTGGCAAAATAGATTTCAAGTAATTCATCAATTGTAATTTCGCTAGGGTTATAGGTAACCTCTATACCTTCTGCATGTCCTGTACGACCCTGACAAACTTCACGATAGGCAGGGTTTTTAATAGCGCCTCCTGTATAGCCCGGAACCACTTTTTCTACGCCTTTAATGCGCTGAAAAACGGCTTCGGTACACCAAAAACAACCTGCGGCAAATATAATTTTTTCGGTAGTATCCTTCATAACTACAAAGTTAGAGTTTAAGAATTTGGCTTAACAAAATATAGCTTTTTTTAACTTTTTGTTAGGAAGCCTAGAATTGGTAGAGAGTTAGTTTTGTGAATTGTTCCTGAATTTTCTTTGACAAAACTATCATCTTATTCTTTATAGTCTCCCATGTGTAGGTTTTATTACAGTTATCTTTTTTTTATTTTGGGCCTCACCTTGGCTTCAGCCCAAGAAGTACTTACGCCAGACAATAAAAACAGAAAAGTTTTACACGCCCAACGCATTACCGAAAGCCCTACTATTGATGGAGATTTAAGCGACTTGATTTGGCAAAATATTACTCCTTCCGGGAATTTTAACATGTTTCAGCCAGGAAATGAAGGAGTTATCCCTGCTGATTTTCAAAGTGAAGTAAAAATCGCATACAACGATAAAGCAGTCTATGTTGCTGCCTATTTATACGATCCCAATCCTGAAAAAATCTTTAAACAATTCTCTCAGCGGGACGATGTTTTTGTACAAGCAGACCGCTTAGCTGTAGCCATTAATACCTACAATGATGGTCTTAACGAAACTCGATTTTACGTAACCAGCGCTGGAGCCATAGGAGATTCCCGAGTAAGTAGTAACAACCAGGATTTTGGATACAACGTGGTATTTTCCTGCCAGATTTCTTACGATGAAAAAGGCTGGTATGCAGAGTTTGAAATCCCTTACAATGCCTTACGATTTCCCGAAAAAGAAGTTCAAAACTGGAGCATAAATTTCTACCGCGAAATTAAAACCAGAAACGAAACACACACATGGAGCTTTATAAATAACAGTATTGGTAAAGAAACGCAATACAATGGTAAAGTAGTTGGCGTAAGAGATATTGATCCTCCCGTCCGACTTACATTTTTCCCATTTGCGCAAGGGGTAGTAACTACTATTGGTGATGAAACAGAAACCAACCTTAGTGCTGGCTTAGATATAAAATACGGACTTAGCGATAGTTTTACACTGGATGCTACGCTAATTCCAGATTTTGGTCAAGCAGCTTTTGATAATGTCACTCTTAACCTTGGCCCATTTGAGCAAACTTTTGGTGAGAACAGGCAGTTTTTTTCTGAAGGTACCGAGCTCTTTAATAAAGGAGGCATATTCTTCTCCAGAAGAATTGGGAACGCACCCAGTGGTAGATTAGATATAGAAGGCCGAGAAAAAGTACTGGAAAATCCTAGCCGTGTAAAATTATTAAACGCTATAAAAGTTTCTGGCCGCACCGAAAACAACTTAGGAATAGGTGTATTAAATACAATTACGGGCGAAACAAAAGCTATAATTAAAGATACACTTACTGGTACTTTTCGGGAAGTAGTTTTAGAACCAATTGCTAACTATAACGTAGCGGTCTTGGACCAACAATTTAACGACAACTCTTCTATCTCATTAGTTAATACCAATGTAACACGTGATGGTAGTTTTAGAGATGCAAATGTTTCAGCCTTAGCGTTTGATGTGGCAGATAGTGGCAATAGATTCCGAACCTCTGGTCGTGCTATTGTGAGCAACGTAAACCAAAGTGACGGTTTCAAAACAGGTTTTCGTTCGGAGTTGGATGTATTCAGAATTAAAGGAAATTTCAGGTATCGGGTAGGGCATGATTTTGCAAATAAAACATTCGACATTAACGATTTAGGTGTAAATTTTACTAACAACTACAATAATTTTGTGGCGGGTGTCTCGTACGAGATTTTTGAGCCTACTGAAGTCTTTAACAGGTACCGATTCTCCCTCACTGCCAGACATAGGAGGTTGTACAAGCCTAGTATCCAAACCCGCAACGATTATAGCTTTGATACCTTCTTTGCCACTGTAAAACGCTTTGCTTTTGGGATTAATGGAAGTTACAATACAAAAGACAATGACTATTTTGAACCCCGTGTAGCTGGAAAATTTGTGATTTTTCCAGCCAATTTAGGAGGACGTGCCTTTGTATCCTCAGATTTCAGAAAGAAATTTGCCTACGATATTGGTGTTGGTGGTAGAGCTGCTTTTAACAATCCAAGGAGGTCTTTCTTTGTGGATGTTTCACCACGCTATCGATTCTCGAACCGGTTTGCGATGATACTAAGTTCAGAATTCACTGTAAATAATGATGTTTTTGGATATATTGACAATACAGAGGAAGACGTATTCTTTGGCCAACGGGATATAAAGAGTATTGAAAACAAACTTACTGCGAGTTATAATTTTGATCCTTTTAAAGCGATTGACTTACGTTTTCGTAATTTTTGGAGCACGGCAGACTATAGCGACGATATCTTTTTTATATTGAATGACGACGGAACGAAGGATGTAACAGCGTATGATATTTCAGAAAACGACCCCAACACCAACTTTAATATCTGGAATCTGGACTTGAGCTTTAGATGGCGTTTTGCCCCTGGCAGCGAGGCTTCCCTACTCTATCGCAATCAGATTTTTAATATTAGTAAAATGTCACAATTAGGGTATTCCAAAAGTTTACAAAACCTTTTTAATCAAGATAAACAAAACACCGTATCGCTACGAGTGACTTATTTTATAGATTACAATAATGTAAAAGACGTGTTCAATAAAAAAGCGTAGGTTGCTTTTACTATAAATACGTACTTTCGTAAAAATTAAAACCAAGTGATTACTGCACACAATATTCATAAATATTACGAAGATCTGCATGTGCTGAAAGGCGTAGATTTACACATTAAGAAATCTGAAATTGTCTCTATTGTAGGAGCTTCCGGAGCTGGAAAAACTACACTTCTTCAAATTTTGGGAACACTAGATCATTTTTCTGAAGGCGAATTAAAAATAAACAATACCGCAATTTCAACCTTAAGCCGAAAGGAATTAGCGGCCTTTAGAAATGCGTCGTTAGGATTTATTTTTCAGTTTCATCAACTGTTACCAGAATTTACGGCACTTGAAAATATTTGCATTCCTGCATTCATTAAAAAAACACCTAAGGCTGAAGCTGAAAAAAGGGCTAAAGAATTACTCAAATTTTTAGGACTTTCTCACCGTGAAAGCCATAAACCCAACGAACTTTCTGGAGGGGAACAACAACGTGTGGCAGTAGCCAGAGCTCTCATTAACAACCCAGACATTGTATTAGCAGATGAGCCTAGCGGAAATCTAGATACTGAAAGCGCAGAAAATCTTCACAATCTTTTCTTCCAATTGCGAGATGAATTTGGACAAACCTTCGTGATTGTAACCCACAATGAAGAACTAGCTGAAATGGCAGATAGGAAGTTGGTGATGCAGGACGGGGTGATTGTTAGTGGCAGTTGAATAGTTTAGAGTTTAGAGAAAAAAATATTAATACATTCCCACTAATTTCTTCGAGAAAATAAATAAATAATAGCCTATAGCGCTTGCTTAATGTGAAATAAACAATATGAATAAAAAGGAACTCAAAGAATTTTTGGACGAAAAGGTTTTACAGTACAACCGTCCAGAATTTATTGAGAGTGACCCTATCCAGATTCCGCATCAATTCAGCAAAAAAGAAGATGTGGAAATTTCAGCATTTTTAACGGCTACCATCGCCTGGGGAAATAGAAAAAGTATTTTAAACAACAGCAAAAAACTAATGAATTTGCTGGATAATTCGCCTTATGATTTTGTGATGCATGCTTCTGAAGAAGATCTGGATTCGCTTTCAGGTTTTGTGCATAGAACATTTAACGGAGGAGATCTTCAATATTTTATAAAAGCACTTCGGCATATATATACATCTGGCGACGGTTTGGAAGCAATTTTTTCTGAACACAGTACGTCAATATCAACCCAAGGAGCGATTTCGGCATTTAAAAAAGAGTTTTTCAGCCTGCCGCATCTTCCGCGTACACAAAAACATGTGAGTGACCCCTTAAAAAATTCTGCAGCTAAGAGAATTAATATGTTTTTACGATGGATGGTCCGCGATACCACTACGGGTGTAGATTTAGGGATCTGGAAGCGTATTCATACAAGTGCGCTAAGTTGCCCATTGGATGTGCACAGTGGCAATGTAGCCAGAAAACTAAAGTTATTACACCGCAAACAAAATGACGGAAAGGCGCTTGCAGAATTAGATATAGCACTACGAAAATTAGACTCACAAGATCCTGTAAAATACGACTTTGCACTTTTCGGGCTAGGTGTGTTTGAACGTTTTTAGAGTAATTGTTAGCGTTTTAAACATCAAACGTTAATATTATCATAAAATGAATTACCTTAGCTGTCCTAATTCAATCGAAATTCTATCACCTAATTAAGAGTTTCAACTATGATACCACCCATAATACCTCATAACGAACAAAACCGTCTGGCTGCGCTACGAAGCTATGGTATTTCATATACCCATAAAGAAGAAGAGTACGACCAGATAACAAATCTTGCTACACATATTTCAGAAATGCCAATATCACTTATCTCATTTGTTGAAGAGAATGATGTTTGGTTTAAATCTACCCAAGGAATGGATATTTGTAGTGGTGATCGTAATGTCTCATTTTGTAGTTATGCTGTAGGAGAGGATCATCCTGTTTTTGTAGTGAACGATACAAAAAAGGACGACACATTTAAGAACCATCCGTATGCAAAGTTAGCCGAAAACCCCATTGCTTTTTATGCCGGCATTTGTTTGGTAGATAAGGACGGTTATAAATTAGGAACCTTATGTGTTATAGACAACAAGCCTAACAAACTTTCGGAAAAACAGGTAGAAGGACTTAAAAAATTAGCAAGACAAACAGTTAAACTCATTGAGTTACACAGCGCCAATCATATTTTAAGAAATATCCACATAGATCTAGAAGCCAAAAACAATGAGCTTAAAAATTTTGCCGGAGTAGTTTCTCATGATATGAAAATGCCCCTGGCAAACATTATTTTAACAACCGATATTCTAAAAGCGAAATATGCTAGCCAGCTAGATGAGAAAGCCATAGGGTATTTAACGTATCTTAAACAAAGTTCCTTTACATTAAGCGATTATATTACCGGACTTTTAAATCACTACGAAAGCGACAAGTTAGCCGAAGAAGGCAAAGAAAATTTTGATAGTCAACAATTATTAGAAGAAATTATCGAGTTGCTAAACATAAATATGAACTGTGACATTAATCTCCCAGAAAATAATTTGGAATTATATGGCAACCGTGCTGCCTTGGAACAAATTTTTATGAATCTGATAGGCAACAGTTTGAAATATAACGATAAGGAAAAAATCGTGATCGATATTGAAGCTGAAGAAATGACGGACAGTTACTTTTTTAAAGTTTCGGACAATGGTATGGGAATCCCTAAAGATAAGCAAGCGAAACTATTCGATTTGTTTTCAACCGTGGGTACTATGGACCGGAATGGACAAAAAGGAAGCGGTATTGGACTTTCTACAGTAAAAAAGCTGATCACCAATCTTGGAGGAATAATTACAGTTGTCTCACGACCAAATATTGGTACCTCTTTTGAATTTTCTTTAAAAAAATAAAATACAATTCAAATATATTTACAGACTGTCGTGACTGAAAAGACGTTTGTGTTATTAACAAATTTTGCACCCAATCCCCTTATGATTGCCCCAACACATCCTTCTAATGAAAAAGAACGTTTAGAAGAAGTAAAATCTTACAGTCTTTTAGATACACTTCCAGAGCAGGAATACGACGATATTACAGAACTAATTGCTGGCGTATGTGATACTCCTATTGCCTTAGTTACACTTCTGGACACAGATAGAAACTTCTTGAAATCGCACCACGGTGTACCTTTTAACGAATCTCCAAGAGACATTTCTTTTTGTGGCCACGCCATTTTAGAACCTGAAGATATCTTTATTGTTGAAGATGCACGATTAGACATCCGTTTTGCAGATAATCCTGTTGTAAAAGAACATAATGCAATTTTTTATGCAGGAGCACCTTTACGCACACAACAAGGATATCCTTTAGGAACCCTCTGTATTTTTGACACTAAACCCAGAAAACTTACAGAAAAGCAAAAACTTATCATTGTCGCTATGGCAAAGCAGGTGATAAAATTATTCGAACTCCACAGAAGTAATATCTTATTAAAAAATAACAAACTTCTTTTAGAACAACGAAATCAGGATTTAAAGAATTTTGCAGGTTTGGTATCTCACGATCTTAAATCGCCATTAGGCAACATTACCTCTTTAGCAAAATTATTGCGGGAAGAATACAATTCTAAATTTGACCAACAAGGAATACAATATCTAGATTATATTGAAGAATCTTCACTTACTCTAAATAAGTATATAGACGGTATGCTGGGGTATTATAAGAGTGACGACTTACTTTCTGAAAGAAAAAAAGAAATACCTCTTCAATCAATTTATGAAGAAATAGAAGATATACTTTTTGTAGACAATGCAGAATTTAGACATCCAAAGGATACTATTTCCATTAAAGTAAACCAACCAGCTCTCCTGCAAATTTTTATTAACTTAGTAGGCAATGCACTTAAATACAATCATAACAAAGTACCTTTTATAACTTCTACATTTGCTGAAACTGACACCCATTATCAATTTACCGTGCAAGATAATGGCATTGGGATTGATACAGAAAAGCAGGAAATTATATTTCAGTTATTTAAGACGATAGGTAAAAAAGATAAATACGGTGAAAAAGGCTCTGGCATTGGGCTTGCGACAGTTTTAAACCTTGTTACAAAACTAGGGGGAACCATTTCGTTAGATTCAGAATTAGAAAAAGGAACTACTTTTACCTTTACTATAAAGAAATAGCGATTTTTCCAAAGCATTTTTTATCTTTGGGCAATCTTAATATAGCATGCAGTTTAAACACCCAGAACTTCTCTACGCACTATTTTTACTGCTCATCCCTATTTTTATTCACCTTTTTCAGTTACGTAAGTTTCAGAAGGTAGCCTTTACCAATGTAGCTTTTCTTAAAAAAGTAAACATACAAACTCGTAAAAGTTCCAAGCTAAAAAAATGGCTTACACTTTTGCTTAGATTGTTTGCACTAGCCTGCATTATCCTGGCTTTTGCACAACCTTTTACAGCTTCTAAAACTGCGTTACATACCCAAAAAGAAACGGTTGTATATATAGACAATAGTTTTAGTATGCAGGCAAAAGGCGCCAATGGTCCACTTCTTCAACGTGCCATACAACAATTGTATGCACAGGCATCCGGAAACGAAAAAATTAGCTGGCTTACCAATTCACAAACACAAAGAAATGCAAGCCTTCAGGATTTTAAGGCAGCGCTATTGGATATTCCTTATAGTGCTAACCAATTAGCTGCGGAAGAGGTTTTACTGAAAGCCAACCAATTATTTTCTAAAGACGAAGGCGCGAACAAACGTTTGCTATGGGTTTCAGACTTTCAAGCAACCGAAACATTTCCGGAAGTACCGAATGATATTTCGGTAGAAGCCGTACAATTAAGACCTGAAACCTATACTAACATAAGCATCGACACTGTGTATGTTGCATCCAAGAATGCTACTTCAACAAAATTGAATGTGGTAGTTTCAGCACAAGGAGAGGTTGCATCTTCCGTTCCGGTTTCCTTGTTTAATGGTGCCTCCCTAACGGCAAAGTCTGCTGTGGATTTTTCAGAAAAACAAAAAAACACCCTTACTTTCGATATTGAAGATGTTGAAACATTTAAAGGTAAATTGAGCATTGAAGATCCTAACCTTACGTATGATAATTCGTTATATTTCAGTATAAACACTGCGAAAAAAATTAAAGTGCTTTCTATTTCTGGAGCTAATTCTGTTTTTTTGCAGCGTATTTTTGAAAACCCCGAATTTGAATATAGTATCCAGACAGATAAAAGTGCCGATTACAATGCATTCACCGAACAAAATTTTATCATTCTTAATGAAGTAGTTTCCATTCCAGCATCGCTACGCACGGCGCTAAAAGATTTTGTAGACAAAGGTGGAAGCTTGTTTGTAATCCCTTCAGAAAAAGCAGAAATAGCAGAGTACAATGCATTAATGGCTGTACTAGGAACTGGCACGTATGGCGAAATAGTAAACCAAGAAAAGAAAATAACGCAAATTGTTTTCTCTCATCCCTTGTACAAAGAGGTTTTTGAAAAGCAAGTGGTTAATTTCCAATATCCCAAAGTAAACAGCTACATTAGCTACAACACCAACGCAACAACGGTGTTGAAGTTTGAAGATGGAAGTCCGTTTATCACACAAAGCGGTAGTGTTTTCACCAGCGCTGCGCCATTTAATACCGAAAACAGTAATTTCAAAAATTCGCCACTTATTGTACCTACGCTTTATAATATGGCACAACAAAGTTTACCGCTTACCAAATTGTATTATACCGCTGGAAAAACGAATACCTTTGCTGTACCTGTAAAATTGATTCAGGATGAAATCCTTACTCTTAAAGACAGTGTTTCCAGCTTCGTGCCACTTCAGCAAACAAAAGCGACCCATGTTGTGATAATGACTGCTGAAGAACCAGCAAATGCGGGAATATTTCAGATTAAAAATAAAGAGCAATATATAGAGGATATAAGCTACAATTACAACCGTAACGAAAGTACGTTGCAATATTTGAACATTGCAGATTGGAATGGTGTACGCAGCTACAACAGTATTGAATCACTTTTTGACACCTTAAGCGAAGAAAACAGCATCAACAGCTTTTGGAAATGGTTTGTTATTTTTGCCTTACTGTTCTTACTCCTCGAAATGCTAGTATTGAAATTTTACAAACAATAACTATGAGTGCAACGCTATTTAAAAACGCAACCATTGTAGACCCAACAAGCGAACATCATCTTAAAAAGAGAGATGTTTTAATTGAAAAAGGACGTATTAAAAAAATAGCGAATACTATTTCCAACCCTAAAGCAAAAGAAATAAAGCTTAAAAATCTTCATATTTCTCAAGGTTGGTTTGACAGTAGTGTATGTTTTGGCGAACCAGGCTATGAGGATAGGGAAACTATACATAACGGACTTAAAACTGCCGCTAGTTCAGGATTTACAGCTATTGCTTTAAATGGCCTTACCCTACCCGTAGTAGACAGCAAATCTGGAATTCAATATATAAAAGCGAAAAGCGCTGGGAATGCCGTTAATGTGTATCCCGTTGGAGCCCTTACCGTACAAGCACTGGGAAAAGATCTAGCTGAATTATTCGATATGAAATCTGAAGGTGCCGTTTCATTTTATGATTATCAATTACCCATTGAGAACGCTAACCTGCTGAAGATAGCACTACAGTATACACAAAATTTTAAAGGTCTGGTGCAATCCTTCCCAATGGATCCTTCCATAGCAAGAAAAGGATTGGTAAACGAAGAAATAAACAGTACCAAACTGGGTTTAAGAGGCATTCCTGCACTTTCGGAAGAGTTGCAGATAACGCGCGATTTATATCTCTTAGAATACACAGGGGGAAGTTTACATATCCCAACTATCTCAACTAAGAAATCGGTACAACTTATAAAAGACGCAAAAAAGAAAGGACTGGATGTAAGCTGTAGCGTTTCCATAAACAATCTCTGTCTTACAGATGATGAGTTACATAGCTTTGACACCAACTTTAAACTACTACCTCCGCTAAGAACTGAAAAAGACGTAAAAGCACTTTTAAAAGGGTTAAAAGAAGGAATAATTGACGGCGTAACCAGCAACCACGACCCAAGAATTATAGAAGATAAAATAACCGAGTTTGACCATGCTGCTTTCGGAAGTATTGGTTTAGAAAGCTGTTTTGGCGCCCTAAACCAAGCCACCAATCTGGAAACAACAGTAAATGCACTTAACGGTCTTAAAAATAGATTTGGGATTGAAACACACTCAATTACAGAAGGATCCAAAGCAGACCTTACTCTTTTTAACCCTGACGGAGTAATGCAGTATTCAGAAGAACATAGTATGGCAACTTCAAAAAATGCCGCGATGCTGGGTAAAACGCTAAAAGGAAATGTCTATGGGATTGTAAATAACAATAAATTAGTTTTAAATGACTAAAGTTCCTGCAGGTAAAACAAAAGCGGTCATTGCCTACATCACCTTTATTGGGTTTTTTATTGCGTTCTCCATGAACAAAGACAAACCAGAGCCCTTTGCTACGTGGCATATTAAAAACATGTTTGGTTTATTACTGTTATTATTAATAGCCGTTGTGACGCAATTTCATATAGATTTACTTATTGGAGATATCATCTACTGGGTAACAGCAGCATTTTGGGTGTTCTCTTTAGTGATGGTTAGCACTAATAAAAAAGAGGGAATTCCATTTTTAAGTAAGAAGTTTCAGACCTGGTTTACATTTTTAGGATAGATTTTTGTATCTTTTTCCTTTTAATAACAACCCATGGAAAATTCGAACATCGTTGAAGAAGGCAAAACTATCGCCATAATTTCTTATGTAACACTCATAGGCCTTATCATTGCTATTGTAATGAATAATGATAAGAAAAATAGTTTTGCGAGTTATCATATAAGACAAAGCATTGGAATTTTAGTCCTATACTTTCTGGTTTGGGTATTTTTCTACATTGTATCGTACATTTTTTATATTCCTTTTTTATCGACAATTTTATATGTAGGTGTACTCGTTCTTTGGATTTTAGGAATTTTAGCGGCCGTACAAGGTGAAACTAAACCTGTACCATTAGTAGGTGAAAAATTTCAAGAATGGTTTAAAAATATTGGCTAACCACTAATTCACTATAACTTCCCTATTTTGAAGCCGCTGTTTTGTAACTTGCGGCTTCTTTTATTTTACCTATGAAAAAACAAACCCTTTCCCTGGAACACAACATTCGATTTGCTGAACCTTTTGCTGAAAAATCACCTGTAATTATTATGCTTCACGGTTTTGGAAGTGACGAAAACGACTTATTTTCCTTCGCTACCGAACTGCCAAAAGAATATACTATTATTTCGCTGAAAGCTCCCATTCCTATGCAACCCTACGGAAATGCCTGGTACAATATTTATTTTGATGATACCAGAGGAAAATTTAGTGATGATGAGCAAGCCATTACTTCACGGGATCTGGTGGGGAAATGCATCGATGAAATAATTTCCAAATATAAAGTTTCCGAAGAAAACGTGACGCTTTTAGGCTTTAGTCAAGGTACTATTCTAAGCTTTGCCATAGCATTAAGCTATCCTGAAAAAGTACAACGTGTAGTGGGATTAAGCGGCTATATAAATGAAGGAATTTTGAAAGAAGGCTATAAAAGCAACGATTTTAGCAACTTAAAAATATACACCTCCCACGGAAGCGCAGACCAGGTAATACCCGTTTCCTGGGCACAGAAAACAAAGCCTTTTCTGGAAAATTTAAACATCCCTTGCAAATACTCTGAATTTCCAGTAGGACACGGTGTAGCTCCTCAGAATTTTTATGAATTGAAAGAATGGTTAGAAAAGAATTGAACCTGACCCGTCGATACAATTACGCAGAAAAAACGAAATCACTCAAAAACCTTTTGTAGTTGAAACCGAGCCTAACTATAAAAGGTGTCTGAGTGATCCCGATGCGATAGCAATAGGAATTGTATCGAAGACCTAATTAGGATACAAAACACCTTCCATGGTTCTCAAAGAGAGCTCGTTATTTTCATCGAAGAAATACTCAATAAGAACTTCTCCCCAATACGTACCGTCACTAAAATCTGCAATCACCCAGCGGTGATTTAAAAATTTAATTTTATTAATCCGCATTTTCCCTTCCATCCCATCTACTGGCACTAACGGATTTCCATTGGGTGCAACGTTTAAATCATATATTTGATCGCGCACCATATTTTGAACTGCATCGGCTTCCAGACCTAAGTTTTCTAAATAGGTCATCGCTTTGTCGTTCTTCATTAAGTTGAAATAATTCAACTCTAGAATAGCATCATCTTGCACATTCATTAAAGAATCTGCTTCTTTCTTCTGCTTTGTTAAACTGCTAATTTGTTTTTCCTGACTTTCGAAAATGGACTTTTCATTCATATACTGAAATATGATAAACAGTATGGCAAAGAAAAACAGATACATAAATATTTTATTTCTCATCTTAGGTAATTTTTAGTATTTCTATACAGATTATTTAACTGAAATTTTAAGTCCATCGTATGCCAAGTGTATATTTTTCGGCAATTTTGCTTCCACTTCCTCATGGAACCCTAATAAATGACTAATATGTGTAAAATAGGTTTTCTTCGGATTAATTTTTTCGACCAAAGCTAAGGCTTCATCTAGATTAAGATGTGAGTAGTGTGGTTTTTCTCGCAAGCAACTTAAAACCAATACTTCGGTATTTTTTATTTTCTCTATTTCGGTATCTGAGATTGTTTTCATATCGGTTAAATAGGTAAAACCCTCAATTTTGAATCCTAAAACAGGTAGTTCTCCGTGTAAAAATTCAATAGGAATTACCTCTTTTTCAGCTAGAAAAAACGGTTTGTTTTTTTCAATAGTAATTTCCGAAATAGTGGGAGCACCTGGGTATTTATTTTCAGTTTCAAAAATATAACCAAAACGTTGGTGTAAGGATGTAAACACCCGCTTGTGTGCATAAAAGTCTACATGTCCTTTCTGAAAAGAAAATGGCCTAATATCATCCAATCCCGCAGTATGGTCACTATGTTCATGGGTAAGAAGAATGCCGTCAATAGCTTTTACATTTTCACGCAACATTTGTTGCCTAAAATCCGGCCCACAATCTATAACATATCTATGCCCATCCCATTCCAATACTACTGAAACCCGCAACCTTTTATCACGCGGGTCGTTACTTAAACATACGGGATGTGAACTGCCAATTACAGGAATACCCTGTGAAGTTCCAGTCCCTAAAAATGTAATATTGAGCTTAGTTTTCATTAGGACAAAAATAACAGTAATTTTTTTAGTTTGCTTAGCCTATTCGTTACCTTTGTTACAGCACAATTAAATAGTGTAGTATGCCAGACATGATTAAGGGGGATAAGGAATTTGAAAATATCCCTTCCATAAGAAATAAAGCGTTCCGAATTAACCTGAACGAGAATATTTACGGCACCTTTGCCGAAATTGGCGCAGGACAAGAGACAGTTCGTAATTTCTTTAGAGCAGGTGGTGCTTCTGGTACCATCGCAAAAACAATGTCGGCATATGACAAAGATTTTAGCGATGCCATTTATGGCGTTGAAGAAGATAGTAGGTATGTAACCGAATCGCGTCTCAAGAAAATGCTGAACCACGAGATGAACCTTATTGAGGAGCGCATCGTACGTGAAAAACACCCTGAAAAATTATTTTTTGCCTACGCTAATACCGTTGCTACTATTGACTTTGCAAAGAAATATAAAGGACACGGATGGTTAGGTATACGATACCAAACTAAGCCTGATGAAGACTACAGTGAGATAATTTTACATATTCGTTTTCACGAAAATGATGCTGTAGCACAACAAATTACGCTCGGAATTTTAGGTGTGAATTTAATTTATGGAGCTTATTACAAGTACGATCAGCCACGTAAATTACTTCGATATCTTTATGATCATATCGATAAAGATAAAATTGAAATAGACACCATTAATTTCTCAGGACCTAAGTTCGACAAGGTAGATAATAGATTAATGAGTCTTCAACTTATTAAGAACGGGATGACAGATGCAGTGATGTTTGGACCTGATGGAAATAACATTCTTCCTGCCCGTATTTTATATAAAAAGAATATTTTGGCGCTTCGCGGAAGTTTCCGCCCAGTTACTAAAGTAAACATTGATATGTATGAGAAATCATACGCTATGTTCCTAGAAGAAAATAGAGTTGAAAAAGAACGTACCGAAGTAATTTTTGAAATCACACTTTCAAATCTTAGAGCCGAAGGAGAAATAGACGAAGAAGATTTTATGGACCGCGCACGACTGCTCTGTTCATTAGGGCATACCGTAATGATCTCCAATTTTCAGGAATACTACAAATTGGTAGAATACTTCTCCCGCTACACCAAAATGCGCTTAGGATTGGCTATGGGAGTAAATAACCTGGTAGATATATTTGACGAAAAATATTACCGTCATTTAAGTGGAGGGATTCTGGAAGCTTTTGGAAAACTATTTTTCAAAGATTTAAAAGTATATCTCTACCCTATGCGAGACCCAGAAACAGGCGAATACACGAACAGTGAAAACCTGAAGGTACATCCACGTATGAAAGAACTCTATAAGTTCTTTAAATACAATGGAAAAGTGGTAGATATAAAAGATTTTAATCAAGACATTCTTAATATTTTTTCAAGAGAAGTGCTATCTATGATTGAAAGTAATGAAGATGGCTGGGAAAAAATGCTTCCAAAAGGGGTTTCTGAAATTATAAAAGAAAAACACTTATTTAGTCATCAAGATGACTTAAAGACGGAGATTGTTGAGAAGTAGGGGTTAAAATTAAAAAATGCCTCCTTGGTCGCTTTCGACACCTAATTAACAACACAAGTTTTTTACATAAAGAATCTTGAAAATTTATAAAATGGTAACTTTCATTTAAGTACCATACAAATTATAAAACCCCGTCTTTCGATGGGGTTTTTTCTATTGTAAATTCCTGGACGCTATCACTTTAATAATTTAAGCTTCAAGAATCTGTGCTGCGTGATCCTTAGTTTTTACTTTATCAATAACGCGTTCTACTTTACCCTGTTCATCTACTAAAAATGTTTTACGATGAATTCCATCGTACTCTTTACCCATAAATTTTTTGAGCCCCCACACACCAAATGCGTTGATTACTTTTTTATCTTCATCGGCTAATAACGGAAAAGGAAAGTTGAATTTATTTTTGAAGTTGGATTGTTTCTTTTCACTATCGGCACTTACGCCTACTAAAGAATAGCCTGCATCCTGAAGTTCTTTATAATTGTCACGCAAGTTGCAAGCTTCGGCTGTACAACCTGGTGTGTTAGCTTTTGGATAGAAGAAGACAACTAGTTTTTTTCCTTTATAATCTGAAAGAGATATTTTGTTTCCAGCTTCATCGTTTACAGTAAAATTTGGCACTGTATCGCCAGCTTGTAATGTTTTCATCGTTTATTTTTGTATAAAATTAGGCATTCAAATTAAATTGCTGGTAGGTTTACAGAAAAATTAAGATATTTAAACTTGCCTACAATACACCACAAACCACAAACACTTTCAATGACCAAGCAAGAAAAGGTACAGTTCGTTATAGATTCATTAAATGAAATCTACCCAGAGATTCCTATTCCGTTAGATCATAAAGATCCATATACGCTTTTGATTGCAGTCTTGCTTTCTGCACAAAGCACCGATGTTCGCGTAAATAAAATTACGCCACTCCTGTTTGAAATAGCAGACAATCCGTATGATATGGTAAAACTTTCAGTAGAAGAAATACGAGATATCATAAGACCTGTGGGACTTTCCCCTATGAAAGCTAAAGGGATTCATGGACTCTCTCAAATTCTAATTGAGAAATACGACGGTAAGGTTCCAGAAGATATTTCAGCATTAGAAGAATTTCCAGCTGTTGGGCATAAAACGGCTAGTGTTGTAGTGTCTCAGGCCTTTGGAATTCCCGCGTTCCCGGTAGACACCCATATCCATAGACTCATGTACCGCTGGGGATTTACCAACGGTAAAAATGTAATCCAAACCGAAAAAGATGCTAAAAGATTGTTTCCAATAGAAATATGGAATAAATTACACCTACAAATAATCTGGTATGGACGGCAGTATTGCCAAGCGCGTGGTTGGGATTTGGAAAAGGATCGTATTACCAAAACTATTGGCAGAAAAACGGTTCTACAAGAATATTATAAGAAGAAAAAAAAGTAATGAGAACAAGACACAAAAAACCCCGAAAGTGGTGAATTTTCGGGGTTTTCCAAAGTTTAGTTTAGAAGTGCTTCAAACTTCAATTTATTATAATCTATAACACTTAAAGCCTTCGAATAATCCAGGAGAAACTTAATCGTCTCTCCCTTAGGAACCAAATTTTTCTCCACGTGTTCCGGTAGTGGCGTTTCAGAGTACATTTTTTGCATAGAACGTATTTTTGAGGTTAATGTTACCTAATAACGGACTATGGAAATGTTTATTGTGTTAGTTTGTCAATATAATATTATGCTTATCAATTACTTTACGCAAATTAATTAGTGCATAACGCATTCTTCCTAGTGCAGTATTAATACTTACACCCGTTTGCTCGCTAATTTCTTTGAAACTCATATCCTTATACATACGCATAATGAGAACTTCTTTTTGATCTTCTGGAAGTTCCTGAATGAGTCTTCGAACATCATCTTCTACCTGGCATTTAATTAGCCTTTTTTCAGCATTTAAAGAGCCGTCAGACAGTACCGAAAATATATTGAAATCGTCATTATTTTCAAATTTCGGCATACGATTGCCCTTTCTAAAATGGTCAATAACAAGATTATGAGCAATTCGCATTACCCAAGGTAAAAATTTACCTTCTTCATTATAAGCACCACGTTTAAGTGTTCTAATAACTTTTATAAAGGTATCCTGAAAGATATCTTCGGCCACATCGCGGTCAAAAACCTTGGAATAAATAAAACTGTAAATCCTTTGTTTGTGACGAGTGATTAGATCGCCTAGTGCAGATTCATTGCCTTGCATGTATGCACTTACCAAAGATGCATCGGTAACTATGCTTTTTTTCATATTAATACTTTCTAAATTAAACAACTATGCTTTTTGGTCGGCGTGTTGCTTGTTCAATAAATTTTAAAAGTAATAATATGCTATAGGCAATAATTTAAATTAATATCGTTGAGAGGGGTAAATATAACAACAAAGGATTGTGAAATGCAAATAATTTATGAGTTTTTTCTTAAATTAATTATAAAATTTACATGCAATACTTGGTAATAGCCTACAAAACCACTGGGTTTGTTAAGCTTTTCTTAATTTGAAATAAATACCTTACATTTTAGTTATTTACAGCCAAAAAACACATTTACACTCCTAAAAGATGCTTCTATAGTGGTATCTTTGCACCTTTATTTTACCAAGCAAATAAAAGACAAAAAGCATCTAAAAAATCTTGAAAATCGAAACCTTAGACACTAAAAAGAATATTATTATTCAAGGGGCAAAATTGCATAACCTAAAGAATATTTCGGTGGCCATCCCCAGAAACAAGCTGGTGGTGATTACAGGACTTTCAGGTAGTGGAAAGTCCAGTTTAGCGTTCGATACTTTATATGCCGAAGGACAGCGGCGTTACGTAGAAAGCTTATCTTCTTATGCGCGTCAATTCCTTGGGAGACTGGACAAGCCAAAGGTAGATTCCATAAAAGGAATAGCGCCCGCCATTGCTATTGAACAAAAAGTAAATACCACCAATATCCGTTCTACGGTCGGAACCTCAACCGAAATATACGATTACCTAAAATTACTTTATACGCGAATTGGAATTACATATTCCCCTGTGAGTGGGAATGTGGTAAAAAAAGATTCGGTAAGTGATGTTATTGAACACATTAAAGCCTTTTCTGAAGGTGAAAAACTCCTCCTCCTCGCTCCTATTCACCTAGAAGAAGGCAGGACGATGGAAAATAAAATACAAGCGTTAGCCCAACAAGGATACTCCCGTGTAAAAGTAAATGACACAGTAGTTAGAATTGATGAATTAACTAAAACGCTTCCCAAAAATATACAGTTAGTTGTAGATCGTGTCATTACCAAAGATGAAGAAGATTTTTACAATCGTCTTGCAGATGCTATCGAAGTTTCATTTTTTGAAGGAAAGGGCGAGTTATATATTGAAAATCTTGGAGACGGAAGTATTCGCGAATTTAATAATAGGTTTGAAGCAGACGGGATAATTTTTTTAGAGCCTAATGTGCATTTGTTCAGTTTTAATAATCCGTATGGAGCATGTCCTACCTGTGAAGGCTACGGAGATGTCATTGGAATTGATGACGAATTGGTCATACCTAACACAGCACTCTCCATTTACGACAACGCCATCTTCCCTTGGCGAGGCGATAGTATGGGTTGGTACCGGGATGCTTTTGTAAACAATGCCTATAAATTCGATTTTCCTATTCATAAACCGTGGTTCCAACTTACCGAAGAACAAAAACAACTCGTATGGGAAGGCAACGAGCATTTTGATGGATTAAACGATTTCTTTGCATATTTAGAATCTAAAAATTATAAAATTCAGAATCGGGTAATGCTTTCTCGCTACCGAGGAAAAACAAAATGCAGTACCTGTCACGGTAAAAGATTACGTCCTGAAGCCTCGTACGTAAAAATTAATAAGACTTCCATTCAAGATTTGGTGAACAAACCACTAGATGAACTGGCTGTGTTTTTTAAAGAGCTTACCTTAAACAAATACGAGCAGAAAATCGCCAAGCGATTGCTGCTTGAAATTAATAATCGCCTTGCGTTCTTAATGGACGTAGGCCTTAGCTATCTCACCCTTAACCGAAAAAGTAACACACTTTCTGGCGGGGAATCCCAGCGAATTAATTTAGCCACTTCGCTGGGGAGTAGCTTGGTTGGCTCCATGTATATTCTGGATGAACCCAGTATTGGACTACACCCAAAAGATACCGAACGCCTGATTGTTGTTTTAAAATCGTTACGCGATTTGGGCAACACA
The DNA here is from genome assembly GCF_050859505.1 of Rasiella sp. SM2506. GTDB lineage: Bacteria > Bacteroidota > Bacteroidia > Flavobacteriales > Flavobacteriaceae > Marinirhabdus. The sequence goes on along the minus strand of NZ_CP193934.1, from coordinate 2,251,672 downwards.
GTAATCGTGGTAGAACACGATGAAGATATCATGAAAGCTGCCGATGAGATTATAGATATTGGTCCTGAGGCTGGAACTTTTGGTGGTGAAATCATGAACCAGGGAACCTTTGCTGAAATATTAAAAGGCGACTCACTTACGTCCGGGTATTTAAATGGAAGCCTTAAAATTGAAATCCCTGCAAAACGACGAACTTCAAAAAGTGCCATTAGCATTACGGGAGCAAGACAAAATAACCTTCAAAATATAGATGCCACATTTCCATTAGGTGCTTTTACTGCTGTAACTGGTGTTTCTGGTAGTGGTAAAAGTACATTAGTAAAAAAAATTCTATATCCCGCACTACAAAGAGAAATTAGTGGCTTTGGCGAAAAGCCAGGGCAATTTAACGCTCTGGAAGGAAGTTTCAGCAGTATTAAAAACGTAGAGTTTATTGATCAAAATCCTATTGGGCGTTCCAGCCGAAGTAATCCGGTTACCTATATCAAAGCCTACGACGACATTAGAAACTTGTATGCTTCTCAAAAGCTGAGTGATATGCGTGGGTACAAAGCCAAACATTTCAGTTTTAACGTAGATGGCGGTCGTTGTGAAACGTGTAAAGGCGAAGGGGAAGTCACCATTGAGATGCAATTTATGGCCGATGTACACCTGGAGTGTGATACATGTAATGGGAAACGTTTCAAAAAAGAAATTCTTGAAGTAAAGTTTCACGATGCAAACATTAACGATTTGCTACAAATGACGGTAGATGACGCTATTTCATTCTTCCGCCAGCATAGCGAAACTAAAATAACCAACAAACTACAACCCTTGCAAGATGTAGGTTTGGGCTATGTACAATTAGGACAAAGCTCCTCTACCCTTTCTGGGGGTGAGGCACAGCGCATTAAATTGGCTTCTTTCCTAATTAAAGGGAATACGAAAGAAAAGGCACTCTTTATTTTTGATGAACCTACTACAGGACTACATTTTCATGACATCAAAAAATTACTAGCTTCTTTTTATGCCTTATTAGATAATGGCCACACCGTAATTGTCGTGGAGCACAATCTCGACCTTATTAAGTGTGCAGACCATATTATAGACTTAGGTCCCGAAGGTGGAACCAAAGGAGGTAGAATTGTAGCACAAGGAACTCCTGAAGAGGTTGCAAAAAGCCAAGAATCTGTAACGGCTCCTTATTTGAGAGAAAAGCTTCAATAACAAAATAACCCTACCCTTCTAACTATTAGTTTCTTACATTTTTGGCACGGCTCTTGGTTTTCTTAAACCACAGCGCAATCCAAGACCGCTTTATGTTTTGGTTCATCTTATATACTTCAGTTATGAAAAAAATAGCTCTATTAGTAGTCTTGTTCCTTGTTGGAGCCGCTACCGAGACAAAGGCTAACCAATTAAACAGTGTAGAAAACAAACCTGTAAACGATTGTAACCACGCAGATAAAATTCAGTTTGTGGAAGACCACGTTATTTATACCATTGCTGCAGACGGTTCCTTTACGTTCGATATTTTAGACAACCCAAAATATTATAAAGAAAAAGAGCATAAAAACAAACATGGAAAACCTAAAAACCACAAAAAACAGCACTCGCATTACAATCCGAAAATTGTAACAGATCGATATGGTAGAATACGTGCTATAAACAAAACATATATCTCCTACTACCATAATGGTAAAGTACATACTATTGGTGATGTTCCTATGCGTTACTATAGAGGTGATCTGGTACAAGTGGGCGACATGGAACTTGTTTACAACCGTTTTGGTGAAGTAAGAAGTACAATAGGTCACGTAAACAAAGAAAATAAAAAGTTTTGGCACGAAGGTTGGTATGTATATAATGACCGAGATGGAAAAAGATTTAATGATGAGAATATCGGTAGAAGAATAAGAACACAATAAGAATATAGTTTTTTGGTTGGTTAGTTAAACCCGCTGCTTTCAATCTTTGGAACAGCGGGTTTTTATTTCACTGAAGATTTCAGCAAAACCAATAGCCTTCTAAATCCTATTGCTGATAATCAACCAGTTAAATTTTTGGCACGGTCTATGTTTTATAAGTAAATGTATACGCTGACCAAAAAATTAAAGCAAGTACAAACCTAAATTTCCTTATTATGAAAAAACTAGTTTTATTATTCTGCAGTATGTTTCTCATCGCTGGTGTGGCTAAGGCCAACAATAATGTTGATGAAGAAACCACATTGAATGCGTACGACGGTAAATCGTATATTTTTACTGAAGGAGCCGTAGAGTTTTCGGTTTTTCCAGATGGTCAGTTCGATTTTGTCTACGTAGGTGGCAATAACGGTAACAACGTAAATGTAAACGTAAATACGCCAGGCGTGAGTGTTTCATTTAACTCTGGGTACGATTATGATGTATATGTACAGTATGACGATTACGGAGCCGTTGTTCAGGTAGAGGATGTTCCAATTTATTATGATGAATTTGGACGCATCATCCAAGCTGGCCAAGTTGAAATTCGCTACAATAATCGTCGTATTGTAAATGTTGGAAGTCTAGTAGTTCATTACAACAACTACGGATATTTTTCACACAGCACGGGATACATTAACCATTGGAACCGTTATTATGTATACCGCCCTTGGCACGTATATTATGCGGCACCCATATATTCAAGTTGTGTTGTCTACGATTATCCTTACAGACAATATTATACACCACACCGGTATTCTTGGGGGCACCACAAAAATTATTATAAAAAAGGATACGCTCATGGGTATGCTAATGGTAGAAGGGATTTTCATAGACCAGGAAGCCGTACACATTATCAAAATGGTAGAACTGCTGTAAACAGAGATTATAACCCAAACCGTAGAAATACCATGGTTTCAAACTCAAGAAATAGTGGTAGATCAGGGGTATCTAACACTAGAAATGACCGTGGGAATTCTAGAATAAATAACACACGTGGTACTGTTTCAAATACTACTAGAGATAATACCATTAGAAACAATAACACAAGAGGTACTGCAACTAAGCAAAGAAGTACTAACAATACCCGCGGAATTGCAAAAAACAGCAATAGAGAGACGATAAATAAAAGTCCTTCAACTGGCAATAGTCGTGGTACTACTACTAATAGTAGTTCAAAAGCTACGCGTGGTACCGTTTCAAACTCTAGAGGCACTGCTACTAGCAACAAATCGATAAGAGGAACACAAGCTACTAGAAAAGTTGCCACTAGTCGTACTTCTCCTAACAGAGCCGTAACACAAAAAAGAAGTACAAACACAAATAGAAAAGTTGCAACCTCTAGAAATTCGAGTAATCGCACGGCATCAAAGAGTACTGTAGCAAAAAGAAGTAATAATGTAAGTAAGTCCAAAACTCCTACTTCACGAAGCAAGACAAGTTCTCGTAGTGGAAATACCAAAAGAGGCAGAGGACAATAAGAATTTTTGGTTGGTTAGTTAGAAATCCCTGTGATTCGTATATACGATGAGCAGGGATTTCGTATTTAAAGCTGTTTAAGAATTTGCGCCATCTTTTCGGATAAATACTGTCGTGTATATTTTGAAATATTTGCGACAATACCCTGCACACCATCTTTTTTAAATTCGGAATAGTATTGTAGAATTGAATTTTTGAGCGCTTGCTTTTCTGCTGAAGTATAAAACTTTCCACTCCTAGATTCTTCTAAAACGGCTTTAATATCACTGCCTTCTGGGCCAATGGCTATGATAGGACGTTCGGCCCTGATGTATTCAAATAATTTTCCAGGAATGATAGCGCAGGTTTCCGGGCTGTCAATTTCTAACAATAGTAATAGCTGTGCATTGTGTTGTAACTGAAGTGCCTCTTTATGTGAAACATATCCAACATTCCGAAGGTTTTGAGACAACCCAAAACTTGAAATACTTTCTAAAATTTCTTCACCTACTACTCCTGCCAAAACTATTTCAAGGTCGTCTCGAAATCCTTCTACTTTACACGCTAATTCATTTAAAACTTCCCATAACAGTATGGGATTGCGTTCGCTTAATAAAGAACCGATGTGTGCGATAGAAAATTTAGCATCTAGATATGTAGTAATAGTTTCTTTTCTTTCAAAACCGTTGGTGACTATCCTCACAGGACGTTTTGTAATCGCTTGGAACTCTTTTTTAGTAGTAGGACTTGTTACTGTTACAACATCGGCAGTTTGTAATATTTCAGCTTCTAGTTGCTTGTGTTTTCTTCTGGACCTCTTAGTTAATTGTAACGAGTCGTGATAGTGAATAGTGGTCCAGGGATCTCTAAAATCTGCTAGCCATGAGACCCCTATTTCTTTTTTAAGCTGAAGTCCAATTAAATGCAAACTATGAGGAGGGCCAGATGTAATGATCGTTTCAACAGGATTTTTAGCCAAATATCTTTTTAGAAATACAACTGAAGGTTTTACCCAACCAACTCTAGCATCTGGAATAAAAAAATTACCTCGAATATAGAGCAGCAATTTATCTAGTACCGAAAGATTTTTCTTGGCAATAATACCACTACTCATCTGCTTCGTTTTCTTTTTTGAAAACCATTTGGCAAATTTATAAGGCTCGTTTATGGGCTGGCTTATCATCTCAATATCCGAAGGTATTTCAGCTAAAAAACTTTCGTCCCGCAACGGATAATGCGCATCTTTCGGAATATACACTACGGGTTCAATTCCAAATTCCCTGAAATATTTCACAAAGTACAACCATCGCTGTACACCTGGCCCTCCTGCAGGTGGCCAATAATAGGTTATGACGAGGACACGTTTCATTAAGAATCGATTTCCTTTTTACCTTTAAAAGTAAAATACAAACCGCCCAGCAAGGCTAACAGTAAAAGAATACTACTACCCAAAGCAATTCTACTTCCTTTTTTAACCACAGCCGCCTCAAATTTGAATTCGATTTTGTTGTTTCCCGCAGGGATTGTCATGCCACGTAATAAATAATTAACACGGATATAATTAGCAGGTTTTCCGTTAATGTAGGCATTCCAACCTTCGGGATAATACACTTCAGAAAAAACAGCCAATTGTGGGCTTGTGGTACTCGCTTCGTACGTTAAATGGTTGGGTTGATGAGCTACCAATTCTATCATTGCAGTACTATCGCGCTGTATAGTGGACAGCGGTAGTATATCTTTAAATTCCTGATGAACAATCACAGTTTTCTTAGTATCCAAACTATCTAGTAATTGAATCTCTTCATTAGAAGTTTCAGCAAACTGCAAATTTTCTACAAACCAAGCTGGCCCGTTAGTATAGGGATTACGTTGCGCTACAGGACCACCGCCTTTGTTTTGCACGATAAAGTATTTTACATTCAGCATATTCATAATCCCTACATCACCATTGTATAAGTAGAAATCTGCAATATCCTGCATTCTACCTGGTTTGGCGGCGTGATACCCTCCTAATGCATTGTGGTAAAAACTTGCTGCCCCACTATTAAAAGCATCGTTTGTCGCATCATAAACTCTAAAATGGCCATCGTCTTTCAGAATCATTTCGTCCGCACTACTCATTGGGAAAGGTTGTTCCATAATCCGTTTTTGCACAAAATCTTCGTTATTTACATAACGCCTGTCTACGCCCACCAGATCGAACAACACCAACAAGACTAAAACACCAATAACAGCGGTTTGTTTCAGCTTGTCTTTTAAGAAAAACCACAACGCTCCAGCGGCTACTAACACTAAAATCAATGAGCGAAAGGCATCGGTCATAAATAAAGAAGCGCGGTCTGCCCGAACGGCTTGTACCAAATCATTCCCCAATTGCTCCCGAATACCAGCGTCATAAGGACTCGCAAAATCGAATCCCGGGATGGCGCTCTTCAACAGCATAAAAATGAGGATGACACCGCCTACTATTCCAGCGGAAAACAATAATGCCTTTTTGCGCTTTTCCTCCTTGGTGAATTCGCTAAAAAACTGATGCAACCCTACTACCGCGAGTACAGGTATAATTAATTCTATCAAGACTTGAATAGAGGATACAGCTCTAAATTTATCATATAAAGGAACCGTATCTACAAAAAACCGTGTAAGGGTATCAAAATTATCTCCCCAAGATAAAAACAGACTTAATAACAAGCCTGCAATAGCCCACCATTTAAATCTACCCCGCACTAAAAACAAAGCTAACACCGCCAAGAATAATAAAATCGCACCTACATACGCTGGAGCAGCCACAATGGGCTGATCTCCCCAATACACAGGTAATTGCTGCAAAACCTGATTGGCATCTTGTGGGGACGCACCCATTTTAATGAGAGTTTCTACTGTTTCACCATCCTCTGGTAAAGGTTCGCTACTACCACCACCCATAAAACGAGGAATAAGTAGGTTAAAGCTTTCTAATTTCCCATAACTGTACTGGGTAATATATTCGTAATCTAAGCCTTCAACGGCTTCTTTTTTGGTTCCATCTGGGTTAATGGTGAGCTCGCTTTTTCCCCTTGTAGAGGTATCTGCGTATTCTTTTGTTGCTAAAATATTGGTAGCGTTAAGGCCTACGGCTATTAGTACTCCAAGAGCCATTACCCCAATTGCTTTAAAATAATGTGGGAGCATTTTTTTCTTTACTGCATCTATCAAATACGCAATACCTATACAAAAAACCAATAGTAGTAAATAATAGGTCATCTGGAAGTGATTGGTCACCAACTCTAGTCCCATGGCTACGGTAGTTAAGAGGAAACCCCAAAGATATTTACCTCTAAATGTGAGAAAAATTCCGCTTAAAACCAATGGCATATAGGCTATGGCGTGTGCTTTTGCATTATGTCCTACTCCTAAAATAATAATGAGATAGGTAGAAAAACCAAATGCTAAAGCTCCTAAAAAAGCTAGCTTATAATCAACTTTCAGCACCAGAAGAAGAATATACATTCCTATAAAATAAAGAAAGAGATAATCTGCTGGGCGTGGTAAGAACCGAAGCGCCAAGTCTAATTTCTTAATATAATTGTGTGGATATTTAGCTCCTAATTGATAGGTAGGCATCCCTCCAAAAGCGGAATCTGTCCAATAGGTTTCTTCGCCTGTGGTTTCTCTGAAATCGCTTTGTTGCTTAGCCATTCCTGTGTATTGCACAATATCACTCTGGAAAATTGCTTTGCCTTGCAACACAGGACTAAAATACGCCAAGGAAGCAATGACAAAAAGTAGTAAAACAACGAGATGGGGAAGAAATTTCTTTACTGAAACGTTCATAAATGAGTAGCTAAAATAGAGGTGGAAAATTACAAAAAAGTAATATGACTTTTATAAGAAGCTGAATATTTAATAATTTCAGATGTAAACAGTCTTTTTAAACCACTTAATTTTGAAGTTTTAATTTTGGCGTTTGGTATTTTCAGCAGTTCCTAGGTCGCAAATAATGCTTCTTGTGGTATTCAATCCACTTCCTCAAAATCTACATACTCTCCAACCGTCTTAGAAGTTTTTCGAGTATTGGGCGCATCTTTGTCTATCGTTACCTTACCTTCCTTTTTAGCATTTTTAGTATTTGTAGTTTGCTGAAAGGGGGAATCGCCAAAAGGATTGGCACCAAATGATTTTTCAAATCGTTGCCCCATTTTTTTTGCGATATATTTAAAAAGATATGGTTTTGCCAATTTCCACGAAAAGCGAAGAGCAAAAAATACCAAAAGTATGATTAGTACCGTTTTAAGAAAATCCATAATACCGATAATAGCTTTAAACTTCAAAAGTACAATTTGCCCTATAAAAAAGGTGGCTCGTACGTATTAAAATAATGATAAAATACTATCTTTGACTAGAACCCAACAACTATGAAATCATTCAAATACTTTCTTTGTTGCCTATTCCTGTTGCCTTTCTGCAGCAATGCCCAATATACCGAAATGATTAACACCAACCGTCCGGGAGTCTCTCAAGGAGCCTTTTCGGTAGGAACTAACGTGTTACAATTTGAGTCAGGGTTTAGTTACGGAAACGAAAAACACGAACTGTTAGGGACAGACTACACAACTTTTGGATGGGATTATTCGGCGCGTTATGGCGTTTGGCGAGAAGAACTGGAGGTAAGTATTATTGGAGAATACCGCAATAATAGTGGCGAAATTACCCGAGGTACTTTAGTCACAGACGATAAATTTTCTAATTTTAGAAGCAATACCATAGGTGCGAAATATTTAATTTACGATCCATATCGAAAAATGGAACTGGAAGGTCCAAATTTATACAGCTGGAAAGCCAATAATCGCTTTCAATGGAGAGATTTAATCCCAGCTGTTTCACTGTATGCCGGAGCTAATTTCGATTTTGCCGATAACCGTTTTACACCAAATGTAGAAGCAGAAATTAGTCCTAAAGTAGTTCTCTCTACACAAAATAATTGGATAGGTGGCTTTGTGTTTGTAACTAATATTATTGCAGACCGTATTGGTACAGATTTTCCAACGTATGGATATATTCTCACCTTAACGCACGCTACCAATAGCTATTTCTCAATTTTTATTGAGAACCAGGGGTTTAAAAGCGATTTTTACGCAGATCAGATATTTCGTGGTGGTGCAGCGGTACTTATTTCGCCTAATTTACATATAGACCTCTCTGGCGCACTCAATTTTAAAGATACGCCTTCTTTCTGGGAAAGCAGAGTTGGAGTTGCCTATCGATTTGATATGCATAACAAAGACGAATTTATTGAAGAAAAAGGAAAAGCCGGTCGTGATAAAAAAAGAGCCGATAAAGGAGAGAAAAAAGCCAAGAAAAAGAAGAATAAAAGAAAAGATGGCTTTGAAGATGATGGCGACGACGGTGGTGACGATGGCAGACTTAACTAGTAGCAGAATCTAATGATTGAAATTACCCAAGTAAGCAACCCCACTCAACTAAAACAGTTTGTAACGTTTCCATTTTCGTTATACAAAAACTGCGAGTATTGGGTTCCCCCTCTTATTAAAGACGAACTAGAAACGCTGGATCGCGATAAAAACCCTGTGTTCTCAAATGCCGAAGCTGAATATTATCTCGCTTACCAAAATGGAAAAGTTGCTGGCCGTATAGCTGTTATCATAAACCATCTTGAAATAAACGAACTAGGAAAAAAGAAGGTTCGTTTTGGATGGTTTGATGTGGTGGACGATATTGAAGTGACCAAAGCATTACTTGAAAAGGTGTACGAAAAAGGGAAAGAGCACAACTTAGAATATGCCGAAGGTCCCGTAGGTTTCAGTAATATGGAAAAAGCAGGTATTTTAATTGAAGGGTATGATGAAATGAACACCATGATCACCTGGTATCATTACCCGTACTACAAAGAACACTTCAAGCAATTAGGTTTTGAAACGCAAGCCACTTGGGTTGAGTATAAATTAAGTATCCCGCCCTCCATTAAAGAAAAAGTAGCTAAGTTTTCTAGGATTATTAGAGAGCGTTACGGCTTATCTGTAATTCGGTTTAAGAATAAAAAAGAGATTTTGCCGTATGTAGATGAAATGTTTGGACTACTAAATAAAACCTATAATACATTACAAACGTTTGTCCCTATTCAACAATACCAGATAGATTATTACAAGGAAAAATACTTCAGTTTTATACATCCAGATTATATTACATGTATCAAAGATGAAGCTGGAAAGCTCATAGCATTTAGTATTGTGATGCCTTCGTTTACCAAAGCCTTAAAAAAAGCAAATGGGAGTCTTTTTCCATTTGGCTGGTATCATTTATGGCAAGCACAACGAAAAAATGATCGTGCCGCATTCTACTTAATAGGTATTGATCCTGAATACCAGGGAAAAGGTGTTACTGCCATTGTTTTTGAAGAAATGCAACACCTCTTTAACAGCAAAGGAATAGATAAGGTGGAAACCAATCCAGAACTGGAAGAGAATACTGCTGTACAGCTTCTTTGGAAAGATTATGAACCTAGAATGCACAAGCGACGCAGTACCTTTAGAAAAACACTTTAAATGGTTTTTAGGGCATACCCTTGTATGTAGCACAATAATTTTGGCTGAAATACAGTTCTAATAGCACTAATCCTAAACCAAAACTATATGAAAATTATTGCAAAATCGCTTGTAGCTTTATTTGTGATAGCATCTCTAGCGTTCACTACATTTCCAAAAAAAACAGAAAAAATTGTCACGGTAGTCGTTGACGTTTCGCACGGTGGAGAAGACACCGGAACGTCCGAAGGTACATTGATAGAAAAAGAAATTGTTCAACAAATTGCGAATAAAATGGCACTGCTAAGCAAAGATGCCAATGTACAATTACATTTCACCAGAACAGACGATTCTTTTATCTCTTTACAGGATCGCGTGCAATTTATAAACAACTTAAAACCAGATGTGGTGCTTTCGCTTCATATAAATGATAGCGATAATACCGAAATTTCTGGTATGGAGGTATTCTTTTCAGACCAAGGCAAACAATCTGTTTTATCTAAGAAATTGGCAAATAGTGTAATGAACACTATGAAAGCTGAAGGGATTTTTGAAACTTCAAAGGTTAAAAGCGCTAATTTCTATGTACTGAAAAATAGTGAGGCTCCGGCAGTAGCTGTTGAACTTGGCTTTTTATCAAATCCAAAAGACAGAAGTATTTTGCAAAATGATTTCAAACAAAACGAAATCGCAAAGGTGTTGCTAGTTGCTATTAGTAATCAATAAAAATATTTTTCATAAAAAGAAAGCCTGCTAGTTTTAGCAGGCTTTCTTTTATATATGTCATTCGTAACTCGTCGTTCTTAAATCGTACTTCAAAAACTATTCTCCCATTGCTTGGGCTACAGAAGCGGATAATCTTTTATAAGTTCCATTTTCAAGCCTTTCTCTAATCGCATCGAAAGCTTCTAAAGTTTCTTCAATATCTTGAAGGGTGTGTGTTGCTGTTGGAATCATTCGTAGTAATATAAGTCCTTTTGGAATTACCGGGTATACTACAATACTACAAAATACACCGTGATTTTCACGAAGATCTTTTACCAAAGCCATTGCTTCTGGGATACTTCCTTTAAGATATACTGGAGTCACACAACTTTGTGTGGTTCCAATATCGAACCCACGTTTTTTCAATCCGCCTTGCAAGGCGTTTACATTCTCCCACAGTTTTTCTTTTAACTCGGGCATGGTACGTAACATATCCAAACGCTTTAAAGCGCCTTCTACCAATTGCATTTGTAATGACTTAGCGAACATTTGAGAACGCAAGTTATATTTAAGGTAATTCATAATTTCCTCATCACCTGCTATAAAAGCTCCTGTACTTGCCATAGATTTTGCAAAGGTTGCAAAATATACATCAATATCATCTTGAACACCCTGCTCCTCACCTGCTCCAGCACCTGTCTTACCAAGTGTTCCAAAACCGTGGGCATCATCTACAAATAAACGAAAGTTAAATTTTTTCTTAAGCGCTACAATTTCTTTCAATCTACCTTGCTCACCGCGCATTCCAAAAACACCTTCAGAAATCAAAAGAATTCCTCCGCCTGTTTTTTCGGCCATTTTGGTTGCACGTCTTAAGTTCTTTTCGATACTTTCCATATCGTTGTGCTTGTAGGTAAAGCGTTGCCCTAAATGTAGGCGCACTCCGTCAATTATACACGCGTGTGCATCTACATCATATACAATCACATCATCTTTTGAGACTAAGGCATCTATGGTAGAAACCATTCCCTGGTACCCAAAATTTAGTAAATAAGACGCTTCTTTATTTACAAAAGCAGCCAATTCGTCTTGAAGTTGCTCGTGTAAATCGGTATGACCGCTCATCATTCGAGCGCCCATTGGATAGGCAGAACCGTATTTAGCGCCAGCCTCAGCGTCTGCTTTACGAACTTCGGGGTGGTTGGCAAGTCCTAAATAGTCATTGACACTCCAGGTGATTACTTCTTTGCCGTTAAACTTCATTCTGTTGCTAATGGGCCCTTCTAATTTTGGGAATACAAAATATCCCTCTGCTTGCTCTGCCCACTTGCCTAACGGCCCTTTGTCCTTATAAATTTTATCGAATAAATCTCTCATCAATACGCTTTAGTTTCAATACGAAGTGCAAAAATAGGTATTTTATTCATGATGGCAATGTATTTTGCGATTTCAGAATTAATGTTCCTCTGTAAAAAGAAGAATGAAAATTTATAGTATTATTTTTAGCTCCAGCAAATGAGAACCGCATTGGTTTACCCCAACCCTAAGCAGAGGCTAATACACAAAAAAACCCGAAGCAAGTTGCTTCGGGTTTCTATATATTGCCGTGGTATTTTATTTTATATACTGAATGCTTTCTGTCACTTCAGTTTCAGCCTCTGTAAAGCCTTGCTGTTCCATCCATTCGTCACTATAAATTTTACTCATATAACGTGACCCGTGATCTGGTAAAATTACCACCACCACACTATCTTTATCAAAAACACCTTCTTCATCCAATTGTTTTAATCCTTGAATGGCTGCGCCACTAGTATATCCTGCAAAGATACCTTCGGTTTTCGCGAGTTCTCTTGCGGTATGTGCACTGTCTTCATCGGTTACTTTAATGAAAGCATCTATACTATCAAAATCGGTTGCTGTTGGTATCAAGTTTTTACCTAATCCTTCAATACGGTATGGATAAATTTCATTTGTATCAAACTCACGTGTTTGGTGGTATTTCTGAAGTACAGATCCATATGCATCTATACCAATCACCTTTACCTCTGGGTTTTGTTCTTTCAAGAAACGTGCTGTTCCTGAAATTGTTCCTCCAGTCCCACTACACGCTACTAGATGGGTAATTTGACCCCCAGTTTGATTCCAGATTTCTGGTCCTGTAGATTCGTAATGTGCTTCAATATTCAAGGTATTGAAATACTGATTGATATACACCGAGTCGGCAATTTCAGAATGCAAGCGTTTGGCAACTTCGTAATAAGATCTTGGATCGTCTGCCGCTACGTTGGCCGGACAAACGTGTACCGTGGCTCCCATAGTACGAAGCATATCGATTTTATCTTTGGAAGATTTTGAACTCACTGCCAAAATACATTGGTAGCCTTTCAAAACACTTACCATAGCGATACTGAATCCTGTGTTCCCACTAGTTGTTTCAATAATTGTGTCGCCTGGTTTTAGAATGCCTTGCTTTTCAGCTTTTTCAATAATATGAAGTGCTATACGGTCTTTAGCCGAATGTCCAGGGTTAAATCCTTCTACTTTAGCGTAGAAATTCCCTTTCATTTGCGAGGTAATGCGATTGAGTTGTATTAATGGCGTATTGCCAATTAGTTCCAACACATTCGAGTAAGCCTTAATTTCTTTCATATAGAGGAGTTAGGTTCACTTAAAAGAGTGCACTGCACTTTTTAAAACTCGGTGACAAAGATAGTGAAATATTTGAATTACTTCGCTTTACCCTCTAAGTCAAGAATAAAGGCATAATCCCTTGCTACTTCTTTTAAAGCTTCAAAACGTCCAGAGGCGCCCCCGTGTCCTGCTTCCATGTTGGTATGGAACAATAATAGGTGGTCTCCTTTTTTAAGATCGCGCATTCTGGCAACCCATTTTGCGGGTTCAAAATACTGTACTTGAGAGTCGTGTAACCCTGTTGTTACGAGCATATTTGGGTAGTCTAACGCTTTTACATTATCGTATGGAGAATAGGATTTCATATAATCGTAATATTCTTTCTCATTTGGATTTCCCCACTCGTCATATTCTCCCGTAGTAAGCGGGATGCTATCGTCTAACATTGTGGTCACCACATCTACAAAAGGTACAGATGCTACTACCCCATTGTATAATTCTGGCGCCATATTTACCACGGCTCCCATTAAAAGACCGCCAGCAGAACCACCTGATGCATATAAATGTTCTGAAGATGTATAGCCTTCAGCAATTAGAAATTTAGAAACATCTATAAAATCGGTAAACGTATTCTTTTTGGTCAATAATTTTCCGGTTTCATACCATTGTCTTCCTAAATATTGTCCTCCTCGTACGTGTGCGATAGCGTAAATAAAACCTCTATCCAACAAACTCAACCGTACGGAAGAGAAATAAGGGTCGATAGTAGCACCATAACTTCCGTAACCATATTGTAGTAACGGATTAGAACCGTCCATTTTTGTTCCTTTTTTATAAATCATACTCACCGGAATTTTCGTTCCGTCAGCCGCTGTAGCCCAAACTCGTTTTTCTTCGTAGTTGGCAGAGTCAAAATTTCCTCCCAATACTTCGGTTTGTTTCATGACTGTCTTTTCATGGGTCTCCATATTAAAATCTATGATAGATGCTGGGGTTCCCAAAGAATTATAGGCATAACGTAAAATTGTAGTGTCAAATTCGATATTCTGTGTCGGTGATGCCGTATATGTTTCACTCGTAAACGGAAGGTAATACTCCTGGTTACCGTCCCAGCGCTTGACATGAATTTTATTTAATCCATTATCACGCTCGCTTACTACTAGGTAGTCTTTAAAGATATCGATGTCCTCCAGAAATACGTCTTTTCTATGGGGAATAACCTCCGTCCAATTTTCCAGTTTGGTTTTGGTTTCAGGGGTCTTCATTAATTTGAAGTTGGTCGCATTATCCAAATTGGTTACGACATAAAAATCATCACCATAATGAGAAATACTATACTCCAAACCACGTATTCTTGGTTGAAATACTTTAAAATCACCTTCGGGTTTATTCGCATTTAAAATCTGAAATTCAGATGTTAACGTACTGTAGCTTCCAATAACCAACCATTCTTCAGATTTTGTTTTGTAGACATAAGTTCCGAAAGTTTCGTCCTCTTCTGTAAAAATAAGTTTGTCTTTAGACGTATCTGTTCCTTTTATGTGGCGGAATATCTGGTTGGAACGCAATGTTTGCTCATCCTTTTTAGTGTAGAACAACGTCTTACTATCGTTTGCCCACGTAGAGCCTCCTGTTGTTAGTGGGATTGTTTCTGGAACAATCTCTCCAGTAACTAAGTTTTTAATGTGAATGGTATATTTACGACGGCTCACGGTATCTATTCCAAATGCAGCCCATTTGTTATCTGGACTCACGTTAATTCCGTTTAAAGCGTAGTACGAATGCCCATCGGCCATTTCATTTACATTAAACATAATTTCTTCCTGGGCATCCAAACTTCCTTTTTTACGGGAGTGAATAGGATAATCCTTCCCCGTTTCATAACGCGTAATATAATAATAGCCATTGTAAAAATAAGGTACCGAGGCGTCATCTTCTTTAATACGGCTCTTCATTTCTTCAAATAAATCCTTTTGAAAATCGTTGGTATGTGCTGTTAGCTTATCGTAATAATCGTTTTCACGCTCCAGATAATCAATCACTTCTGGATTTTCTTTATCATTAAGCCAATAGTATTCATCCTGTCGTACATCGCCATGCATCTCTAGGTTTTTAGCAATTTTCTCGGCCTTAGGAGGGGTTATGTCCATTTCTTTTTTAGATTCAGAAGTTTTAGTATCGTTACAAGCAACGGCAAAAATAAGGCAAGCTGCGGAAAAGATGGTGAGATTTTTCATAATGTTAAGGTTGATTAATTGTAGTTGCAAAGTACTAAATTTGCACCATTAATTAAACTAAAAAATATGTTTGGAGATTTAATGGGAATGATGGGTAAATTAAAAGAGACCCAGGCCAAAGTAGAGGCTACAAAAAAAAGATTAGATACTGTTTTAATAGATGAGCAAAGCAGTGACGGATTGCTGAAAGTAACCCTTACCGCCAACCGAAATATTAAAACAATTGAAGTTGATGATAGTTTATTAGCAGATAAGGAGCAGCTGGAAGACTATTTAATTCTTACACTTAACAAAGCAATTAAAAATGCAACGAGTATTAACGAGGCCGAATTGGCTGCGGTTGCTAAAGAAGGCATGCCTAACATCCCTGGGATGGAAGGCCTCCTTGGAAAATAAAAAGGATTCTTTCTGAGTAATATTTCTATAATTTCTTTTCTTCAAATGGCTTTTTTTTGCGATATTTAGGTCATTAACAGATAAATAATTAATAAAACACCTAATAGTATGTTCGAATTAAAGAAAAAAAACGATCAATATCATTTTGTATTAAAAGCTGGAAACAGTCAAGTTATCCTTTCAAGTGAAATGTATAACTCCAAAGCTGCGGCTAAAAATGGCATTGCATCTGTACAAAAAAACTGTGGGGATGATAAGTCTTACGAAAAGAAAACTGCCAAAAACGGAAAGTTTCATTTCAACGTAAAAGCTACCAATGGTCAAATAATTGGAAGTAGCCAAATGTACGCAGGAGAATCTGGAATGAACAACGGTATTGAGTCTGTAAAGAAAAATGCTCCTGGAGCTGAAATTAAAGAAGTAGAATAGTAATTCGATACAATTTTATTGCGTTACTAAATTATAAAGCACTTCCATAACGGAGTGCTTTTTTTATGCGTACTCTTTAAGGATTGAAAGAAAGGCATCGTGCATAGCATCGGAGTAATCCAAATGCGTTACAACACGCAACTTGCCGTGTCCCATATTGCTAATACGTATTCCTTTACTTTCTAATTCTTTCATGAATTTTTCTTCTGAATACCCTTCAGCAAGATAAAAGATAACAATATTGGTTTCGGTAGGTTCTACTTTTGAAACATATACTGTATGAGACAGTACATTTGCAATACCCAATGCTTTTTTATGATCTTCGGCAAGACGGTCTACATTGTTATCTAAGGCATACAAACCTGCCGCAGCCATAAAACCTACTTGTCGCATTCCACCCCCTAGAATTTTACGTACACGTATGGCATTTTTCATTATCTCCTTCTTTCCTGCCAATACAGTTCCTAAAGGCGTCCCCAAGCCTTTACTGAAACACAATGAAATAGTATCAAACATTTTTCCGTAGCGTTTTGGATCTTCTCCTGTAGCTACTAGCGCATTCATCAATCTAGCACCATCCAAATGAAGCCCAAGGCTATGTTCGTCACAAACTGCTTTTATTTTTTCGATTTCAGCAAAATCGTAACACGCACCACCACCTTTGTTGGTTGTATTTTCTAAACAAACTAAAGACGTTAACGGACTGTGATAAAAGTCTGGCGGATTAATATTCTCCAAAACTTGTTGTGCCGTTATCATGCCTCTATCACCATCTACCAACTTACACGAAACCCCACTGTTAAATGAAACACCACCGCCTTCATAATTAAATACATGAGCCCATTTATCGCATATTAATTGCTCTCCTGGCTGCGTATGTAATTTAATCGCGGCTTGATTGGCCATACTTCCGGTAGGAAAAAACAAGGCTTCATCCATCCCAAAGAAATCTGCTACGCGTCTTTCCAACTCATTTACCGTTGGATCTTCTTTGTATACATCGTCCCCGGTTTGAGCGTTCATAATAGCCTGTAACATTCCTTCCGTAGGTTTGGTTACGGTATCGCTTCGTAAATCTATTGTCATGCCAATTGTATTCTGTATGTGATTAAGATGTGTTTACATACGCATGTATGCTGCGCTTGCTTCTAGTTCGGCAATTGCATTGTCCATCATGGTTTCTAAGGCTGTAACTGCAAGCTCTTTATTATAGTCGAAATTTATATTTTTTTCGCGGGCTTCGTTAGTAAGATCGAAAGGTTTAAATTCCTGCATGCCTTCTGTCGCTTCTTCTACAAATTTATATTTTCTATGACAGTCCTTAATTTCAGTCCTTAAAATGGGGCCGCCTTCACGGTTGGCAATTTCATACGGCTTCACCTTATTTTGCTGAAGTGCTTCCACATGATCCGTATAATACTCAAACAATTCATTAGTAGATAGTGCTACTGAAGCGAACATGCCGCAATTATCAATTTTCTTAATCATGGTTTCTTCCTCTTCCATCCAAACAACGTAGCCAGCTGCATACGTGCCTTGCGAAAAACAACGAGAACCATCCGGCATTACAAACATTTGAGTTTCACCATTGCAGTAGCGCATTGTGGTAAAATATTTGTCAATGTTTCGGTTTTCAAGACTAGAGGTAAAATCTGCTACTTGCGCTTCTACCGAAGCCATATCTTTTTGCGCCACCATAGTGAAGCAAAACAGCAATACAAAAAGTGAGGTGAACGTTTTCATTTTTTTGAGATTTTAGTAGCATAAATGTACAATAAAAAACACGTGATTATTAAATTATAAATTGAAATTATAAACCACCAAATTCTCGTTTATAATTCTCGGAAAAAGAAGAAAGATAAAAGATCGCTTCGCTGAAAGATGAAAGAAAAAAGTCAAAAAATAACTAATTAATTTAATGTATCCACCAAACACTCAAAGCTCCCAATAGGGCTTCCGTCTGGAATTTTTGGTGTTGAAAACTGTTTAAAGTTTTCTGGCTTTTCATAAAATTGTTTAATATCCCGAAGCAATTGTTTTTCAAAAGCAGTATCCGATTTTAAGCTTAAAGCAATAGCGTCAATGGCATTGTTCGCAAAAGCTTTTGTTTGCGGGATGCTTTCCGAATGCAACACCAGATCCATCAAACGTTGTAAATACACAAATTGAATTGTCTGCTGCACCTCTTTTTTGTACGCATCTTTTTCTGCTGAAGAAAACACCACAGCGATAGTTTCCTGCAATACATCATCAAGTCCTAACCCTTTTGAGTCTAGCGCTTTTTGTTGTACCAAGCGGTTGGCTCTATCTGGATTTAACAATAATTCCAACGTCATATCGCTTGCTGTTGCGGCGGCTCCTAAAGCATCAAACGCCACACCGTTATTACTTTTAAAGCTCTCCCGATTTCTACCATAGCCATACGCGCGTGGTGGAAATAACTTCAACTTGTCTTCTGGAATAGCTAAATTATCTGCTTTTAATGTCTCTAACACTGCTTCCAATGCTTTTTCCTGTTCTTTCTTAGAAAGAGTTTGCTGAATTAATTGCCCATCGCCCTTTACCGCGTAGTTATAATCCATTCCACCAATCAATTTTACAGCAGCTTCGGTTTGAAAACGGTGGTAGAAATACAACGGTACAAACACATCTTCTAACACTGAATAAGGTTCGCCGTTTTTAATATTATCTTCAGAAAAATTAGCAATCGCCTGTTTCCGAAGTTTCAGCATTGCTTCCAATTCTTCCGAAGCATCTTTTCCGTTATCCCACAAATGTGCTTTGCCGTGCGCGCCGCCTTGTGCTCTTGCATCGCTATCGGTTATGTATCGCAGTCCGTTTTTTTGTGCTTTTGCTAAAATTTCATTCAAATAAGAGCTTTCCGAAGTGCTTTTTGGCGGATTACTATAACTATACGCCACAGTCACTTTATCCCAGTCGCCTATGCCAGTAGCATACGCATTGCTAAAATCTACTTCTTTTCCTTTGAGTGTTAAAGTAGGATGCGGATAATCCATCACGCTCGCTCTATTGTTGGTACTGGCGGCAAAATTGTGCGCAAAACCTAAGGTATGCCCTACTTCGTGCGCGCTTAGTTGTCTAATTCTGGCGAGTGCCATTTCCAACATAGGTTGGTAAGTATCGTCCCTTTCAGCAAATGGTTTGTTCATCAACGCCTGCGCAATCATAAAATCCTGACGAATACGCAAACTTCCCAAACTTACATGCCCTTTAATAATTTCACCAGTTCGGGGGTCTATCACACTTCCTCCGTAACTCCAGCCGCGGGTACTGCGATGCACCCATTGTATCACATTATAACGCACATCCATAGGATCTGCATCTCCAGGAAGTAGTTGTACTTGAAATGCATTGGTATAGCCAATAGCCTCATAGGCCTGATTCCACCAACGCGCGCCTTCCAACAAAGCAGAACGCACTGGCTCTGGTGTTCCGGGGTCTAAATAATAAATGATAGGTTCTTTGGCTTCACTTTTTTCGGCCAACGGATTTTTCTTCTCCAGTCTATGACGCGTGATAAAACGCTTGGTTAAAGGCTCCCAAATGGGCGTGCTATAATCCTGATACGAAATAGAAAACGAACCACTTCGTGGGTCAAATTCTCTTGGTGTATAGCCGCTATCTGGCAACTCCACAAAACTATGGTGTTGTATTACCGAAACAGCATTCGCATCTGGCGCTACACTTCTAATGTTGCCACCCGTTGGTTCCCCTACAAAAGTTAGCAAGGCTTCAAACTCTGTATTTTTTGGAAAAGATTTGGTGCGTTCCATCCAGATGGAGTTTCGGGTTTTGTCTAGTTTGTAGGCACCTTCTTTACCATCTTTTAATCGCTTGGCAACTCCGTTTGCATCTTCTAGCAGAAAAGGCGTGAGATTTATGACAAATTTTTCATTTAGGGTGTCTTTTATTTCGAAACCGAATAAAACTGAAGTCGCAAATGCTTCAGCAATCGATTTCTTTTCTAAGGCATTATCGGTGTTGGCGCGATACTTCAAATTAGGTTGAAATAGCAATAGTTTATTACCGCTCTGCACAAACTTCACCACAGCTTGATCGCCCAATTGCCCACGATCCAAACCTATATCATTGCTTCCTAAACCTGTGCGCAGCGAATGTACGTAGAGGAATTCTTCTTCTAATTTATCCTTTGGAACTTCCAGATAAACTTCGCCATCTTTTTCAGAATACTGAAAACTGAAGTAGCCATCAAACCGTTGGAGATTTTTCTTTTTGTCTAAAAACTGAGCGTTGCAGAGGATACTTCCGCAGAGGAATGTTAAGAGGATTATATTTTTCATAAGTTGAAATTTGGAAGTAAGGCTGAATGTTACATAGGTACAAGTTATAAATATATAAAATCTAGTTTGCACCGCGCTCTGTTGCGCTTTTTCTTTTTTCTGAAATGGAGAAGGGTTATTTTTACAACATAATAAAAAAAGGAGCGTGGGAAAAGATTCCCGCCTTCGCGGGAATGACATGATCACAAACGACCAACTCCAAGACCTTCGCGACCGCCTGGAAGCGTTAAGGCAATATCTTTGACGTAGCCAGAAAGCGCATCGAGATACAAAACGAAGAAGAAAAAACATTCGATCCAAATTTTTGGAACAATCCGCGGGAAGCGGAAGCTTTTATGAAAACGCATCGGAATAAAAAGAAATGGGTAGAAGATTATGACACCGCCCTAGCTTTAACCGATGACGCCGAAATACTCTACGAATTCTTTAAGGAAGGCGAAGGCGAAGCAGAAAGTGTAGAGATACGGTATGGAAAAGCTATAGAAGCTATAGAAGCGTTAGAATTCCGAAATATGCTGAGTGCCGAAGGGGATGATCTTTCGGCGGTACTTCAAATCACAGCTGGTGCTGGTGGTACCGAAAGTTGCGATTGGGCACAGATGCTTATGCGCATGTATTTAATGTGGGCCGAAAAAAACGGATATAAAGTAAAAGAGCTCAATTATCAGGCAGGGGATGTTGCGGGAATAAAAACCGTGACACTCGAAATTGATGGTGATTTTGGTTTCGGTTGGTTAAAAGGTGAAAATGGCGTACATAGATTAGTGCGAATTTCTCCTTTTGATAGTAACGCCAAGCGCCATACGAGTTTTGCGAGTGTCTATGTGTATCCCTTAGCCGATGATACTATTGAAATAGACATTAACCCAGCCGATATTAACTGGGAATTTGCCCGTAGTTCTGGCGCTGGTGGACAAAATGTAAACAAGGTAGAAACCAAAGCTATCCTGACGCACCATCCTTCGGGGATAGTGATTCATAATTCCGAAACACGTAGCCAACTGGAAAATCGTCAAAAAGCGATGCAAATGTTGAAGTCTCAGTTATACGAAATCGAGCTTCGGAAACAACAAGAAAAACGTGCCGAGATTGAAGGGAACAAAATGGCGATTGAGTGGGGCAGCCAGATTAGAAACTATGTGCTACAACCCTACAAATTGGTGAAAGACGTACGCACCAATCACGAAAGCACCAATCCAGACGCTGTGTTAGATGGCTATATCGATGAGTTTTTAAAGGCTTACTTAATGATGGCTGGGCAAGATGAGGCTAGTGATGAGCTATAGGTTGTGAGTTGTGAGTTGTGAGTTGTGAGTTGTGAGTTGTGAGTTGTGAGTGAAAAATAAATAATTTCAGCATAAAAAAAAGACCTTTTCAAATACATGAAAAGGTCTTTTTAGTTTTTATATTTCTGTATAGCTTACTTCGCTTCTGCTATTACGTCGAAAGTAAAAGTAGAAATTACTTCTCTGTGGAAACGGATGGTTGCTTCATACTGTCCGGTACGCTTAATAGCACCACCAGCAACTGAGATAAATTTCTTCTCAATTGAAACACCTTCTTTATCCAAAGCATCTGCTAAATCTGCATCGGTAACCGAACCAAAAAGTTTGTCACCTTCTCCAGTCTTAGCAGTAATTTTAAACTCTACTAAGTTATTTAATTTATCTGCTTCTTTTTGAGCGCTTTCTATAACACTCTTCTCTTTATATGCACGTTGTTTCAACGTTTCTGCCAATACTTTTCTCGCAGAAGGAGTTGCCAATACAGCTGCTCCATTAGGGATCAAGTAGTTTCTTCCGTACCCGTTTTTTACAGTAACAACGTCATCTGTAAACCCTAGGTGCTCTACGTCTTTCTTTAATATCAATTCCATGGTTGTCCTGTTTTCTATTTATATAAATCGGTTACATAAGGCATCAAAGCTAAGTGACGTGCTCTTTTTACGGCCACGGCTACTTTGCGTTGGTACTTTAAAGAAGTTCCTGTTAAACGACGTGGCAACAATTTACCTTGTTCGTTTACAAATCCTCCTAGCCAGTCTGCATCTTTGTAATCTACATACTTAATACCAGACTTCTTAAAACGACAGTACTTCTTCGCTTTGCTCGTTTCTATGTTAAGCGGAGTAAGATATCTTATCTCTCCGTCTTTTTTTCCTTTTGCTTGCTGTTGTAATGTTGCCATAACTTATGCGGTTTTCTTTTGTTTTTTATCACGAGTTCTTCTTCTTTCTGCCCAAGAAATTGCATGCTTGTCTAGGCTTACAGTAAGGTAACGCATAATACGTTCGTCACGTCTAAATTCTACCTCAAGGGCATTAATTGCCTCTCCAGTTACAGTGTACTCAAATAAGTGATAAAAACCACTTTTTTTGTGTTGGATAGCGTAGGCTAATTTCTTTAGCCCCCAGTCCTCTTTGGATATCATCTTTGCATCTTTAGAAATAAGAATATCTTCGTATTTCTTTACTGTTTCCTTTATCTGTTCTTCAGATAAAACGGGATTCAAGATGAAAACAGTTTCGTAATGATTCATAAAAAATCTATTAATAGTTTAAATAAACACTAGCACCTTGCTAATGAGCGTGCAAAAATAGTACTTTTATTAAAACTAACAAACCCTTATGCAGTGTATTTTTACTGAAATAACACAATTAAAGTATCTTTAAAAATGTAAGTGTTTTCTTTCCCCACTAGTTAAAATGTAATATTTACACGATAAAAGTTAAAAAAACTTACCATTCGTCGATATTTTTTAATATACTTGTAGACCAATTCAACTTAACCGTGGAGAAACCTATATTAAAATGCGCTATCGTAGACGATTCTACGTTACAACGACTTTCGATTGTAAAATTGATTGAAAATCATCCCTCTTTAGACCTCGTAGCTGAGTATAATAATGCTATTGAAGCAAAAATGGGATTGGCTACCACAGAAATAGATCTTATCTTTTTAGATATTGAAATGCCTATACTTTCTGGTTTTGACCTATTGGATGACCTTACCCACAAACCACAGATTATTTTTGTTACAGGTAAAACCAAATATGCCTTTAAAGCTTTTGACTACGACGCAGTGGATTACCTAAGGAAACCTATTTCTAAAGATCGCTTCTTAAATGCAGTACACAAAGCAATTACAAACTTTAAGTTAAAGAATGACGACGGTTTTGACGAAGAAGACTTTATTTTTGTAAAAAGTAATTTGAAAAAGCGAAAAGTTTTCTTAAACGAACTACGCTACATTGAAGCCCTTGGAGATTATGTAAAACTTGTAACCGAGCACGATGCCCTTGTCGTACTCTCTACCATGAAAGCTTTTGAAAGCTTACTACCTTCTGAACGTTTTTTACGTATTCACAAATCGTACATTGTAAATCTCGAAAAGGTTGAAAAATACAATAGCAAGGTGATTGAGCTCGATAAAGAACAACTGCCACTAAGTAGAAACCGAAAATCTGAATTGATCGAAGCACTTGCAGCTACTATGCGCGCTTAATAATTATCTACATCTATAGTAAGTTTAACGCTGGAGAAATCTTTGATAGCGTCAAAAGTCTGTTGAATTTTCCCAATAACCCTCTTTGTTTTTCCTAAAGATTGTTGCTTAGGTATTTTTACCATGATATTGGTTATAAATTGATTTCGCACCCTTCCCACTGGTGGTGGTTCTGGTCCTAGAATATTTTCTTTAAACTGAACCTGCAAAGCCCTCGCAAACCATATCGATGCCTTTTGCATCACCTCATAATTCCTATGCCTAAAAGTTATTTTAATAGTACGATAAAATGGCGGATACTTAAATTGATATCTATCTTCTGTTTGTTCTTTGTACATCGCCTCATACGCGTTCGCGCTTACCTGTTGTAAAATTTGATGCAGCGGATTAAACGTTTGTATCAATACAGTTCCTCTTTTCTTTGTGCGCCCTGCCCTACCCGATACTTGCTGTAATAACTGAAAGCATCGTTCGTGGGCCCTAAAATCTGGAAAGTTCAGTAACGTATCGGCATTCATAACGCCTACAAGGCTTACATTTCTGAAATCTAATCCCTTGGCAACCATTTGTGTCCCAACCAAGATATCGACTTCCCGGTTCTCCAATTTCTCAATAATCTTAGCATAGGCATGTTTGCCCCGGGTAGTATCCTGATCCATTCTGGCAACCGTATGCTCTGGAAAAAGTGATTTTAATTCGGTTTCTATTTGCTCTGTCCCAAAACCTTTGGTGTCCAGAGTTGGATTTCCACAAGCAAAACAAGCCGCCATCATTTGCATGTTAAAGCCACAATAGTGACAGCGCAATTGTCCTTTGTGTTTATGATACGTAAGGCTCACATCGCAATTGGGGCATTGGGGAGCTGTTCCACACGTTTTACACTCTACAAAAGGAGAAAAACCGCGTCTATTTTGAAACAAGATTACCTGTTCCTCATTGTCCAATGCTGCCTGAATGGATTCTACCAAACGATCGCTAAAATGGCCTTTCATTAATTTCTTCTTGTGTTTTTCTTTAATGTCTACCAACTCAATTTCTGGCATCATTACATTTCCAAAACGTTCTGTAAGCGACACCAATCCATATTTATCGTGCTGGGCGTTGTAATAAGTCTCTAAGGATGGTGTGGCACTTCCCAAGAGGGTTTTTGCCTGATGTAAATTGGCCAGGACAATTGCCGCATCTCTACCGTGGTAACGTGGCGAAGGGTTGTATTGTTTAAAAGAAGGTTCGTGTTCCTCATCTACAACTAGCAATCCTAACTTCTGAAAGGGTAAAAACAACGAAGAGCGTGCGCCAATGACAATTTGTGCTTTCGGTTTATTCTCCAACACGTTGTTCCAAACCTCTACCCTTTCATTGACAGAATATTTGGAATGATACACCGAAACTTGTTCCCCAAAATAATTTTGTAATCGAGTAATCAGTTGTGTAGTCAAGGCAATTTCAGGAAGCATGTATAATACTTGTTTTCCTTGTTTTAAAATTTCAGAAATAAGTTTTACGTACACTTCCGTTTTTCCGCTGGAAGTAACACCGTGGAGTAACGTAATATCCTTTTCAGTAAAAGTTTCTTTAATAGTTTTAAACGCAGTTTTTTGCGCTTCGCTTAAGGCTTTAATAGGATTGGTATCTTCTCCAGAATATTGTACCCGATCCTGTTGCTCGTAAAATTCTTCTAAAATATGTTTATCCAGTAACGATTTTAGCACACTGGCAGTTGTATTACTTTGTTTCTGAAGTAGTGTAGACTCAATCGGTTTTCTTTCTTTTGAGGAAAGCATAAAAAGCGTCATCAAAACTTCTTTCTGTTTTGGTGCTCGATGCATCGAGTCTAATAATTCTCTTAAGTTTTCTTCGGAAGTGTAAGGAGCAGCTAGTTTTATATAGCGCTTCATTTTGGGCGTGTACTGCTCGTAGACTTCTTCTTCGATGGTAATAACTCCTTTTTCAAATAGGGATTGTGTTACCGAAACCACATTCTTCCGGTCCAAAATAGAGCGCACATCGTTTATATGAAGCGAAGATTGGTTCCGCAGTGCCTCCACTATTAAAAAACCATCGTCTGTTAATTCAACATCTTCTACTTTTGCGTCGTCAATCAACTTAATAATAGTTTCACTTTCTAATAAAAACGCACTGGGCAAGGCGGCTCTTACTACTTCGCCCAACGTACACATATAATAAGCAGCCATCCATTCCCAATGTTTTAATTGGATTTCGGTAATGATGGGGTTTTCATCCAGTATTTGATCTATCGTTTTGGTTTCATACGTGGGAGGGTCGTTACTATGTACTTTGTATACAATTCCAGTATATACTTTGGACTTCCCAAAAGGTACAGCCACGCGCATTCCTGGACGTAAAAAGAAAGCTTCATCTTTATTTACACTGTAGGTGAAACGTTGCTTTAATGGAATTGGAAGTATGACGTCTATAAAATACAATTTGGTAAGTTGGTTATCGAGTTATCTAGGAATTGGGTACTTAGTGTATGGGTCATGGTTTCTCAAAAAAACTGGGACAGACTATGGTTCGTAAAAATAAAAAAGGTCGTTCAATAATTGAACGACCTTTGGTGTTACTTATTAACAGTATTATTGAGCTCGCACCCAATATTGGGTTCTTCCTAACAGGGCAAATCCTACATAGCCACGTACTTTTAATTTATTGGCCTCTTCCAGTTCAATGTAGCATTTATATAAGGTTCCCGTTTCTGGATCGAGGATTTTTCCGCCGTTATATTCATCTCCGTCTTTTTCAAGACCTCTTATAAACACCATCCCCTTAATAGGCGTATCTTTATCGGCTCCTTCACATTCGGTACACAGAGCATCTTCACGCTCTTTATTAAAAATCTCGATAATTTTACCATAGACTTTACCATTTTGTTCGTAAATCTCTACAATAGATTTTGCTTCTCCGGAATTGTCGTCAATGGTTTTCCATTTCCCTACAACACTCTGTGCCGAAAGGGTTGAAAAAGTTACTAAAAGGATTGCAAGCGTACTTAATATATTTTTCATAGTATTTTTTCGGTTTATTATTTACCTAACATTTCTTTTTTAAGCTTCGTATCTGCGGGATTATCGCCTAGCCAAATTCCGAAAAGTGCCTTTTTAAAAGCCATTCCAGTAATGGTTCCTAATTCTTTTCCATTTTTGTAAGCAACAACGCCCGTTCCTTTTTGGTAGGTAATATCGAAAATATTTCCCTCTACAATTTCAGCACTAAAGAAACTGATAAATTTTTCAATTTCTGAAGACAGCGAAGAGGTGTTTCCGTTCATTGAGGCATCAAACCCTTCACTTACCGCATCACTCATAGCCTCACTAGAAACAAATCCAGATGTGATATGCAATTTGATAGCCATAGTCTCGTCTGCATTCACAATATTTTTTGCGTCTGAAGATTTTTTCTGAAGGTATAATCCACCAGAATATAATTTGAGGACAAAAGCTTTTTTACGGATTCCTGCACCATTTAATGCTAAGTCTTCACCACCAAAATTCACTGAATTTGGTAACGTAACAGCGCCCACTTGGGTTTGGGCAATAGTTGCATTTACTGTAAATGCTACAACGAGGAGTACTAGTAATTTTTTCATTTTTAAGTAGTTAAGGTTTGTTATTAGTTTTTGTGTTTATTTTTTATCCTTTAAGCGCTGCAATGATATGTTAAGTTCAAACCCTAGCAGCAAGAGGTTTGCATTTATCCAAATATATAACATCATAATTAATAATGCTCCAATGGAACCATAGAGTTCGTTATAATTTGAAAAGTTATTGATGTAAATAGTGAAAAAATAAGTAGTTCCTAAAAACAGCAATGTGGTGATAAGTGCTCCTACCGAAAGAAAATGAGAATGCTTCCCTTCTTTAGTTCCAAAATAATAGAGCGTAGAAATTATTATATAAATCATGACTACAAAGACCGTAAACTGAAGGGCCGTTATCCAAAAAACATCGTCACTTATATAACTCCTTCCCAACAAGTCGGCGATAACATATTCACCATAGGATATCACTCCCACTGTAATAAGCAACAACAATGCCAAAAAGAGGGACACCAGGAAGGCTATACCGTACTGCCTGAAGAAGTTTCGGTTTATGGTGACGTGGAAAGAGTACTCGAAGGCACTAAAAATTGCATTCACTCCGTTAGCTGCTAAAAACAAGGATAAAATTATAGAAACTGAAAGTAATCCACCCCTGGTGTTTACGGCGATATCTGCTATAGTTGGATAGAAAAACTCTACGGTTTGCGCTGGTAATAACTCCTCAATAAAAACAAGGAAACGCGTTTGAAAACCTTCCACAGGCACATAGGGAATTAAGTTTAATATGAACAATAAAAAGGGAAATAGCGCCACAAAAAAACTATAGGCAATAGAACTGGCACGCGAGGAAAATGTTCCTTTTATAATGCCGGTTCCGTAAATTTCAAGTAGGTGATAAAGTGAGAGTCCGCTGGATTTTATGACAATTATCTGCTTACTTTTTTTCAAGAAAAAGGTACCAATAGGAAACAGTATTTGTGTTATCTTATTGAAAATACCTTTTTTAGGTTGTTGTTCGGTATGTTCGGCAACCTCCTTTTCGCTCATTAAACAGCTTTTAAACTTAGGTCCATGTTGTACACAGAATGAGTCAATGCCCCGCTGGAAATATAATCTACGCCACACTCGGCATACTTCTTTGCGGTTTCAAGATTAATACCGCCACTGGACTCCGTAAGGCAGGTATCGCCAATCATCTCCACGGCTTTTCGGGTATCTTCGTAATTAAAGTTGTCTATTAAAATCCGGTACACACCTTCATTTTCTAAAATTTCGGCTATTTCTTCCAAGTTTCGGGCTTCGACAATTATTTTTAACGCCAAGCTATTTTCTTCCAGATACCGATGGGTTGTCTGGATTGCTTTTGTAATTCCGCCGCAAAAATCTATATGGTTATCTTTTAACATAATCATATCATACAGCGCAAATCTGTGGTTTTCTCCACCTCCAATTTTTACCGCCCATTTCTCTAAAGCACGAATGCCGGGTGTTGTTTTACGCGTATCTAGGATTTTAGTATTTGTACCTTCCAATACTTCAACAAATTTGTTGGTTTTAGTGGCAATGGCACTCATACGCTGCATGGCATTCAGTACCAAACGTTCAGATTTAAGAATGGATTGTGAACTACCTGAAACATAAAAGGCAATATCACCATAGTTTACAGGTTGGCCATCTTCAATGTTTACCTCTATTTTCAAACCCGTGTCCACATAATCAAAAACCTGTTTTGCAAAATCTATCCCCGCAATAATCCCGGTATCTTTTACCAGTAATTTGGCCTTTCCCATTGCTTCTTCTGGAATGCAAGCTAAGGAGCTATGATCACCATCACCAACGTCCTCACGAATGGCATTGGCTATGATGCGGTCTATTTCTTTCTGGAATTTTCTTTCTGAAATCATCTGTTATCCTCAATTTTTAGCTAAGTTATAAAAAGCAGAGCAGTATAAAGTAGGGAGGATGCTATAAATACGCTAAAACAAAAAATTACACCGAAAATATTTATTACCTCAATTTCAGAAATAGTACCTTGCATTTGTATTTTAACAGCATTCTGAATCAAAAAGCTCCTAAACTTTTGAAATTAAAAAGCCCTTTTAACTCTGTAGATTTTAGTTCCAAAATATGCTCGCTATGGGGAACTGCACTAGTTTTTGCTTCCATTTTATGCTTCGGTTCTTGTGCTGAGGATATAAATGAAAATAGAGATCATTTCGTTTTTCGGTATAATGAGCATAGCAATATTTCATCCTTAGACCCAGCTTTTGCACGTGACCAACGCAATATATGGCCTGCCAACCAATTATTTAATGGTTTAATTCAATTAGACGATTCCTTGCAGATTAAACCAGACATTGCTAAGTCGTGGGAAATTGTAGATTCTACCTGCACCTATTATTTTACGCTGCGGAACGATGTGTTTTTTCACCAAAATAAAGTTTTTGGAAAAGATAGTACTAGAAAAGTTACCGCCCATGATTTTGAATATAGTTTTAACCGGCTCGTAGACCCCAAAGTAGCTTCTCCAGGAAGTTGGGTAATGAACAATGTAGAACTTGTAAAAGCGGAAAACGATAGCGTCCTAAAAATTTTAATGAAAAATTCCTTCCCGCCTTTTTTGGGTATGTTAGGGATGCGTTATTTTTCGGTGGTACCTAAAGAAGCTGTAGCTTTTTACGGAAATGAATTTAGGAGAAATCCTGTGGGTACTGGTCCTTTTCAATTTAAACTCTGGGAAGAAAATATAAAATTGGTTTTAAGAAGAAATAACCAGTATTTTGAAATCGATGAGAAAGGCAATCAGCTTCCGTATTTGGAAGCAGTAGCCATTACTTTTTTACCCGATAAGCAAAGTGAGTTTTTGCAATTTACACAGGGTCGATTAGACTTCATCAGTGGGCTGGACAACTCTTTTAAAGACGAAATAATTACTACCACGGGACAATTACAACCGAATTATGAAAGCTCGGTAACGTTAAGTACCTCACCCTACCTCAACACAGAATACCTCGGATTTTTTATGAATACTGAAAGCCAGGAAATACAAAGTTTACCGCTTCGCCAAGCCATAAATTACGGTTTTGATCGTGATAAAATGGTAAAATACCTTCGCAACGGCATGGGTATTCCCGCCGTAAACGGAATGATCCCCAAAGGCCTCCCTGGTTTTGATGCTATTGAAGGCTACGATTACAACCCAGAAAAAGCCAGGGAATTACTGGCGCAATACATAGCTGAAACAGGGGATACCCAACCCGAAATTACCATAGGCACCAACAGCCAGTATTTAGACATTTGCGAATACATACAGCGGGAGTTGGAAAAAATTGGTATTAACGTCACCATAGATGTGATGCCGCCATCTACCCTTCGACAGATGAAAAGTAGCGGCGAGCTCCCTATTTTTAGAGCCAGCTGGATTG
Organism: Rasiella sp. SM2506; assembly: GCF_050859505.1. GTDB lineage: Bacteria > Bacteroidota > Bacteroidia > Flavobacteriales > Flavobacteriaceae > Marinirhabdus. The sequence goes on along the minus strand of NZ_CP193934.1, from coordinate 2,220,543 downwards.
CAGATTACCCAGATGCCGAAAACTATCTCTCCCTTTTTTACAGTGAAAACTTCACTCCCAACGGCCCCAACTACACCCACTACAAAAATGAAACGTTTGACAGCCTATACGTAGCAGCACAAAACATATCCACTATTGACGATCGAAAACGGCTCTACACACAAATGGATAGTTTAGTAACCTCGCAAGCGCCCGTGGTACCATTATTTTATGATATGGCGGTTCGGTTTGTTTCAAAAAAAGTAAGCGGATTGGGAATTAACCCACAGAATCTTTTGGTATTGAAGCGGGTTAAAAAGGAGGAGTAGGTTAGAAGCTTTATACAATATAGAAGAACTTAATATTAAACAGATGCCACTAAAAGAACTTAAAAAAAGACCTAGTATTGAACAAAACAAAAGACTTGAAAAGGCTTATGTTCAATTTACCACCCTTTTAACGGAATTGAGAAAAAGGAGTCTTCCCGAAGAAATCACAACCCCTATTAATACTGAAATCGACACCATAAATTCAGTTTCAGATTCTGAAAAAGAACTTAAAAAACAACTACGAAAATCGCAATCCAATATTCTTAGAATGCTAGAGAAAGAGCTTAAAATCGTGGCCAAAAATCATTATAGAAATTTGTGGATGGCCATAGGAATGTCTGTATTTGGGATTCCTCTTGGCGTTGCTTTTGGTACAAGTCTTGGAAATATGGGGCTTCTTGGCGTTGGATTACCTATAGGTATGGTGATTGGGTTAGCCGTAGGTATTACTATGGATAAAAAAGCTTTGGAAGCAGGAAGACAATTGGACCTGGAAATAAAATAGAACCCACGAACAGGTTTGTCTAAAACGATTACAAACAATCCAACCCATCAGCAATCATATGTAGTACTAAGCCAATACCAACAATTCTAGTTTTTCTGAAAAACACAAATCCAACATACACTCCAATCGCCCAATAACTATGTAAGGGGTGAAAGCCAATACTACAGCGGTTGGGATCAAAAATGGGATAGGCTAGCAAATGGTCCAGGTCTACGAGCATGGTAGCCAATAATATTCCATATACAACTATCCAATGCTTCCGAAAAAACAACAACGCAATAAACAGCGGCACTACAAAATGCAATCCATAATGGAAGATAGATTGCAACATTTACTGAAGCTTCATCATTCGTTTAATCCATTTTAAACGTGATTTGGAATGTGGAAAGTATTTTAACGGAAATTCCAGCCACGTAGCTTTGTCCAGAATACTTTTAGCATGGCTAAAACAATCAAAACCAGCTTTACCGTGATAGCTACCAATACCACTGGCTCCAACGCCTCCAAAAGGCATTTTAGGATTGGTGATGTGCATTACAGCATCGTTTACCGCACCGCCACCAAAAGATAGCTCTTGCAGTACTTTTTCTCTAGTATGTGAGGAAGACGTAAAAATATATGCCGACAATGGTTTTGGATATTTCTTTACTTCGGTAATTGCTTCGTCTATATTGGTGTAGGTAAGTATTGGTAAAATAGGACCAAATATTTCTTCCTGCATGGCCGTATCTTTAAACGTTGCGTTTTGCAAAATAGTTGGTTCTATATATTTTTTATAGGCGTCTGTTTTTCCGCCGTAAAAAACTTTAGACGGATCTATCATTTTGGCGAGCCTTTCAAAATTTGTGTCGTTTATAATTTGTACGTAATTATGATTAGCGATGGAGAATTGTTCTTTTTTAATTTCAGCTTCTAAGGCCTCCAGAAATTTTTGGTTGATACTTTGTTCCACCATTACATAATCCGGAGCGATGCAGGTTTGACCTGCATTCAAGAATTTTGCCCATACCAAACGTTTTACAGTCATGGGTAGATTGCAATCTTTGGTCACAAACGCTGGGCTTTTTCCGCCTAATTCTAAAGTGACAGGCGTTAAGTGTTTTGCTGCTGCTTGGTACACAATCTTCCCTACTTTGGTACTTCCTGTAAAGAAAATTTTATCGAAATTTTGTTCTAAAAGCGCTGTAGTTTCTTCTACGCCACCTTCAACTACTTTAAATATATTTGGATTAAATGTTGCATTGATGAGTTTTGCCATAATTCGGCTTGTTGCGCCCGGCAATTCACTTGGCTTTAACACCACAGTATTTCCTGCTGCTAATGCAGCGATGGCTGGTGCCAGGGATAACTGGTAGGGATAGTTCCACGCACCAATTACCAAACAAACGCCCAGAGGTTCTTTTAGCACATAACTTTTAGCAGGAAAGTTTAATAAGTTGGTAGAAACTTTTTCTCTGCGCGCCCATTTATAAAGATTGCGTTTAGCGTGTTTAATATCATAATACACCAAAGCCAGCTCGCTTATGTAGGTATCAAATTCAGACTTTTTAAAGTCTTTGTAAATGGCTTCAAAAAGCAATTTTTCATTGTCTTTTAAAAGGTAATATAGTTTGTTTAGCTGCTCAATTCTAAACCGAAGTTCTTTGGTAGTATTTGTGTTGAAAAACTCGCGCTGGGCATTAATAAGTTCTTGCATTAGGGCATATAAATTTTAATAAAGATACGAATTTGTCTATTCCTTACCTCTATTCAGCACCTTGTATTCTTCGTAGCAATCGCTTATGGCATCCAGTATTTGAAGATCGTTTGCCGTAGTGATAAAGTTTTTTGAGTAGTTACATCTATTTAAAATTTCATCTACATCTACCTTTTCCAACTGTAGTAAAACCATCAAGGTCTCACGGTCGTATTTGGATTGTAGTAGGTTTCTAATTTCATCATCCTCTTTCATTTTACGTAACTTCTGCATTTGCTTGGGCCGCTTTCCGAATACATTGTAGAGAAAATCTGCCGGGTTAAAGATTGCGCTTAATACTTTAGAGACAGCACCTGGAGAAGTATCGCCTCCTTCGTAACCAGAACCTATCCCCGATATCCTATAGCGATAATCATCGTATACCGGGATTAACTTAGCGTCTATTTCTACATAGCCCGTTAATTGAACAGGCTTTATCACAACCTCTTCCAAAGCAATACCAAGTTCGGTCATCTTCACTTTAATATCACCAAACTTTAACCAGTCATTTGTTACTCTAATGCGAATGGATTTAAATCCTAAATAGCTGAAGAATAATGTATCGTTCACCGAGGCTCTAATTTTAAACTCCCCTTCAACGTCAGTAGTACTGCCTCGAACGCTATTCAAGTTAACAATATTCACATTCTCCAAAGGAGCGTCGTCATTACTATTAAGCACTTTACCCTCAATAACCTGGGGATCTTGCGCCCAAGCAAAAAGGGTAAATAATAGTGTACATACAAAAAATAGTTTCTTCATAACGTCTAGAATGTAAAAGTACTAATAAGACGGGAATATTGTACCAAAGTTTCACGCTTCGATACAATTTAAAGTGCTAATGCACTTTAAATCATTCAGCGACCTTTGGTGATTAGGTTGATTTAAAAATGTAAATAAATGGTTATCACCAAAAAAAGGTTCCCGAGTGTCCCGTTAAAAGTTAAAAGACTTTTAACGGGATGTACCGAAGGACCAGTCTATGTACGGCGTCTTCTTCCGCCTGTTCCTTTGCTTTCTGGTTTCGTTTTGCCCCTTCTTTTTCCTGAAAATTTAGATTTAAACTCTTCTCCTCCAGAACTTTCTTTCTTTTTGAAACCTCCACGGTCGCTATCACTTCTCCCACGGTCACTATCTCTGCTCCCGCTTCCACGATCACTACTCCCGCTGCTTTTTCTTCCACCACGACGTTCACCTTTATCTCGGCCTTTAAAGCCTCCTCCATCACGTTTTCCATCACGACGTCCGCCACGACCTCTTCCGCCACCGCCACCACCGCGACCTGTATCGGTTGAGATTTCAACATTAACGTTTCTTCCTTCCAGTTGAAAATCTGTAAACACACCTAACACCAAATCTTTATGCTTCGTATCTACATTAAAGAATGAAAAGGTGTCTTTTACATCTACTTTATACACATCGTCCTGACCTAATTGAAGTAAATCCTTTAAGAAATCTTTTAGGGTCATCCAGTTGAAATCGTCACGTTCTCCTACATTTAAGAAGAAACGTACCGAATCTTTATTCTCTGAACTTGACATATCTCCAGGGGAAACATTCAAGTCTTTCGCTTTTTGATAGTAATTATAAAAACGCGTGAATTCTACCGAAAAGAATTTTTTGATTAATTCTTCTTTGGTGAATCCTTCCAACGCTGCATCAATCTGCGGAAGGTATGCGTCTATATCGTGATTAATTTTAGTATCCTTAATATTATTAGCGAGGTGCATTAATTGCTTTTCGCAAATTTCCATTCCGGAAGGAATTTCTTTTTGCTGAAACTTCTGCTGAATTATTTTTTCAATCTGCTTGATTTTTCTTGCTTCACTTTTTGAAACAATTACAATAGAGATCCCTTCTTTTCCGGCACGGCCCGTACGACCACTACGGTGGGTATAGGTTTCAATTTCGTCTGGAAGCTGGTAGTTTATTACGTGTGTAATATCGTCTACATCAATTCCACGGGCTGCAACGTCTGTAGCAACCATCATTTGGATTTGACGATTACGGAACTGCTTCATCACAATATCTCGTTGATTCTGACTTAAATCTCCGTGGATTGCTCCAGCATTGTACCCATCTGCAATCAATTGCTCGGCTACTTTTTGGGTATCCCGCTTGGTACGACAAAATACTACTGAAAAAATTTCAGGGTTTGCATCTGCCAAACGTTTTAAAGCCTGGTATCTATCTCTTGCGTTTACCGTATAAAACTCATGCGATACATTTGCCGCACCCACGTTTTTAGAACCTACAGTAACTTCAACCGGATTGTGCATAAACTTTTTAGCGATGGTTGACACCTCTTTCGGCATCGTCGCACTAAACAACCAGGTACTTTTCTCTTGGGGCGAATGTGATAAAATTTCAGTAATATCTTCGTAGAAGCCCATGTTCAGCATTTCATCTGCTTCATCCAGGACACAATACTCAATTTTTGAAATATCGATCATCCGGCGACCAATCATATCTTTCATCCTACCTGGGGTAGCAACGATAACTTGAGCGCCTTTTTTAATTTGTCTGGCTTGGTCTGTAATACTTGCACCCCCATAAATGGCAACAACGTTTAAGCCTTTAAGGTGCTTTCCGTAGTTGTTCATTTCGTTCGTAATTTGCATACACAACTCACGCGTTGGTGAAAGGATAAGTCCTTGTGTAGTGCGGCTTTCCACATCTATTTTTTGAAGCATTGGGAAACCAAAGGCCGCCGTTTTACCAGTACCTGTTTGCGCTAACGCCACTAGGTCTGTATCTTCTTTTAATAAAATTGGGATTGCTTTTTCTTGTACCTCACTTGGGGTTTCAAAGCCCATATCGGTAATTGCCTGAAGAAGTTTTTCCTCTAGGCCTAAGTCTAAAAATGTCATAAAATATTATAAAAGTTTATTTGTACTTACTGAAGATGTCGACAAATAAACGGTATATCTTCGTGCAGTACTACCTCACCCTGAGGATTTTCAAGGCGCAAAGATAGTCTTTAATTGTACACCAAAAACCGTATTGGGTTTTTATTAAGAATTAGCCTTGGGTTAGATATGCAATGAGTTGTCTCATAGCCTTTCCGCGGTGCCCCACCTTACTTTTCTCTTGCAAATTCATTTCAGCAAAAGTCTCTTTGGAACCTTCTGGAAGGAAAACAGAGTCATATCCAAACCCTTTTTCGCCACGCCTTACCCTAGTAATAGTACCATCGCAAGTACCCAGAAATAATACAGATTGAATATTAATAGAGAGTGCTATAGCCGTTTTAAAACGGGCCGAACGGTCTTCCTTATCGGCAAGATTTTTTAATAGTTTATCGATATTGTCTTCAGAATTTTTGTTTTCACCAGCATAGCGAGCGCTATGCACACCTGGTTCACTATTTAGTGCTGAAACTTCCAAACCTGTATCATCTGCAAAACAATCTAAACCATAGTGATTACGGATAAATTCAGTTTTTAAAACTGCATTACCTTCAATAGTTTCGGCTGTTTCTGGAATATCTTCGGTACAACCAATATCGGTTAAGCTCATCAGTTCAATATGAGAAGGCAGTAAGAGTTTTACTTCTTTAAATTTATTCTGGTTGTGGGTGGCGAAGACTAGTTTCATTCTGAAATACGATTTACGATTTACGATTTACGAAATTAGCAGAAATTGATTTGCATTATTTAAAATTGTGAATACTTTACGAATTTGAAATATCCCGCTTCCCCAACTGTTCGCACTCAAAGCGAAGCATACTTAACTCTTAACACTACCCACATTATTGGAGCCCCCTCACTTGCTCAAAGCGCTCCACAATCTCTCTTTGGCTCTTAATCGTGCGCTTCATCCATTCCATTTCAATGTCAAACTTTTCTGCTGAAGAAAGCTGCCAATCAATTGCACTTTGTTTTAAACGGGTTACCACATCTTGTAGAATAATCGCTGCTGAAACTGAAATATTCAAACTCTCCGTAAATCCGTGCATAGGAATTTTCAGAAATCCATCGGCAGCATCCATCACAGTATCGCTCAACCCCTCGCTTTCTTTTCCGAAGAAAAAAGCCGCTTTCTTGCTCACATCAAACTCATGCAAATAGGTAGAATTGTCGTGCGGGGTCGTGGCAATAAGCTGATAGCCTTTCTGTTTTAAATCGGCCATGCATTCCTTAATGTTATTCTTACGTTGCAAGGTCACCCATTTTTGAGCGCCCATGGCAATCTCTTTGTCTATACGTTTCCCCAATTTCTCCTCCACCACATACAAATCCTGAATCCCAAAAACATCGCACGTTCGCATTACAGCGCTGGTGTTGTGCAACTGGTATACATCTTCGGTCACCACAGTAAAATGCCGGGTACGTTTTGAAAGTATCTTGGTGAATAGTTCTTTACGCCTATCGGTAAGATAGCCTTGAAGATGGTTAAATAATTCTTGATCTGTAGTATTCATAAGGGTACGAAATTACTGAATTTTGACAGATTATACATTCTAGGTCATAGGGATTAGGGATTAGGGATTAGGGATTAGTAAAATTATTACATTAACCTTTAACCTTTAACCTTTAACCTTTAACCTTTAACAAAATTCCATAAAAAGCATAGAACCTAGTATCTTAGTAAAAAAATTTATCAAACTATGAATATTGCAGTACTTACTGGAGCAGGCGTTAGTGCAGAAAGCGGACTTAAAACCTTTCGGGATAGTAATGGATTGTGGGAAGGGCACGATGTTATGAGCGTTGCTTCTCCACAGGGATTTGCTAACAACCCGGTATTGGTACTCGATTTTTATAATCAGCGACGCAAACAATTGCTGGAAGTTGAACCGAATACAGCACACAAAGCACTCGCTCAACTTGAAAAAAACCACGAGGTTACTATTATTACTCAAAATGTAGACGATTTGCACGAACGGGCTGGCAGTACTAACGTAGTACATCTTCACGGCGAATTATTGAAAGTACGGAGCACTTTTGACGAAGATTTAGTTCTGGATTGGAAAACCGACCTCAACCTAGGAGATTTCTGTGAGCATAATCATCAATTGCGACCTCATATTGTTTGGTTTGGCGAAGCTGTGCCGCTAATTGAAATCGCTGCCAAAATTGTAGAACAGGCAGACATCGTGGTAATTGTTGGTACTTCTATGCAGGTATATCCTGCGGCGGGCCTCATACAACATGCCCGTGAAGAAGCACCTTGTTATTTTGTAGATCCTAATCCATCTATACATAGTAATTCCAAAATCAAGGTGTTTGCTGAAAAAGCTTCCACCGGAGTTCTCAAAGTGATTGATGAAATTGAAAAAATGTAGCCCAAAAAATAAACAAAATTCCAAGACAGCTCCTTCCCCAGCGGCTTAAAATATGTAATGAAATTATCCTTTTGATTTCCGCGATTCGGGGGAAGGTGAATTTCAGCAATGTAGTTTAATGGAACAAATAAGTGTCAATCCTGAAATTCGGAAGGGGGACTGTTGTTATCAAAAATTGTATTGAAACAAGGTTTACTAAACAATGAAGTCAGAATTATTTCAACACATAAGTTACAAAAAAGCCTACCGAACGAATCGGTTAAATGCTGCCAATTGGGTACTGGAAAATCCTGAAACATTAGAAGAATTACTCGAATATTGTTTTCATGAGGACAATAAACTAGCCACTAAAGCCACATGGGTTTTAGAATTTGTTTGCCGAAAGAATTTAGCGCTAATTTTTCCTTTCTTAGATTATATTTTTGGAAAGCTTCCAACGGCCAAAAGCGATGGCCAGTTACGTTCCTTCGGATTAATTTGTGAACTGCTCACCATTGGCTATTATAAACAAAATAAAGAAACGTTGAAGAAAGCACTCTCTTCAAAGCATAAAGAAGTAATGACCGAGTGTTGTTTCGATTGGATGCTCACCAACCAGAAAGTAGCCTGCCAGGCTCGCGCCATGACCACTCTCTATTTGCTGGGTACCGAAACAGACTGGATTCACCCAGAACTGGCAATTATAATTCAGCAAAATTTACTACAGGGAAGTGCAGGCTATATAAGCCGTGGACAGAAAACGTTGGAATCAATTTCAGGATTTTCAAAAAAATAAACCTGTGTGTCACGTATTCCTTCACATGAATCACTTCCCGTTTACACCTTTTAAAATTCTGAATTCAGAATTCAGAATTCAGAATTGAATAAAGTATCTTTGCACCTTTATTTTCCGCAGTAAAAACGCTTCGGAACACCTTTAAAATGAAAACCATGTCAATCCAAGCCTTACAAGCTATTTCGCCTATTGATGGGCGTTATGCTTCCAAAACTGCCTCGCTTATTCCTTTTTTTTCTGAAGAAGCACTCATAAAATACCGTGTACAAGTAGAAATTGAATATTTCATTGCGCTGGTGGAATTACCCCTACCGCAGTTAAAAGATTTTGATACTGCTTTGTTTTCAGAATTAAGAGAATTGTATACTGAATTTTCTACCGAAGATGCACAGCACATAAAAAACACCGAAAAAGTAACCAATCACGATGTAAAAGCTGTTGAATATTTTATCAAAGAGAAATTTGACGCACTTGGTTTGCAGCCTTACAAAGAGTTTATCCATTTTGGTTTGACATCTCAGGATATAAACAATACTGCCATTCCGCTTTCCCTTAAAGATGCGATGAATGCCACGTATGTACCTCAATTTTTCGAATTAAAAAACAAATTAAAGCAATTGGCCACCGACTGGGCAGACATCCCAATGCTGGCACGAACACACGGACAACCCGCCTCTCCTACTCGCTTAGGAAAAGAAATTGAAGTTTTTGTAGTACGCCTGGAAGAGCAATTCGATTTGCTAAACAACATTAAAAGTGCTGCCAAATTTGGTGGTGCCACAGGAAATTTTAACGCCCATAAAGTTGCGTATCCCTCTATCGATTGGAAAGCTTTTGGAACTTCGTTTGTACAGGAGCGATTGGGACTACACCATTCCTTCCCTACGACACAAGTTGAACATTACGACCATATGGCTGCGTTATTTGATTGCCTAAAACGTATCAACACCATTATTATAGATCTGGATCGTGATATCTGGACGTATGTTTCTATGGATTATTTTAAGCAGAAAATTAAAAAAGGGGAAGTAGGATCGTCTGCCATGCCACACAAAGTAAATCCTATCGATTTTGAAAACAGCGAAGGAAACCTTGGTTTAGCCAATGCCGTTTTTGAACATCTTTCAGCAAAATTACCCGTAAGCCGTTTGCAACGTGATTTGACAGATAGCACCGTATTGCGAAACATTGGCGTACCTATGGGCCATACTTTAATCGCTTTTGCTTCAACTTTAAAAGGTTTGAACAAATTATTACTAAACGAACCTAAGTTTGCACAAGATCTTGAAAATAACTGGGCCGTAGTTGCCGAAGCCATCCAAACCATTTTGAGACGTGAAGCCTATCCTAGTCCGTATGAAGCATTGAAAGGCTTAACCCGAACCAACGAGGCCATTACCCAAAAATCTATGGCCGATTTTATTGAAACCTTAGAAGTTTCAGAAGAAATAAAAGCAGAAATGCGTGTGATTACACCTTCAAATTATACGGGGATTTAAAATAAAAAAGACCCCGAGGCGATAGCGCTCAAGGTCTAATTAATTTTAGCTACCTAACCTATCTAATGCAGGATCTCTGGCGACCTTAAAAGCCTGTACACAAATACATTGGGGCGACGTAACAAACTTTCAAAGGGTACTTTCCAAAGCCCGTGCCAAACGTCAAAATGTGGGAAATGAGTTACTAATCATACTTTTTAAGTCAATAAAAAAAGCTTCAGCAAAAATGCTGAAGCTTTCTTATTTTCAACCAAAAACGAATCACTGATTTTGGTTTCAAAAATATTAATATAACATCAAAACGGTGTTTCCATTCTTTTAGTATTCAATTTTCATATCAAACATATTTCCTAAACTTTTTAATTGAGAAACGTCCATGTCTCCTTTGTCAATAGAGGTCATTAATTTTACCAAATCGTCCGGTTCCATATTATCTCCAATGAGGCGGAAAATTGCAAATCCTTTTTCAGTATCGCTGGCAAAGACAATGAGCTCATCAATAGCTTCTTCTTCACCCGTGTACTTAAGCGTAGCACCACTTTTATTAGAGCCCATTTTCATCAAGGTTTGGTACTTTTCATTTGATAGAATTGCGAGTACTTTTTTACGTTCTACTTCGTATTCGGCCTGGTCTCCTTTTAAGGGATAAGCGACCACGTTTATTTTTTTGACTGAATTTAACACATTTTGTTCTTCTTCGGTGAAGGTGCTGTTTTCGCCTTGTAACAAACTGGTTGCCAAGTCTATTTTCATAAACTTATCGTCGTCTTGCTTTTCTACCAAATACTTTTGGAGCGATGGTTCGCTGTTGCAAGAGATCATACTCAATGCTACTAGGGCAAGTCCTACTGTATATTTAACTATTGTTATCATATTTATGATTTTTTCTTGTCAATATTCTTCAATTCTTCGCTACCAGGAACGTTAAGATCTTTGGTTAATTTAGACACTTTTTTCAGGTCTATATTCCCTGTAATACTCATTACTACCGTTCTTTGTTTACCATCAATATTACCAGTAAGGTGCATTAAAAGTTCGGTTACAAAGTTGTCGTTTTTTCCTTCTTTACTGTAAAATTTCACGTTTTTACCGTCGTCTTTTACACGCATTAATTCAGAAAGTGTACCGTTGCTAGAAACATAGGCTGTTACGGCGTCGTCCATCTTTTTAGCTACGGAAGGATTTTCAGTAGTAAAAATGCGAACATTCTCGAGGTTGTTCACCAGATCAAGGTATTCCTTCACTTCTGGATCATTGGAATCAAAGTCCATCTTGCTCAATAATTTGAACATTTTCTTGGTGGCTACAAAGCTGGTTACATCATCACTATTCTCGAAAGATGCGAACGGATTTTGAGCGCTTACCAACAAAGGGGCTACCATCAAGGCGATTATTAGTGCTATTTTTTTCATTTTATTTAGTATTAGGGTTTATTTTAAAATTTTATTTTTTGCTTCTTTGAAATTATGAATATACACGAGCTCTTCGGCACCTTCATTAAAGTTTTGAGACATCATTTTGAATGCTTCTCTTGTTTGTTCGAAAGCAGCTATGGCTTCTTTTTCTTCAGTGGTCAAGGATGGTTCCTGGTTAAAAAACCCGAAAACTCCAGCGGCAATTACTAAAGAGGCTACCATACCTATCCACCAACGTGACATTATTTTCTCCTCCACTGGAAGCGATAACGGACGTATTGATTTTTCTTTTTGCGTTGCTGAAATTCCAGCAAAAAATGGCTGGTATTCTTTAAACTGAGGCGCTACAGTATTTCCTGAAAAATAGGAACGTAAGGTTGCTTCTTCTTGCAAAGTGGAAGTACCTTCGAAATAGGCATCCAAAAGTTGTTGAACTCTAGCTAATTCCATAATTATTATATTGTATTAATTGTTCTCTTACTGTTTTACGAGCCCGGGATAACGCCACACGTATGGCGGTCTCGTTACTGTCCAGCATTTTTGCTATTTCGGAAAATTCAAACTGCTCTACATCCCGTAACTGCAAGACTATTTTTTGTTGTTCTGGCAGGGTTTCCATGAGTTTAAACACCAAGGCTACCCCGTCATTTGCTTCTACCTCCCGTTCTACATTTTGTGTATGTGCATAATTATTGTGCACAATCTTCAAATTTCCTGCCTGTTTTGATTTTAGTCTATCCAGACAATAGTTTTTTGTCATGGTCACTGCAAAGGCCTCTGGATTGTTATAGTTTTTAATGCTATTTCTGTTTTTCCAGAGTTTCAAACACACTTCTTGTACAGCGTCTTCGGCTTCATCGGTAGACACAAGGATTCTTCTGGCAAGCCGGTACAACTTATCCTTAAAAGGAAGTACAGTATCCAAAAATTCTCCTTGTTTCATAATTATATTCCGCACAAGCGGAAAACTTTTTTTGATGGTTAGCAAAGGATCTATTAAGGAGCCTTCTGTTAGTACGACGAACTACTAGAAATTTTGTTACATTTGGAATGTAACTTAAACAATATAGCTTTAATTTGAAGGTTACATTAAAATAGAAATTTGAAAAACGAAAGTTAATGAACATTGTGCACGCTGTTTCCCTTTAAGGATTTTGGTGTGCGTTGGAACAAAATAAAAAATAACATGCTTAAAAAGAAAATATTCCTCTTCCTCCTAGCCACCACTACGTTACTCACCTCTTGTTTTAAAGATAGAGATGATGAAATTTCTTCAGAATTAACAGAAGAGGTTGCTTTTCAAGTAAAAGACTTTATTTACCGGGGTCTTAATTTTTTCTACCTCTACAAAGCAGATACGCCAGAATTGGCGAACGATGCTTTTGCAAATGAGGATGAAAAAAATATATTTTTAAATAGTTTTGAATCGCCTGAAGCGTTGTTCGATTTTCTGGAATCGCCACAAGACAGGTTCAGTTTTTTAACAGATGATTATATTTCACTCATCAACGCCCTCAACGGGATTTCAGAAAATAATGGAATGGAATACGGCCTTATTCGTTACCCAGATGGTAGTGGCAATGTATTTGGATATGTAAGATATGTATTACCTAATACCGATGCAGCGGCAGAAGGACTACAAAGAGGGATTATTTTTAACACGGTAGACGGGCAGCAAATCACCGAAACCAACTTCAATACGTTATTTGAACCTACTACCTATACCATTGGTCTCGCCACTTTTGACGGAGAAAATGTAATGCCAACCAATGATAGTGTAGAACTTACGAAAGCTCCTTATACCGAAAATCCGGTATTCATTGCTAATACATTAACTGTGGAAAATCAGGCTATTGGTTATTTAATGTACAACGCATTTACACGCGATTTTGACCCACAATTAAATGCTGCTTTTGGCCAATTTAAAGCAGATGGAATTACAGAGCTTATAATAGACCTACGCTACAACGGCGGAGGTTCCGTAAGCACTGCAACAGATTTAGCAGCAATGGTTACAGGACAATTCGAGGGGCAAGTATTTTATACCGAAGCGTGGAACGAAGATCGCCAGGATGAGTACGCGAGCCCAGGATTGTTTGATGGCACGTTAACTACAGGGGAAGCTCTTAATAGCTTAAATCTAACACGGGTGTATGTAATTACTACAGCAAGAACTGCTTCTGCAAGTGAGTTGGTTATTAATGGCCTAGATCCATATATAGATGTAATACAAGTGGGCACCTCAACTACAGGAAAGTTTCAAGCATCCTTTTTGTTGTTCGATGCACCTGCACCACAGTTTAGCTTTAATGAAGCAAATCCTGCTCACACCTATGCCATGCTGCCTTTGGTATTTAAAACTCTAAACTCAAATGGCGTAACCGACTTTATAGACGGGCTAGATCCGGACGTTGAGTTAGGCGAAAACTATGCGAACCTTGGAGTGTTAGGAGATGTAAGAGAGCCTCTTTTAGAAGCATGTCTGGCTGAAATATTCCCAGGACGTTCCCCAAATAGAAACCCTGTTGAAATCTTAGAAATTATAGGCGAAAGCAAACAAAATTCGCCACTACATCAACTCATGATTGCAGAGCCCCACTAGCGGTCAAATCTCAAAATAACAAAAATCCCAAATACCAAAGGCTGACTTTGGAATTTGGGATTTTTGTTTTTGGAGCTTTTTCTAGAAGCTTAACTCAAAGCCAGCCAAGACATTTCTACCTCTTGTTTGGAAACGGTAAATCTCTTCATACTCAGTATCTAAAATATTAGAAACTCCTGCAAACAATTTAATATTTTTTGTTATTTGACCAGAAATATTAAAGTTCAACAAGCTAAAACTCTCTAATGTAATTGTCTCACTTTCAAACGTAGTTGGGTTAAAGAATGAATCATCACGCTCCCCAACATATTGATAACTCAAGCCAATATTTGTTTTGTTGTTCCACGTATACGTTAAGGAAGCATTCGCTTTGTGTTCCGGAATTCGCAACGCAAAACGCTCGTCGGCTTTCGTATTGGTATAATTGGCAGATGCTGTTAACTGCTCTATTATCTTTCCAAAAACTTCAACTTCAACTCCGCTACTCTCAAACGTATCGGCTATATTTTTATATTGGAAGATAAAATTTTCTGGATCTATGGTTACAAAGTCTACAAAATTTTCTTCATTTCGGTTAAAATACACAGCGCTTACGCGGAAATTTTTACCTCTTGAAAATTCTACTCCTCCTTCAATGGTGCGGTTGTCTTCTGGCATTAACTCCGTATTTCCGAATTGCGGGTCATACAGTTGAAATAATGATGGCGTGATATAAGCCGTACTATACGATCCTAAAATCTTCACGGTATTACTTCCGAAGTCGATGTTATAAGACGGATTAATATGATACACCACGTTAGTATCATACACACTATGAATATTAACACGCGCACCTGCATTTAAATTCAATCCAAAATCTGTGATATAAACCAGATTTAAATACGGATCAATAATGTCGAAATTGGCTGTGTCGCCGTGTACCTGCTCTGCAAAAGCAGTCTCTCCAAATGGAATGGCAAACGAATTAAACTCACTTAAATTTACATTTAAACCCAGTACAGCCTGAAATTGTTTTGTAAATCTATGATTCAAATACGTATCTAACGAATAACTTTTCGATTCAAACTTTGTAGGGAAATCGCTCATAATTTCACGGTCTATCCATTGATAGCTGTCATTAAAAACATAGGTCCCGTTTTTGTATTTCCACTCAAAATGCCCGCCTGTCTTTATTTGTTCGGTTTTAGAAAGGTTGTTAGCATCGGTATAATCAAAATTGTCGAAATCGGCTTTAAACTTATCAATACTTACAAATTGACTAATAGTAATACTATCTGTAATTTTGTAACCCAAATTTAATCGGGTATTAAAACGGTCAAAAACATCGCTTTCAAACGCTGTAGAATCTGCTGGTGCAGCTACTGCGCTAAGTCCTTCCGTATATCTATTGCTAAAATTGGCATTGTAGAAAAACTTATTCAAGGTTCCGCTTACATTCACATTATTGGTAAATGTTTCAAATTTTGAATCTTTTGAATCAGTTTCAGTAGGACGATTGCTTCCAAAAGTACTTGTAAAGGTTGCCGAAATATCTTTATCTGAAGTCTTCTTCGTTGTAATATTAATTACCGCTGTAGCAGCTCCAGAGCCATATAAAACACTGCTGGCGCCTTTCAGCACTTCAATTTCTTCGATACTATTTGCTGGAATTAATCGCAAATCGTAATCGTTTGCAATTTGAGACGGATCGTTTAATTGCACCCCATCTACCATAATTACTACTTGACGATTTCTTCCACCACGCACATAATAGGCTAGGTTTTGACCGTCGTTACTTCGTGCGCCATTGATTTCAATTCCGGAAACCTCATTCAGCACATCGGCTACAGACGCTCCTGGACGGGCGGCCAATTGTTCGGAAGTGATTTTCGTAATCACTTTACCACTGTTTTTTCTCGCTAACGGAATTTTGGTATCCAATACTACCGTGTCAAGCGTTTCTGTTTGTTGTGCGGTGGCTGCCATTGTTAAAAGCACAGCACCTGCAAGTAAAATTCTTTTCATTGTTTAATAGATTACCGAGAAGGTACAGGATGCAGAATAATTACTTTGAAGCGGCCCATAGGTAGTCTTCAAGTAAAAACATATTCTTTATCTTCCTTTTTCCCGAAGGTTTGACAAATTTTTGAATAAAGGCAGGTCTCCTGGCTTGTCTATGGTGCTACCTTCCCATTCGCCGAGGCGGAACAGTGGTTATTGAAGAAACACAATCCCAATAGTATTGGAACCGACTTACAGTTGCGGGAACAGCATAGGATTGTAGATTTCAGATTGACGATTGTAGCTATTTGAATTAAATAATCTCGCTACGCTCGCTTTTCTTTGGTTTCTAGCACCTATTTCCCTTTTAAGAATGTAGTACAGTTTGTAAGACATTCACCAAAATTCGGTGCGAAAATAGTGTATTTGGCTATCTTTACCACCAAACAAAATCCATTATTTTCTGAAATGAAACAAATTCTTATACTCTTAACCTTTACTTTAGTCCTTATCTCCTGTAAAACCGAAACTCAAAAAACGGAAAATACTACGGCTGAAATTTCAGAACTAACCACCGATTTTGCGGAAGGTTTTATCATTAAAAATCACGACGGCTATAAAACTATCACCATCACCAACCCCTGGCCAGGCGCCGAAAAAGAATTTACCTATGCTTTGGTTGAAAAAGGAACAGCGCTTCCTAATAAAGATGATTTTGACGCTATAGTGGAAACACCGCTTACCTCTATAGTGGTAACGTCTACAACGCATATTCCATCATTAGAATCTTTGGGAGTTATTGAAAAACTAGTAGGTTTTCCAAATCTTGCATATATTTCTTCTGAAGCAACGCGCAAAAATATTGATAGCGGAAAAATTAAAGAACTAGGTAAAAACGAAAGTATTAATACCGAGATTTTAATAGAATTAAGCCCAGATGCCGTCATCACATTTGCCGTAGAGGGCGACAATAAAACCGTAGCAACCATCGAAAAAACAGGAATTCCCGTTTTGTACAATGCAGATTGGACCGAAACTACACCCTTGGGAAAAGCCGAATGGATTAAATTCTTCGGAGTGCTTTTTAATAAAGAAAAAGAAGCAGATAGCATTTTCAACAGCATTAAAACGGAATATCTTTCAGCAAAAAAAGTAGCACAGCAAGCTACAGAAACCCCAACCGTTTTAAGCGGCGCCATGTATAAAGATATCTGGTATCTTCCGCAGGGAGACAGCTGGGCAGCACAGTTTATTGCGGATGCGAATGGGGATTATCTCTGGAAAGAAAGTGAAGGGACGGGCAGTATTGCACTGAATGTAGAATCGGTTTTGGAGAAGGGGAAATTAGCTAACTATTGGATTGGACCCGGACAATTTACCAGCCGTTCACAAATGGAAGAATACACTAAAGTATATGCGGAATTTGATGCGTTTCAGCAAGATCACGTATTTAGTTTTACCACTAAAAAAGGAGCCACCGGCGGTGTAATTTATTATGAATTGGCACCAAACCGACCCGATCTGGTATTAAAGGATATGATTAAAATATTACATCCGGAATTACTTCCAGAGTACGAATTGTATTTTTTCAGCAAACTTGACTAGTGCAATCGGTGAAAAAACATACGCGTTACTTTTGGATATTAGCAATTTTGCTTTTATTGGCGCTTTTATTGAATGTAAGTTTAGGTTCAGTTTCTATTCCCTTGGGTGATGTGATAAGTTCTCTTTTCGGACAAGGCGCCAGTAAAGAAACATGGCGCTTTATCATCACCGAATACAGAGTACCCAAAGCCATCACCGCCATCTTAACGGGAAGTGCGCTGGCCGTTTCAGGATTGTTGATGCAGACTTTGTTTCGAAATCCGTTAGCAGGACCTTTTGTGTTAGGATTGAGTAGTGGCGCAAGTTTGGGTGTTGCTATCTTGATTTTAGGCGCAGGCGCTTTTGGCGGTTTTTTTGGCAGTGTGTTAGTAAGCCAATGGAGCCTGGTAATCGCTTCGGCTATTGGGAGTTTTTTGGTATTGCTGGCAGTATTGTCGGTCACGTTCAAAATAAAAGATACCATGGCTATTTTAATCATAGGATTAATGTTTGGAAGTGTGACGGCGGCAGTAGTTTCAGTACTCTCCTATTTCACGAATGCTGAAAAATTACAGCAATTTATTTTTTGGAGTTTCGGAAGTTTGGGGAATCAGTCCTGGAGCGGAGTTGTAATTATGATACTTTGTTGTTTGTTAGGTTTCTTGTTAGCCTTCAGCAGTGGAAAATCTTTGAACGCCTTACTTCTGGGCGAAAATTATGCGAAAAGTATGGGCGTGAGAATCAAAAGAACCACCATACTCATCATTTTGGCAACCAGTATTCTGGCAGGCGGTATCACAGCATTTGTGGGACCTATTGCCTTTGTAGGATTAGCAGTACCACATATGACGCGACAATATTTTAAAAGTTCCAATCACTTTACCTTATTACCCGCCGTGATGCTTTCGGGAGCCATTTTAATGCTATTATGCGATACTGTGGCGCAATTGCCAAGCAGTGAATACACCTTGCCCATTAACGCTATTACTTCGCTATTGGGCGCTCCTGTAGTGATCTGGTTATTGGTTCGCAAGCGAAAATTATTGTTTTAATGATCTCAGAAAAAAAATATTATTAACTATTTTAATTACTGTTGTCTGGTTGAGCGCAGTCGAAACCTAATTTGAAATATCCAATAGTTCTCGACTGCGCTCGAACCGACAACATTTATAACTAAATTTTTGTAAATTAAATACAGATTTTAATTTTTAATGATAGCTGAAAAACCACATACCGTTCTAAAAGCGACCGATCTTTCGGTAGGATATTTCAGTAAAAAGAAACCGATCCCAGTTGCTGAAAACATCCATTTTGAATTGGAGCAAGGCGAATTAATAGGTTTGGTGGGCGCCAATGGAGTTGGTAAATCTACTTTGCTTCGGAGTTTGGTAGGGATGCAACCCATCGTTTCTGGCAGCATTGAAATTAATGGTCAAAATCTTTCAGGATTATCGAGTCTCGTTCTCGCTACCCAATTAAGCGTGGTATTAACCGAAGCACCCGCCTCCAAAAACTTAACGGTGCAGGAATTGGTTACTCTGGGCAGACAACCGTATACCAATTGGATGGGTTCTTTATCCGAAACCGACAAGAAACAAATTAAATACGCATTAGAAATCACGGATACTGAAAAGCTTGCTTATAAAAAATGCTTCGAGCTAAGTGACGGGCAATTGCAACGCGCTTCTATCGCAAGAGCTCTGGCACAGGACACCCCACTTATTTTATTAGACGAACCTACCACGCACTTAGATTTATACCACCGCGCCTATATTTTGAAACTGCTGAAACAACTTACTGCTGAAACAGGAAAAACCATTTTATTTTCCACCCACGAAATTGATTTAGCGATTCAGTTAAGCGATACGATGATCGTGATGACGGAAACTTCGGTAGTTTGTGAGCAACCTTGTAAGCTCATTGAAGCGGGTAGTTTTGATGCGCTTTTTCCGAAGGATACGATTGCATTTGATAAAAACACGGGGCGGTTTTCAATACGAAAATAGTATCTTTAAAATTCAAATTTTATCAATTTCAAACCTTTCTATAAACCTTGAACGAAACCTTACTTTTCCTCCTTCTCGCCGCAGTTTGCCTATTAATCGGGGCTTTCCTGGGCAATCTATTTGCTCGCTTAAAAATGAAGACCGAAACTGGAAAACTGGAAGAACGTTTGCAGCAAGCTAATTTTCAACAAGAAAAACTGGAAGAACGTTTTACCACGGTTTTAAATGAACGTGAATTAATTAGAAAAGAAAAAGATTTTTTGAATGGCGAACTCGTACGACGCAATGCCGAGTTTGAGAATCTGGATCATAAAAACCGCGAACAGAAAGCCGAAGTGGAGAAGCTTCAGGAAAAATTTACCAAGGAATTTGAGAATCTGGCGAATAAGATTTTAGCCGATAACTCCAATAAATTCACAAAGCAGAACAAAGATAATATCGACGTCATCTTAAAACCGCTTCAGGACAAGATTGAAAAGTTCGAGAAAAAAGTAGAAGACACCCACAAAGAAAGTATCGACCGGCATGCGATGCTCCGCCAGCAAATCATTGGCCTGAAAGAGCTCAATGAACAAATGTCTAAAGAAGCCACCAATCTTACCAAAGCATTAAAAGGCGACAGTAAAATACAAGGAAATTGGGGTGAGCTAGTCTTAGAAAAAGTGTTAGAAAAAAGTGGTCTCGAAAAAGATCGGGAGTATTTTGTACAAAACAGCTTTACGAACGTTGATGGCAAGCGTATCCTGCCGGATGTGGTAATTCATTTACCCGATAACAAACGCATGGTTATTGACAGTAAAGTATCGCTCGTAGGGTATGAACGCTATGTAAATGAAGAAGATGGCGAATTAAAAGAACGTTACTTAAAGGAGCATTTACTTTCTTTAAAACGGCACGTAGACCAGTTAAGTGCGAAAAACTATCAGGACATTTACGAAATGGAAAGTCCGGATTTTGTGTTGCTCTTTGTGCCTATTGAACCTGCTTTTGCCATTGCTATTAATAAAGACAACAGTATTTATAACAAAGCTTTTGAGCAGAACATCATTATTGTGACGCCTTCTACCTTACTTGCTACCTTACGTACTATCGATTCTATGTGGACCAATGAAAAGCAACAACGCAACGCTATTGAAATCTCCAGGCAAGCGGGTGCTTTGTATGATAAATTTGCAGGATTAATTAAAGACCTAACAGGTGTTGGCAAGAAAATGGATGACGCAAAAAGCGACTATTCTGCAGCTATGAACAAGCTTTTTGAAGGCAAAGGAAACTTGATTACCAGCGTAGAAAAACTAAAAAAAATGGGTGCTAAAGCAAAAAAGGCATTGCCCGAAAAAATAATTAAAAGAGCCGAAGAAAATGAAGACCTTGATTAAATTAGACTTACTCGTCTATATCATTTTAAGTATTACTACCTTTATAGGAGGCATCTTACTTATAACATCCAATTACCAAGCATCCCCAAACTCTAAAAATATTGAAGATGCGTTAACAATTTTTGGTGGATTCGTATTATTAATCGGAATTGCTTGTTGCATCGTTACGTTCATCAAAATTAAAGACACAAAATTTAAGGATCACGATTAAAAAACTTCCGATACATCGGGACTAATCTTATGAAAAAAATACTCTTTATCATTCTTGGAAGTCTTATAGCCATCTATTTGCTCTATTTTGCATTTGTATATTATGTGCCTTATAGTGAGGGAACACGCGCAGGAGAACTTATAAAAGTCACTAAAAAAGGGGTGCTTTTTAAAACATGGGAGGGTGAAATAAGCCAGGGAATTAGTGGCGCACAGATTTTTCAGTTTTCGGTATTGGATAAGGAGGAAGAGGTTATTGAGAAATTGAATGAGCTACAAGGTCGTTATGTAAAAGTGCGTTATGTGGAACGCTACAGCACTTTTGTTTTTTGGGGTGATACAAAATACTTCATAGACCAAGTTGAGGAAGAACCCTCGCCCTTTTTCAACAAATAAAAAGCCCCGAAATGCATAGCATCACGGAGCTTTTGTTTTGTGTTTTTAAGTAACTTATTTACTCAAGTACATTTTTCGTCTAGAATACAACTCGTAGAATTCATCGTCTTTTAGGCTATCTATAAATAAGATGCTTTCTCCAGTACTCTTCATTTCCGGCCCTAATTGTTTATTCACATTAGGAAACTTATTAAAACTGAAGACCGGCTGCTTGATGGCATATCCTTCCAATTGTGGATTAAAATTGAAATCGGTTACCTTCTTTTCACCTAGCATTACTTTGGTCGCATAGTTTACATAGGGTTCTTTGTATGCTTTTGCAATGAAAGGAACCGTACGCGAGGCTCTTGGATTCGCCTCAATGATATACACTTTCTCATCTTTTATGGCGAATTGTACGTTAATTAAACCAACTGTATTTAAAGCCAGTGCAATTTTCTTAGTATGATCTTTAATTTGCTGAAGCACCAGATCTCCTAAATTGAACGGCGGTAAGGTAGCATTACTATCCCCCGAGTGAACGCCACACGGCTCAATATGCTCCATGATACCGATGATATATACATTTTCACCATCGCAAATAGCATCTGCTTCGGCTTCTATCGCGCCGTCTAAATAATGATCCAGTAACAATTTATTATTCGGGATTTTACGTAATAAATCTACTACGTGTTCTTCCAGTTCTTTTTTGTTGATGACAATTTTCATTCCCTGTCCGCCCAATACGTAGGAAGGTCTTATTAATAATGGGAAATCTAAGGTATCTGCAAGCTTTAGGGCTTCTTCAGTAGTTTCGGCAACTCCAAATTCTGGATATGGAATATTATTATCTTTTAAGATGGTACTGAAACTTCCGCGATCTTCAGCCAAATCTAAGGCTTGATAACTCGTTCCCATGATCTTAACACCGTAGCGCTCTAACTTTTCAGCCAACTTAAGCGCTGTTTGCCCACCTAACTGAACGATAACACCTTCAGGCTTTTCGTGACGAATAATATCGTAGATATGTTCCCAGAATACCGGTTCAAAATAGAGTTTGTCTGCTACGTCAAAATCGGTTGAAACCGTTTCAGGATTACAGTTAATCATAATTGTTTCGTACCCACATTCGGCTGCGGCTAAAACTCCGTGCACACAGCAGTAATCAAATTCAATTCCCTGACCAATTCGGTTAGGGCCAGACCCTAAAACAATAACTTTCTTTTTATCGGTAACTACACTATCATTTTCTACATATCGGGTTCCATCGGCAGTTTCTACTTCATTTTCGAAGGTTGAGTAGTAATATGGTGTTTGCGCTTTAAATTCGGCAGCACAGGTGTCTACCAATTTGTACACGCGCTGAATGTTTAACTCTTCTCGTTTCTTATATACTTGGCTTTCCAGACATTTCAGCATATGGGCAATCTGGCGGTCCCCGTAGCCTTTTTGTTTTGCTTCCAGCAATAGCTCTCTTGGAAGGGTATCCAGTGTATACGTTGAAATTTCTTTTTCCAATAAATACAGTTCTTCGTATTGACGTAAGAACCACATATCAATTTTAGTGATTTCGTGAATTCTACTCAACGGAATCCCCATTTGTATGGCATCGTAAATCACAAACACACGATCCCAACTAGCATTGGTAAGTTTGTCGATTATTTGGTCGTAGTCAGTATAGCTTTTTCCGTCGGCTCCTAAACCATTACGCTTAATTTCTAATGACTGTGTGGCTTTGTGCAGGGCTTCCTGGAACGAACGTCCAATTCCCATTACTTCCCCAACAGATTTCATTTGTAGGCCTAAGGTTCTGTCTGACCCTTCAAATTTATCAAAATTCCATCGCGGTATCTTAACAATGACATAATCTAAAGTAGGTTCAAATAATGCCGAAGTAGATTTTGTAATTTGGTTATTTAATTCATCCAAATTATATCCAATAGCCAATTTTGAAGCAATTTTTGCAATAGGATATCCAGTTGCTTTTGAAGCCAATGCAGAAGAACGAGATACTCTTGGGTTAATCTCAATAGCAATAATATCTTCTTTCTCATCTGGGCTTACTGCAAATTGCACATTACACCCTCCGGCAAAGTCACCAATGCTACGCATCATTTTAATGGCCATATCACGCATACGCTGGAAGGTGCGGTCGCTCAAGGTCATTGCTGGTGCCACGGTAATAGAATCTCCTGTATGAATCCCCATAGGGTCCATATTCTCGATGGTACAAATAATTACTACATTATCGTTATGGTCGCGTAGTAATTCCAATTCGTATTCTTTCCAGCCCATCATCGCTTTGTCTATCATCACCTCATGAATAGGCGAAATTTCCAGACCGCGCGTGAGCAACTCATCAAAATCTTCGGGTTTATATACAATAGAAGCACCTGCCCCACCCAACGTGTAAGAGGCTCTAATCACCAATGGAAATCCAAACTCCTGTGCAATTTCCTTTCCTTCCAGATAGGATGTTGCTGTGGCTTGAGGTGCCATAGGGACACCAATCTTCTCCATTAATGTTCTAAATTTCTCTCTGTCTTCAGTAATATTAATGGCGTCTATATCTACACCAACAATTTCTACATTAAAATCTTTCCAGATTCCTTTTTCATCTGCCTCAATACAAAGATTTAGAGCTGTTTGGCCTCCCATGGTTGGCAACACCGCATCAATCTGCGGATGCTCTTTTAGTATTTTAACAATAGATTTTGTGGTCAATGGCAACAGGTACACGTGGTCTGCCATGGACGGGTCTGTCATAATAGTGGCAGGGTTGCTGTTTATGAGTACGGTTTCTATTCCATCTTCACGAAGAGAGCGTAAAGATTGTGAACCAGAATAATCGAACTCACAGGCTTGACCAATAATAATAGGCCCTGAGCCTATTAGGAGAATGGATTTTATTTTGTCGTTTTTGGGCATTTCTAGGAACTTTTAAAAGTGCGGTAAAATTACGATTCGTTAGGGTATAAAAAAAAGGTGTTGTTTACAAACAACACCTTTTTTATGTATGACTTATCAACATTATTTTTTGTGACGTGGTTCAGAAGAAACAGATATTTTCTTTCTCCCCTTTGCTCTACGGGCAGCTAAAACCTTGCGTCCGTTTACAGATGCCATACGCTCTCTAAAACCGTGCTTATTTCTTCTTTTTCTTTTTGATGGCTGAAATGTTCTCTTGCTCATTATAATAAGGGTTAAATCTTCTGAAATTTATTTTTTTATGCCCTACAGTGTGTTTGGCTTGCCTACATTAGCAAATCAACAGATTCTCTTTTGCGTAGGCGGGTGCAAATATACAATCTTTTTTATCTAGGACAAATGTTAAACTAAAAATAATTAAAAAGAATTTCTATTTCACAAAAACTATGAGTCGGTCATCTTTACAAGCACCAAATTTAGTGACTTCTTCATGGAAATATGTACCTTTGTCCCCTTCAAAAATAAGCACTATATGTTCAATAAAAATATAAAATTAATTTTAGGTCTTGCAGTCATAGGTCTTTCTGTCTGGCAATTTGTGGAAGGAAATATAGGAAACGGTATTATGTATATCCTACTATCCTTCATGTTCTTCTTTCTGTATTTTAAAAACGAAATTATACTCCTAGCATTCCTTAGGCTACGAAAACAAGATTTCGAAGGTGCCAAAAAATGGTTGGATAAAATTAAAAATCCAGAAGGTGCTTTAATAAAAAAACAACAAGGCTATTACAATTACTTGAATGGTCTTATGGTTTCTCAAACCAATATGAATGAAGCCGAAAAATACTTTAAAAAATCTATTGAGTTAGGGTTAAATATGGATGCAGATTTAGCAATGGCAAAATTGAACCTCGCTGGAATTGCTATGTCCAAGAATAGAAAACGTGAAGCTGAAATCCTGCTAGCAGAAGCAAAGCAACTAGACAAGCACAACATGATGGACGAGCAGATTAAGATGATGAAACAACAGATGAAACGTGCCAACGCACCTAAGCAACAGTTTGGCCAGCAGAGTGCACGAGCAGGCAGAAGAAGCCGTAGATAACCTACATATCGCATTTCCGTAGGAAATATATGACATCAAAAACACTGTTTATCGAATTTTTTGTACCATTCATCTAAAAGTAAGTTATTAAGTAGCAACCTTTTATACCTTTGTACAACTAATGAGTAAACAACGTTTATGCGTATAAAACTACTTCTACTAATATTCTTAATTTCCTTTGCCGGTATCTCACAAGAAGAGATTGAAGCAAAGCCTATGTTTTCGCAGGAAATTACCAAGAATATTAATACGTATGTGAAAAAATCACAATTGGCATATCACGACAAAGACTATGCACGTGCAGATTTCTTATACGACTCCTTGGTACAAAATGTAATCTTAAATACCTATCTCGATAATTTCAAAGTAAAAAAATGCTCTGGCAAAGAAATTGAAATGAGCAAATTTGAGAAACCTATGATTTTATTAAGTACTGCTTCCTGGTGCACTCCTAGTTCTGGGACAATTCCTGCACTTAATGAAATAGCAAACACTTTTGGGAATAATATAGACTTTGTAGTATTGTATTGGGACACCAAAGAAAATGCGAAGAAAGCTTCCAAAGAGTTTAAGAAAAATATTCAAATAGTTTATGTTGATGAACTCGACAATAAAGGTGCTGCCGCCGTTAAGGATATGAAACATAGTCTTGGGCTCCCTACGTGTTTCTTACTCGACGAAAACAAAAAAATAATAGATATTAGAAGAACTGTGATTCACCCCTATCATACAGAGTACGCGATTTCTTATGAAGAAAATTACGACGCTTTTTATGCTGGAGTTCAACTATTGAAACCAAGCATAACTATTCAAACTAGTCTGGAAGTAATTGGAACAGATAAAAATTAAGATTTTAATTGTATTTATTTGCCGAAGAACAATTTAATAGCCGCAACTACCAAAACTACTGCGAATATTTTTTTGAGCACATCTTGATCAATTTTTATAGCAAACTTTGAGCCTACCCAAGCTCCTATCACAAAACACACCGCGATTATAAGTGCAAATTTCCAGTTTACAGGATGTCCACCTGTATGGTAGGTATAAGCAGCAATAAATGTTACAGGGACTGCCAACACTGCCAGGCTTAAACCTTGCGCTTCATGTTGGTCATACCCTAAAAACATAATCATTAGAGGTATCATAACAACGCCTCCCCCTACCCCCATAAATCCACTGAAAATGCCGGCCAATAGACCTATAATGAGTAAGGATACAATAAGGGTAATATTCATAAATGGAATTTCTGGTGGTTGGCTGTTTTTATTCTTTACTGTCCCGTGGTATTGTAGTACCCTTTTTCTGGTATCTCAATAAGATATTCTTTTCCCGAAGCGTTCTTTAAAAAAGTATCTCTTAACCAAGGGTTGTGCAATTTCAGTATTTTATAATTAATATCAAACTTTTTCGCAAAAACAGCAAAATCAGTTACCGGGGTATCTACTTTAACGGTATAAGTAGGCACTCTTTTATACAAATCTTGTTGTCTAAAGTTGAACCCATATTTTTCTGGATTGCTCATTATTTCCTTAAATGCTAGAATCCGGAATATGTAACGACTTGTTTCAGAATTTAGTAAGATATCATAATAATTATTGTCCAGTTTCTGGCGCTCAATCTGTTTGTTCACACCTGCATTACCTGCGTTGTATGCCGCTGCAGCTAAGGTCCAACTACCAAAACGTTCCTTAGATTTTATCAAGTATTCTGCCGCTACTTTTGTTGCCATTTCCAAGTGATAACGCTCATCTACATAATCGTTCACCTCTAAGCCATATTCACGTCCTGTCCCTTGTAAAAATTGCCAAAACCCTGCTGCCCCTGCCGGAGAACGTACGTTATCCAAGCCACTCTCTGCTACAGCAAGATATTTAAAATCATCTGGAAGACCATATTTTTTTAATAGTGGCTCTATGATAGGAAAATATTTGTTTGCTCTTTTAAACATAAGCAAGCCATTAGACTGCCAATATGTGTTTACAAGCAATTCGCGATCCATGCGTTCTCTAATATCTGGATCGTTAAGCGGCACATTTTCCCCAGCAAAATCCATTTTGTCTGGTAGTGGTAATGCATACACGTTATAATCGTTTACTAATCTTTTCTGAACGGTCTCGTCTGTAGTTTCAGGTTCTTGCACGGCATTTACATACAAACCACTAATGAAAACAACTAATGCCAAAAGGCCAATTTTTGAAAGAATATTCATAATCATAAAATTTTGGACTAAAGATAAAGAATCTCTTGTGCTGTTTAAAGAATTTAACAGGCTTTTATAGGGAAATAACTTCTATTAATTTTTTTGAAATCTTAGATCCTTTATTTAGCAACATAATATGGGTTCCACCTAATATTACTTCACAGTCCTTTATATTTTTAACTGGGAAAATTATATCTGCATCACCGTGGATGTGTATAACTTCACCTGCAGGTTTCTTTGGTTGCCAACACACCATATTTTCAATCGCCCAATTTAAGTAGCTGGCACTGCGCACGTGTAGAAATGCCTGGTAGAGCTGTAATCGTTTTCTCGACTTTGGACCTATGGCAAATTTTGTAAGATCGTCCGAACTTAGCATAATTCGTGTTGGAACTAACTTATACAGTTTCGTAATCCGAGCAATTTTCATTCGCTTGGGGAATTCTTTTCTACTTTTTACACTAGAAATAATGATAAGTTTTTTCAGTGTTAAAAAATGAGCCATCTCTTGCACTACCACACCTCCAAAACTTACTCCTACCAACACAGCATCTTCGTGTAGTACATGCATCGCCATACGCTGAGCATAGCTTGATATGGATTCCTTTTTTTCAGGAATAAGCCACTCAAGTATGTGTGTTTGAAAACAATTCTCAGGTAAGTGAATATTTTTAAAAATTTCTTTTCCTGCCGCAAGACCAGGAACAAAATAAACGTGAATAATGTTTTGACCCATAACTGTCTTAAAGTAATACAACCAAACTAACGATTTTTCCGTAACTTTGTTGGACAAAGATACTAAGTAGTGTTTCTAAAGTTGGGGATCCCTTGAAAAAGATTTATATACGGTACAAACACGCAGTATTACAAATTTTGAGTATTTCCAAAAAAGGTACACCACGATATAATTACACTGTTTAAACACCTTAAGTACTGTCGTAAAGTTCAAGGACAAAACAATTCTAAATACAACAACATACCTATTTTAACATAGGAGATCATATTTAAACAACTCATACAACAGATACATTAAATAACAGGATGCACAGAATCTTCCTAACGTTTACTAATGGCACTTTTATTATAAATTATAAAAATATGTAACGAAAGAGATGCTATTTGGATTTGGGAAAAGTTCAAATTTTGAAAAGAGCAAGTAACTATTTTAAAACCTTGCTTACACAAGCACCAATAAATTAAAACCAAATCCCTCCATTATGATTGAAGATGTAGTAATTACCGACAACGAATTCCTTCGCCAGTTTGAGCTGGAAGTTGGAGACAATATGGCTCGCATAGAGTATGCCCTTCAAGATCGTAAAATATTTTTGACAAAGTTTGACATGCCTAGTGACATGGAAGACCAAGGCTTTAGGGATATTTTTATAAAAGCAGTATTTGACGAAGTAAAAGATCGAGGCATTAGCCTAGTTCCCACAAGTCCCGAAATCGCAGGCTTTATGCGAAAAAATAGAAGGAAATACAAAGCCCTGTTACCTGTAGGAATAAGCATTTAAAATAACAATAGTATTTTTAAACCTTTGGTTGTTTGGTGTTTTACCAGCGCCAAAGGTTTTTTTATGACTCCTATTTTAGGGCCAATACTAAATGTTTTTAAGAAAACTTTAGCGTGAAAGTAATGCTAAAGTTGATGCTAATGTTCCGCCACTACAGTATTTTTATCGTTTTCAAGAAATAATCTAACCCTACATATGAAGCAAATTACACAGAATACCGCTTTTAAAACATTCTTTTTTATTTTTAGCATTCTTATAATCTCAGCTTGCGCTAGTTATAAAGAACAAAAGAAACCTTCTTTAAATGAGGTCACCACATCCTCAAAAACACCTACTCATACCTTTTTTGTTGCAGGGGGATTGGGTAAAGCCGAAGGAAATTTCAATCAAACTATCCTTGATGAACTTCAGAAAAAACTGAATGAAGCTGACGAAAACAGTACGCTTTTATACACTGGAAACTATACGAATGCAAATTTCGAAAATGAAGCAAACAACCAAGCACTCCTACAAAAACAGCTGGAATTAGCAAATTCTTTTAAGGGAAAAACATACTTTATTCCTGGTGCTAACGAATGGGAAAGTAAAAATGCCAAGCAAATTGAATGGGTTGAAGACTATATAAAAGATAAGGAGTTAAAAAATATAGAGGTAGAACCAAATAATGTATGCCCATTAGAGTATCGAGAGATCTCTGACGATATCGATATGATTTTGATAGATTCAAAATGGTATATCAGCAATTGGGATCGTGTAAAATACATTAACCAAAAATGTACCGATATAAAAACCCAGCGTAGATTTATTGAAGAACTGGAAGGAATGATAAAAGATGCCAAAGGTAAAAATTTGGTAATCGTAATGAGCCACCCCTTGTTTAGCAACGGAATGAACGCCAATAATTACTTGGGCGGAATGAATCCTGATAAAATATTCTTTCAAAGATACCAAGAGCTTGCTACAAAAGTCGCTGCCCTTGTACAAGAATTAGACAGAGTCACTATACTTTCTGGACACGAAGAAAGCTTACAATACCTTACCTCAAAAAACAAAGCACATCAAATCATTAGCGGTTCTTTAGGGGATGCTGCTAAAACTAAAAGAGAGCCTGCAAGACTAACAGCAGTAGGAGGCCAATTGGAATACGAAGGACAATATACCTACGGAAAAGAAGGTTTCAGTATTATAACGTATTATGAAAATGGAAGTTCGCAAGTAACTTTTGTAACGGAGGATGGTGAAAAAACATTTGCTATGACGCCAGCCTTCAATAAAGAAAAATTAAACTCACCAATGCCGTCATTCGCATCAGCAACCGTGCAGGTTCCTGTGGTAACAGATGCTGAAAAACTAAACAAATCTGGTTTTTATAATTTCCTTTGGGGAAAACGTTTTAGAAGTGTCTATGGTGTTCCTGTAACTGCAGAAAATGTAGATTTAACTACTTATAAAGGAGGCCTAACCGTAAAAGAAGCTGGGGGTGGACACCAAACCTTTTCAGCAAAACTTAAGGATGCCAACGGAGCAGAATACGCCATTCGTGGCTTAGAGAAAGATGCGTTCAAATTTTTAACCTATAAGGTAAAAGGGATCACTTTTGATCCGGAAGATTACCGTGGTACCTTTGCTGAAACCGTAGTGTACGATTTCTTTACAACCACACATCCTTTTATGCAGATGGTGATAGACCCCATGGCAAAAAAGATAAATGTGAACCATGCCAACACACAATTGGCTTATGTACCTAAACAACCCAACTTAGATCCGTTAGGCAAGCAATATGGGGACGCGCTCTATTGGTTAGAAGAACGCCCAAGTGATGACCAAACAAAATTTGCAGGGTATAACCGTGCAAATCCAGGTGGAGGAACCATAGTTACCTTTGAAAGCACTACCGATGTGCTTGAAAAATTGCGTGAGGATGAAAAATATAGCGTAGACCAAAAAGCGTGGATTAGAGCACGATTGTTTGATATGCTAATTGGTGACTGGGATCGTCATGCAGACCAGTGGCGCTTTGCTGAATATGAAATTAACGATGACGAAACCGAGTTTATACCAATTCCTCGTGATAGGGATGCTGCGTTCTCGAGATTTGATGGGGTAATGATGACCGTTATCAAAATGTTCGTCCCTGATACCCGTTTTTGGCAATCGTATGACGATAACATTCGCGATATAAAATGGTACAATGGCGAAGGAAACAACCTAGACCGTGCCTTTATGACCAAATACGGTAAAGAAGTATGGATGAGCGAAGCAAAGTATATTCAAGAAAATCTTTCTGAAGCCGATATTGATGCAGCCTGGACGCAATTACCAGTTGAAGTACAAGATGAAACTTCTGAAGAACTGAAAAAGAATTTAAAAACACGTCTTAGTAATTTAGACAATATAGCCGACAGGTATGCAACTTACCTAAACCGAACTGTTGCCTTACACGCTACCGATAAAGACGATAAAATTGAAGTAATCCGTATGGCAGGCGGGAAAACGCAAGTACTCATCAAGCGCGCGAAAAAAGATGAAAAAGATCCTGTAATCCTGGACCGCACCTTTGATAAAAACGAAACAAAAGAAATCTGGATCTACGGATTGAATGATGATGATGAATTTACGGTATCTGGTGAGGGTGATAATTTGATTAAAGTACGCATCATTGGAGGGTATGGAAAAGACAAGTTCACTATTGAAAACCGTCGTCAAGTAAAAGTATACGACTGGAAATACGAAGAATCTGAGTTTGACAAAAAAACACCAGCACATCAGTTTACCAACTTATACGAAACCAATACCTATCACTGGAGACAGTTTAAGGAAAACAATCATATTATCCTGCCAAACCTAGGTTTCCAAACTGATGATGGCTTATTTGTAGGTGCTAAAGACACCTACACCAATTATGGTTTCAATGGTAATAAATTTAGATACCAGCATTTTCTTTCTGCAAATTATTACTTCGATTTTCAGGCAGTTGAGCTAGAATATGGCGGTGAATTTGCCAATATCTTTCCACAATGGAACTTGGTGATAGATGGTTATTTTACGAGTGATTCATTCGCCAATAATTTCTTTGGCTTCGGAAATGACACCTTTTACGATGGCG
The DNA here is from genome assembly GCF_050859505.1 of Rasiella sp. SM2506. Taxonomy (GTDB): domain Bacteria; phylum Bacteroidota; class Bacteroidia; order Flavobacteriales; family Flavobacteriaceae; genus Marinirhabdus. The sequence continues at coordinate 2,188,024 of NZ_CP193934.1, read as the reverse complement.
ATGCCGAAAATGAAGACAGAGACTTTAATCGCGCAAGAATGCAGCAGATTAAAGCAAGTGCGGGTGTAAAATATAAAACCCTGACCTTTAAAGCACTCTTTGAAAGTTTTGAAGTACAAGACAGCCCAAACCGATTATTTACCCCAGCCAACAACGCCGTAAACCCTAATGTTTTTGAAATGCAAAACTATGTAGGTGGTGAGGCCAACATAAAATACCGCAATCAAAATGCAGGGGATTTCCCGTCCAGAGCTTTTCATTTTGAAGCAGTTCTAGGATACAAAAGCAATATAGAAGATACCGATAATTCCTTTGGATATGCAGGGTTACAAGTGGGCGCAGAAAGAGGATTAGTGCCATCAGGGGCTTTAGTACTGGGTACATCAGCAGCAGTACGGACTAACTTTGGAGATGATTACTATTTCTATCATGCACCATCTATTGGTGGAAACAATGGCCTTCGCGGGTACAGAAATGAACGTTTTACAGGTGAAACATCTTTTTATCAAACTACCGACTTAAAATTAAGATTAGCCAGATTGACAACCTCTGTTATTCCACTTACTTTTGGTGTGTACGGTGGCTTTGACTACGGAAGGGTTTGGAGCGATTTTGATACGTCAGATAGATTCCACACGTCTTACGGAGGAGGAATCTGGTTAAGCGGTTTAAATATGATAGGATTGAAAGCTGGTTATTTTGTTTCGGAAGAAGATGCGATTATTCAGGTTGGATTTTTACTTACTAAATAAAAGCTCCTTCCCCCAGCGGCAAACGAGATTTTGATTAGCTATCATTATATTGAACCACGAATTGGGGGAAGGTGAATTTTGGAGTAAATCTTTAATAAAATCTAAAAATTAATAATCCGAAATTCGGAAGGGGGATTTTTGAAATCAACTACACTAATCTAGACAAATACAGGCTCATTTATATAGTCAAAACGAACCAACCCATCTTCATCAATTTCCGTTAAGGTAACTTGATGTACAGTATTTACAAGCTCCGGATTCCACGGAGCTTTTACTTTTACGTAATTTTCAGTAAAACCGTTAATATATCCAGCTTTATTTTCACCTTCAAATAAAATAGTGCGTTCGGTGCCTAACTGACTTTCATAAAATGCGCGTCTTTTTTTAGCTGAAAGTCCGCGTAACATTTTACTTCGTTTGGCGCGTACTTTTTTGGATACTACACCGTCCATTTCGGCAGCGGCGGTATTATCTCTTTCAGAATAGGTAAACACGTGTAAATAGGATATATCCAGCTCGTTTAGGAAATGGTAGGTTTCCAGAAACAGCTCTTCGGTTTCGCCCGGGAAGCCTACAATAACGTCTACGCCAATACAAGCGTGAGGCATCACTTCTTTAATTTTCGTAACACGGTCTATGTACAATTCTTTCATATACCGACGGCGCATCAGTTTTAAAATCACATTGCTCCCACTCTGCAACGGAATATGAAAATGCGGCACAAAAGTTCTGGATTGTGACACAAAATCAATGGTTTCGTTTTTCAGCAAATTGGGTTCTATAGATGATATCCGGAGACGTTCAACTCCATCTACGGTATCCAAGGCTTGGCAGAGTTCCAAAAAGGTATGTTCGTGTTTCTTATTACCAAATTCTCCTTTTCCGTAGTCACCAATGTTTACACCAGTGAGTACAATCTCCTTAATGTCTTGCGCTGAAATTTCAGCAGCATTTTTCAACACATTTTCCAGCGTATCGCTTCTTGAAATCCCACGCGCTAATGGAATAGTGCAATACGTACACTTATAATCACAACCGTCCTGCACTTTTAGGAAAGCGCGCGTGCGATCGCCTACGCTGTAGGATCCTACGTAGAAATCTGCATCTTCAATTTCACAGGAATGCACCTCGGCTCCGCTCGGCGACCTACGCTCGGGGTCTGCTAAAATATCGTTTATGTAACTTGTGATTTTAAACTTTTCGGTGGCTCCTAGGACTAGATCTACACCGTTTACATCAGCTAACTCTTGTGGTTTTAACTGGGCGTAACAACCTATGGCGGCTACAAAAGCTTCTGGGTTTGCTTTTTGGGCTTTCTTTACAATAGATTTGAAACGCTTATCGGCATTTTCGGTAACGCTGCAGGTGTTGATCACGTAAATGTCTGCTTTTTCTGAAAAGTCTACACGAGCAAAGCCTTCACCATCGAAGTTTCGGGCAATAGTGGCTGTTTCACTGAAATTCAGTTTACAACCTAATGTGTAATATGCGACTTTTTTTTGGGCGTCCATGATATCGTTCAAAACGGGTGCAAATTTATGGCTTTTTATTGAAATTACCTGCTTGGTTATAAGATAGGAACCTAATCAAGAACCTTTTTCCTCAATCCATTTACTCATATACTTGGTTGCCTGCACTGTTTTATACTGAAGGATTTGCCCAATAAAATGCTGTTCTCTGTGTTTCTTCAAATTTTCAATCAAAAAAGAAATTCTTTCAGCAAAAGGTATGGCAAACCTATTTTTCTGAAATCGATTCATCACTATGCTATAGCCTTCGTTTTGCACCGCCAACCAAGCTGTTTTTTCTTTATACAGCCTTACTGCCTGCGAACTGAAATCTTTCCAATCATCTGCAATTATAGTAGCTTTTGAAGCACGCTCATACATTCCCTCCGCTCCAATTGAAGTTGTTACCGTTGGTAATCCGTTTTGAAATGCATCCAGAATTTTTCCTTTAAGTCCGGCTCCAAAGGGCAAAGGCGCTACTTGCACTCTGGCTTTTTGCATGATTTCTGAAATATCCTGAACCCAACCTTTGATAAAAAAACGATCCTTCGGGTTGTGCATTTCTTGCAGCTGCTGCGGGACATAGGCTCCGTAGATATGCAATTCGGCTTGCGGAAATTTTTGTTGTAGCGTTGGCCAGATGTGTTCCTTCAGTATTTTAATAGAGGCCACATTGGGCGCGTGTTTCATATTTCCTACTGCAATAAAATGCTGTCGTTCTTCAAAGTTAGCGTGTTGTTTTTTCTGTACTTCGGAAATTTCTTCAGCGACCAAAAAAGGTAGATACCACAACAATCCTTCAGGAATTTTGAAAGTTTCAAGAAGGAGTTTTACTTCAACTTCAGAAATGATCAAGCTTACATCGCATCGGAGGATGCTCGCTAATTCTCGTTTTGCCGATTCAGTAAAAAGATTGGCTTTGGTTATTGGAATATCTTTTTTGAACGCTTCTTCCCTGGCCTTCCGTAGAAAATGTAAATCTTCTGTATCTAAAATTCGCAAGGCCTCTGGACACGTTTCAGCAACACGCCAACCAAATTGTTCTTCGGTTATAAAGCGATCAAAAAGCACAACGTCTGGCGCTAGTTCTTTCAGAAAAAAATCGAAGGAAGCGTCATTTAGTTGTATGGCAATTTCTTCTATTTGCAAAGAGGCTAAATCTACACTTCGTTCCGATTTTACGGCTGTACTCGCAAAAGTACTTTCAAAACCTTGTTCTAAAAACAAATCGATAAGCTGTAACATTCTTCCTCCTGCCGCTGTGGTTGTGGGCTCGGGAAAGTTGCGACCTATGATGAGGAGTTTGGGGTTCAGGGTTTGTGGTTTGTGGTTTGTAAAAACTATAGCTTATCTATGGAAATAATTGCGGTTTTAATAGTTGTTATTTTTTGATCAACTTCGGTCCACGCCAGAAATAACTCATTGCCTACTTTTTCCAATTGTGGGAAACCGCTGGCTCGTTCTGGTGATGTTTGTGAAATTATAACAGGAGTACCTATACTCCCTTTTTCGTTCACCTTTAGTAAATAAATAACCTCATCTTCACCCTTGGGTTGCATCCAGATAAGTGCGGCCTCCTTTTTGGCTGCATCTAACACCACAATATCCACTCTGCCTGTTGCGCTTTCTGTAGACACACTAAATGGCGTTGTAAAAGTTGCTCCACCATCTTGGGAAAAAACCACCTTAGCATCCCCAACACCTTTGGTAACTGTAAACCAGGCAACAGCCACTACATTATCTATGGCATCCACAGAAGGACCATTTACCGGACAGGCTGCGATTTTCCAGTTATCTAGACCAACCGTTTGAGGTTGGGTCCACGTACCATTCACATTTCGTACTATAGAAATATCCCGAACTTCCTCCTCACTACGATCGCGATACACTACTACAGGACCGTTTGCTGTCATGGCAGCACTTGTCTGGCAACAATCGCAAACTCGGTTATCCAACTCTGTTCGTTGCGAAATGGTTCCTTTTCCATCTACTATGGCACTGCGTAGCGTCATTGCTCCGCCTGTCCCGTGTTCCCCTTCCATATCGTGCCCGCCTGCCGTGTTCCGTCCATCTAACCAGGTAATAAAAAAGCCATCATCTTTGTAGGGAAGTATAGATACAAAACCGTGTTCGCTTTTGGTAGCGTCATTGTGTAGGATAAAATTATTTTTTATGGTTGCTGAATCTTTAAATAAATTCAGTTTTACATCGTAGGTATAGGTTCCATCGGCAGATTTCTGTAAAAGATTCGTTAAGACAGTACCATTATTTTCAGCTAATGCAGGGAAATCTGCCCAATTCACAAACCAATCGTTGCCAGTTGCTACCAACGTTTTAGGTGTCCAATCTGTCCCATTATATTTTGAATAGTTTAGAAAATTGGTCGTGTCTTTTTTGGTAACCCATGAAAAATATATCTCTGTTCCATTGCTATACAACCTTGGGAGTTGGCTGTTTTCTTCGGAAGGGTTATTTAAGGAGACTACATTGTCGTTTTTAGTATTTTCTACTACAGTTTTTTCAACCGACTCGTTATCTGCTTGTTGTTTTTTTTCATTACAACCTATTACTGATAAAAGGAGGAATACTACAAATATATGTTTCATATTTAGGGATTGCTAGTACACAGAGAGACGCAGGGAATCGCTGGGCTGCACGGAGGCATTGGTTATAACTTCAAAAATAGGGAAAATTGTTCCTTTTTGTGTGGTGTAGTAATTCTTTTAATACCAAATAACTTAAGTGAGTAAACTCAATTAAAAAATAGGATGTGCTGATTGTGTGATTACTCCTCGCTATTGCTCGTTCGAAATGACTACTGTTGTCATCTCGAAGGAGGCACGACTGAGAGATTACATTCGAGTGAGGAAAGTCTTAATGAACTTCGGGATGTGCTGATTGTGTGATTTCTCCTATCGTCGAAATGACTATTTAACCACTTCTGCGTATAAATCAAAATCTTCTGCGGCGGTAATATTTACGTTGAAAAATTCACCTGTACGCAAATAACCCTCTTCTGCATTTACCAATACTTCGTTGTCTACGTCTGGGCTGTCAAACTCGGTGCGACCTACGTAATAACTTCCTTCTTTTCTGTCTATAATAACACGGAAGGTTTTCCCTATTTTCTGTTGATTCAACTCCCATGAAATCTGGCTTTGTACTTCCATAATCTCATTGGCTCGTTGCATCTTCACATCTTCTGGCACGTCGTCTTCCAAATTATACGCGTGGGTGTTCTCTTCGTGAGAATACGTAAAACATCCCATACGCTCAAAACGTTGCTCGATAACCCATTGTTTGAGGGTCTGGAAATCTTCTTCGGTTTCTCCTGGATAGCCAACAATCAAGGTAGTACGTATTGCCATACCTGGAACGGCGGCTCTAAACTCGTCCAGCAATTTTGTAGTCTTTGCTTTGGTAGTACCGCGACGCATACTTTTTAAAATAGGATCTGCAATGTGTTGCAGCGGAATATCTATATAATTACAAACCTTAGGTTCATTTTTCATTACCTCCAGCACATCCATTGGGAAACCCGTTGGGAACGCGTAATGCAGACGAATCCATTCAATACCTGTTACTTTTACTAACTTCTGAAGAAGTTCTGCTAGGTTCCGTTTTTTGTAGATATCTAATCCGTAATACGTTAGATCTTGCGCAATCAATATCAATTCTTTTACACCATTTGCAGCCAATTTTTCGGCTTCGATGACTAAATTTTCTATGGGTGTGCTACGATGTTTACCACGCATAATTGGAATCGCACAAAAAGAGCACGGTCTATCACATCCTTCAGCAATTTTTAGGTAGGCGTAATTTTTTGGTGTTGTAGTTAGACGTTCGCCTATTAATTCGTGTTTATAATCGGCTCCCAAGGCTTTTAGTAAGCCAGGTAATTCTGTTGTTCCGAAGTATTGGTCTACGTTGGGGATTTCTTTTTGAAGATCTGGTTTGTATCTTTCGGAAAGGCAACCCGTCACAAAAACTTTGTCTACAAAACCATCTTCTTTTTTCTGTACGTATTCTAAAATAGTATTTATACTCTCCTCTTTTGCGTTGGCAATGAAACCGCAGGTGTTAATTACCACTACGTTTCCTTCCTCTTCGTGTACCACCTCTTTATTGTTGGCACGTAATTGCCCCATCAATACTTCACTGTCGTAAACGTTTTTGGAACAGCCTAAAGTGACTACGTTAATTTTGTTCTTTTTTAATGTTTTTGTGCGCATATTTTAGGGTACGAGGTACAATTTTAGAATTACGAGTTACGCTCTGCTAAAGCGGGTGCAAAGGTACGGTATTTTTGTGTGAAACAAGCTATTGCACCTCTCGAGCAAAATGAAGGAAAGTTAAGTTGTTTTAAAAAAATTGCCTTCACGTATAACGACTTACTTTCTTGGGAAATAAATTTTAAGAATTGATTCTAATGGCTCAGCCCCTTCAATAACGTTTTTAATAGTTTTTTTAATATCTTTTGAAAGCAGGATTTCTAAAGGTTGGTCTAAGGTATTGATGTTGGGGAAAACTGCTGCTATTTTCTTATCCCAAGTTTTATGATAATTTTTAAGATCGTCCGGATATACAGTTTTTCTTTTAGTCCCTTCTTCCGAAGCACGGAATGGTGTGTCTACATTTAAATAACCATAATCGTCTGTAAGTTGTTCTCCGGGATGAATATCGCGGATGGCGATTTCAAAATCGTACGCGGTTGAAAGGCAATTGGATTTAAAACTGTGGTTTACAAATCTACCGTGATCCCAGCACAGCACATAGTTCCCTTTGCTGTTTCGGTAGGAATACGTGTCTAAAATGTTTTGATAGAGCGGATTAAATTCCTGAAACTGCTTCAGTGTAAATTCTCTGTCCAACTGGTCAAGCACCCAGGTAATAGTGCCCGCTGGAATAAATTGTGTAGCGATCACGCCGTGACCTATCTCTTCACTTATAAATTGTAATTCGGTATGTGGATGTATCACTTTGGTAAGTATTTTAGTTCGGGTTTTATTGGGTATAAATTTAATATTCTGTAACAGAATTATTGTGTTTCAAAATTAAATTTAAAATATATATTTCAGTTTCGGTAGCATTTCGAATTTTTTTAAACTGTTCTTTAGATATATATTGCTTCAATCTATTTCTTCCAAATAGTGGCACACTATTAGTAAAATCATCATATATTAAAAACAATTTTTCATGGTCTTGTACATAAAAGGACTTGCTTATATACTCGTGATATTTTTTTTTGGGAGGTATCGAAAAATTCAGCCAATTTGGTTTTTCCTGATAATAATAATGAACAAACAGATTAACCTTTCCATTCTCGAGATCTTCTGGATTCACTTCAGCAAGTATTTTTACAAACTTTAATTTTGGTAAATCTACCACAGATCCAATTTCTAGAGTCTTATACGAAGTTATGTTCCCCGTACTATCCTCCATTGAAAATCGATAAAAATTATCTGGCAAGATATAGCCATAACTAGTATGACTAACTGGCTCATAAATCCTGAATCCATGTGGTAAGTATGCTGCAGAATCGATAGCTACTTTAGATGTTTGAAATTGAAAAGTAGTGTCTATTAATGTAATATCCACAAGAACTTTGCTTTGTACTTGAGAAAATAAAAGTACACTGGAAAGTTGAAACAATAGCCTAATGTAGAAATTCACAAGATTATTTACTTAAAAAAACTATCCACAAATTCAATTTTATTAAATACTTGTAAATCTTCTATGCCTTCACCAACACCAATATATTTTACAGGTATTTGAAACTGATCACTAATCCCAATTACTACGCCTCCTTTGGCTGTACCGTCTAGTTTTGTTACCGCAAGGCTTGTAACTTCGGTAGCTGCTGTAAATTGTTTTGCTTGTTCAAAAGCATTTTGCCCTGTAGAACCATCCAAAACCAATAATACTTCATGGGGTGCATCGCCTATCACTTTTTGCATCACGCGCTTTACTTTGGTAAGCTCGTTCATTAGGTTTACTTTGTTGTGCAAACGTCCTGCAGTATCGATAATTACTACATCTGCATTTTGGTTTACAGCACTCTGTAAGGTATCAAAAGCAACGCTCGCTGGATCACTCCCCATACTTTGTTTTACAATAGGAACCCCCGTACGGTCTGCCCAAACTTGCAGTTGGTCAATGGCTGCTGCACGGAAGGTATCTGCCGCACCTAAAACCACTTTTTTACCCGCTTTTTTAAATTGATATGCTAGTTTACCAATGGTAGTAGTTTTACCTACACCGTTTACACCCACAACCATAATGACGTGAGGTTTATTTGCGGAAGGAACTTCAAACTCGGTTGCATTACCTTGGTTCGTTTTGCTAAGTAGACCCGCAATTTCTTCACGTAAGATCTGGTTGAGTTCTTCTGTACCTACGTACTTATCTTTTTCGACACGCGCTTCTATACGTTTAATAATTTTTAAGGTAGTATTGACGCCTACATCACTAGAAACCAGTATTTCTTCTAGATTATCAAGAACGTCATCATCTACTTTGCTTTTCCCTGCAACTGCTTTGGAAAGCTTATCAAAAAAATTGTTTTTAGATTTCTCTAGTCCCTTGTCAAGGGTTTCTTTTTTTTCTTTGCTGAATATTTTTTTAAAAAAGCTCATGGGTTAGTGGATGAGTTTAGCGGTTGTCGCGGTTGATTTTATAGATTTTTATGTTGCGTGAGGGATTGAGTACGCTACCGTGTAGCGACGAAAGCCCGACTCGCCGCGGCGAGGCACGCCCTAAAATCCATTAAAAATACAAAAAGCCACCTTTCTAAAAAAAGTGGCTTTGTTAAATTTTATACGAATTGGTTATTTATTGTTTAACCAATCGTTTACAAGGTCTGGAGCCATAATGGACTCAACAAATGTATACGCTCCAGTCTTTTCAGACTTTACCATCTTTATAGCTTTGGTTAAACGCTTAGATCCTGTTTGTAATGATGCTACTGATTTCTTTGCCATAACTCAAATTATTTAATCTCTTTATGAACCGTCATTTTTTTAAGAATAGGGTTGAATTTCTTCAACTCCATACGGTCTGGAGTGTTCTTTTTATTTTTTGTAGTGATGTAACGAGACGTTCCCGCTTGCCCACTTTCTTTGTGCTCGGTACATTCTAAGATTACCTGAACTCTGTTTCCTCTTTTAGCCATTGTCTTATGCTTTTATTGTATTTGACTATTGGTTTAAAAAGCCTTTTGTACGGGCTTCTTTCACTACAGCGTAGATACCTTTTTTATTGATGTCTTTTAACACAGAAGTACACACTTTAAGTGTTAACCACTGGTCTTCTTCTGGGATGTAGAAACGTTTTTTAACGAGATTCACGTTAAATTTACGCTTTGTCTTGTTCATCGCGTGGGATACATTGTTCCCTACCATTGCTCTTTTGCCCGTAAGCTCACAAACTCTTGACATTACTATATTCTTTTAAGTTATTTTAAAACAGGGTGCAAATTTAATTAAATTTATTGGTTTCAACAACAAAAGAAATTTAGTTTTTCAATATTTCTTTTAAGAGCAATTCAAAAGCCTTGTTTGTTGCCTTTTTTATAACCCGTTCCCGAAGATTGCCAAAACTGAATTTTTCCGAAAATACGCCGCTCGGTGAAGCAATAGCAATATAAACTGTTCCTACCTCATCCAAAGCATCTCCTTTTGTTGGCCCTGCAATTCCTGTAGTAGCCAAGGCATAGTCTGAACCAAAAAGTTTTGCACATTGCATCGCCATAGCTTCTGCAACTTGAGCACTCACAACATTGTATTTTTTTATAAGGTCTTCATTGACTCCAAGGATAGTTATTTTTTGACGGGTTTCGTAAGGAACTACACCGCCTTTAAAATACACAGAAGCCCCTGGAACAGACGTAATTTCACTTGCAACAGCGCCTCCTGTACAACTTTCGGCCAAACTTAATGATTGATTTTTTGACTGTAACAATACCGCTATTCTTTCTTGAATGTTGGTTTCGTCTTCGTACCCTACTGCTATATCTTTCAGCAATTCATACAGCATATCCATTTGTTTACTAACGTCCTCTTTTAGCTTTTTCTCGTTTGCGCCTGTAGAAGATAAACGCAATCGTACTCTCCCTAAAGAGGGTAGATAAGCCAATTTAATAGTAGAGGGCAGCGCATCTTCCCAGTTTGTAATCTGTTCTTGAATTTCGCTCTCTCCTTTTCCGTAAGTAAGCAAGGTCTTGTGGTAAATATGTGGCCTGTTGTATTTTTTTACAACTCTTGGCAGTACCTCTTGAGTCAATAAATGCTTCATTTCGTAAGGCACACCTGGTAACGAAACGAACACAGTAGCATCCTTTTCCATCCACATTCCTGGAGCGGTACCATGGATATTATTTAAAATAATGGCAGTAGCAGGAACCAGTGCCTGCGTTAAATTACTAGGAAGTGGTGGTCTTTTAATATGTGCTTCAAAAATATGCTTAATGTTTCTAAGCACCTCTTTGTTCTCCACCAGCGTATCGCCAAGAAACTTACAAAAGGTTTGCTTGGTAATATCGTCTTTGGTTGGTCCTAATCCACCTGTAACGAGCACTAAATCCACCCTTTTTTTGGCATCTTCCAGCGCGGAAAGAATATGCTGCTCATCATCCTGGATAGAGGTGATTTGATACACCTTCACCCCAATTAAGTTAAGCTGTTTGCTTATGTATGCCGAATTGGTATCTACAATTTGACCAATGAGAATCTCGTCCCCTATGGTTATGATTTCGGCTAACATTTATAAGTTGAAGTCTCTTTTCAATTCCTCAACAACTGTACTTACCGTAGCCACTACTTTTTCTATATTATCAGAAACCGTACTACTGCTTTTTGAAGATTTTGTCCACGACTCAATGCCTGTAATATCTTTTTCTAATCCAAGACCAAACATCTCGAAATTGGGCTTCATTTTATGAGCAAATTGATATGCTAAATCTTTGTTGTTATTTGCAATTGCCTCTTCAAGAGCCGCCAGATCTGGTGGTATCTCATCTAAGAATGTCTGGGCTACTACTTTCATAAAATCTTCATCGCCACCCGCAATCTCTTCTAAACTTTCTATTGAATAATGTGCGTCCATTTATTTTACTTTTATTGAAAAGGCTTGCTCCTCTTCCAAAAATCCTGTTAATATATCGTTAGGGGAAACTTTACCTACGCCAGCTGGAGTGCCCGTAAAAATAACATCTCCTATCTTTAAAGTAAAATATTTTGAAACATATGAAATAAGCGCATCTACCTTCCACAACATGAATGCCGTGGAGGCTTTTTGCACTATCTCCCCATTTTTTTCTAACCGAAAGGTAAGGTCTTCAAGGCTTTTAAACGAATTTTTTGGAAAAAAATTACCTATCACAGCGGCGCCGTCAAAACTTTTTGCTTTTTCCCAAGGCAATCCTTTTTCTTTTAAATGTTGCTGAACGTCACGTGCCGTAAAATCTATTCCTAGCCCAATTTCATCATAATATTTATGAGCAAACTTCTCTTGAATGTGTTTGCCTATTTTAGTAATCTTCACCAAAACTTCCACCTCATGATGGATGTCACTTGAAAAGTCTGGAATAAAAAAAGGTTGTTTTTTCAGCAATATAGATGTGTCCGGCTTCATGAAAATTACCGGGTCACTTGGGCGATCGCTGCCCAGCTCTTTTATGTGGTCTGTGTAATTTCGGCCTATGCAGATAAGTTTCATGGTAGCGGGTAGTTTATAGCGCAAAGTTGGTAATCCAATCAACTTCCACTTCGCTTCTATTTATGTTATAACTTGTTATTCAGTTTCTGAAGCTTTAATCGTGTTAAAACCTTTTTAGTATATAGTGGGAAGTCTGCATTTAAAAGCCATCCAAAGTAACCAGGTTCTTTCTCCATTACTTCTTCTACCAATGTACCGCGATGCTTGCCGAAGGAAAAAACTTCTCTACCTTGTTTATCATACCCAATATAGCCCGCAAAATCTACGTAGTTTTTATGTGCGCTGTATTGCGATAGGAACTTGGTGTCGTTCTCAAGATCATCATAACGGTCTAGCTGTGCTTTTAAGACTTCGTAAGTGGCGTTCGTATCTGCTGCGGCACTGTGAGCATCTATTAAATCTTTATCGCAATAAAACTTATAGGCTGCTTCTAGGGTGCGTTTTTCCTTTTTATGAAAGATCGTTTGTACATCTACGGCTAAATTCTTTTTCAAGTCTAAATCTACCTCAGCTCTTTCTAACTCTTCAGCCAGTAAAGGAATATCAAACCTATTGCTATTGTAACCAGCCATATCACTATCCTTCATCATTTCCTGAATTTTAGGTGCCAATTCTTTAAAAGTAGGTTCATTGGCTACCATTTCGTCACTTATGCCATGAATGGCTGTAGTTGCTGCAGGAATTGGTACCGTTGGATTAACGCGCCAAGTATGGCTCTCTTTATTGCCGTTGGGAAATACTTTAAGGATAGCTATTTCTACAATACGATCTGTCGCGACATTGGTTCCTGTAGTTTCAAGATCGAAAAAACAGATGGGTCTGCTCAGTTTTAATTCCATGGGTTTAATTTATAGCACAAAGGTAACAATTGTGAGAGAGTTGTCTCAAAGCATTTGGCTGTATTTTATGACCCTTTGCTATTTTAATAGAGCAACATCTACCGCATCTCCCATAGTCACTTACCCATAAGAACCTATTTAGTACATTTGCGATATGACACGATTTTTATTTTTTACATTTTTCTTAGTCACTACATTTAGTACCTACGCACAAGGTCTGAAAGTTTTAATTTCTGAAAAAAAATCTGGCAAACGCATTGTACTCATGGCCGAAAATAAAACGGCAGACACCTTACATGTATTCTTAATAGTGAATGCCACGGGCTATCGTAAAAGCGCCTCCAAACCCGTAATTAAAACCATAGCTCCTGGTAAAAAGACACCCATGATTACTTTAATTGAATTGGATGAAGAAAAATCACACTACACCTACGATCTTATTATAGATGCAGAAGAATTAGACGCAAACATAAGCCACGACAACCAAGTAAAAGATATTGAAAAAAACATACAAGATAGGCTCGTTATTTTTTCTACTGAAGGTTGTGAAAAATGCAGAACACTTTCCAATGCACTTATTGAAAAACGTGTAGCACATCGTATTTTTGACATACAGGAAAACCCAGTGATGTACCGTCAATTTATGGCTTTTATGGCAAGTGAATTAACCCTGGAAACTAAAATACGTTTTCCAGTAATCTGGAATAAAACCTATACTATTTTTGGGTTTGAAGCGTTGGAATCTGTGGTTACTGAGTTGGGTGAGAAATAATTATTTTTATTCCTATTTCTCAATTAAAATTAAAAGGTATATCCTAGGTGCAATCCAAATTTATGATTTGTAACACGGCCCCCTTCATTCTCTTCAAAAATATTAGTAAGTCCATTGTGCGCTACCAGTTCAAAAAACAAAGCATTGGTCGCTTTTTTTCCAAGAGGAATTTTATACCCAATTCCACCGGTTACCCCAATATCGGTTGTTTTAAAAAATCTTTTTACTTGAGTTCTATTTGCATTAGCACCAGCTAAAAACCCAACATACGGACCAAGATTCAGATACCAGTTTTTATTTTTATTAGACCCAAAGTGAAAGTTCGGTGCAGTTCCAATAATAATGTAATGTAAACCATAATTTCTATCGACCAATACCATACCACTATCGGTTACAAAAACTCCATTTGTCCAACCATATTGCAGGTATCCTACATTCGTTCGTACACTCCATTTTTCAGAAAAATAATAGGCACCATACACTCCAGCCGTTAAACCCAACCTTGCCTCAGCCAAATTTTGCTCGTCTACTGAAGAGATATTCGAAATTCCTCCCCCGGCATATATTGAGAACGTAAAATCCCCTTTGTCTTGAGAATAGCCGGATAGGGCTACAAACAACAGAAAAAATAAAAATGCGAAAGGTGTTTTCATAGTATTGCAATTGTAAAAAGAGATACAATACTAAATAAAAAAAACCGCTCCCCAAAAAAAAAGGAACGGCTCAATCTATTTTAAATTTCAGTTAGAAGTTTAAATTTCCCTCTTCATATCCCAAGCCTCAAGATAATCTGATACAGCTTTTACAAATTGCCCTCCTAAAGCACCATTAACTACACGGTGGTCATAACTATGGCTCAAGAACATTTTATAGCGTATTCCAATAAAGTCCCCATCGGGTGTTTCAATCACCGCAGGTACCTTTCTAATAGCTCCTAGTGCCAAAATACCTACCTGTGGCTGATTAATAATAGGTGTTCCCATAATACTTCCAAAGGTTCCCACATTGGTTACGGTATACGTACCTCCCTGGATATCGTCTGGTTTTAAGGCGTTATTTCTAGCACGGCCTGCAAGATCATTTACCGCTTTACTCATCCCAACCAAATTCAGTTGGTCTGCGTTTTTAATAACTGGCACAATTAAGTTACCATCTGGTAAGGCTGCTGCCATCCCAAGGTTTATATTTTTTCGTTTAATAATTCTATCACCGTCCAGGGCAATGTTCATCATTGGAAAGTCTTTTAATGCTTTGGCAACGGCTTCCATAAAAATTGGAGTAAAGGTCAAGTTTTCACCTTCGCGTTTTGCAAAACCATCTTTTACTTTTTTACGCCAGTTCCAAATATTGGTTACATCTGCCTCGATAAAAGATTGCACGTGTGCAGAAGTTTGTACACTGGCCACCATATGGTGCGCAATAAGTTTCCCCATACGCGTCATTTCAATAATCTCATCACCTCCATTAACCAATACTGGTGCTGTAGTCTTCGCTGGAGCAGCTTTTGCAGTCGCCGGATTCTTAGCTTCTACAACTGTTTTAGGCTCCGTTTTTACCTCAGCACTTTGTTGCGGAGTCGAAGTACGATTCTCCAAGTAACTCAACATATCATTCTTAGTAACACGTCCATCTTTTCCTGTACCTGCAATAGCGTCTAATTCAGTTTGAGAGATTCCTTCTTCTTTGGCCATATTTTTTACCAAAGGAGAATAAAATCTGCCTTCTGTATTTTCAATAGCCGATTGGGTAGATTCTTTAGCCACCGTCACTGTATCTTGGACAGCAGCTACCGTTTTAGGTGCTGGAGCCGTCATTTCAGTATCGCTTGCTTCCGTAATATCGGTTGCAGAAGCTTCTCCGTTTATTTGTATAATAGCGATGGTTTGTCCTACCTGGATGACATCGTCCACCTCAAAGAGTTTTTCAATTAAAACGCCATCTACCTCGCTAGGAACTTCGCTATCTACTTTATCGGTAGCGATTTCCAGCACAGCTTCGTCGGCCTCAATGGTGTCTCCCACTTCTTTTAGCCAGTTGGTAAGGGTAGCTTCTGCTACACTTTCACCCATTTTAGGTAGTTTTAGTTCAAATGTTGCCATTACAAATTTTTATACTTTTTACGAGTGCAAAATTAATCAAAAATTACAGGTTTGTAAGTTCATTTTAGGGAAAATTGTTGAAGGTGTTTAATAATTTGAAGTATGTAAATGAAACTTACTACTTGTAAAACCTACTAGGAGGCCTGCGACAACCTATCCGTTCCATTCAGACGGGCACCTTGCAGATTGGAATACTTTCCAACTCACTAATTCACTAATTAACCAACTCACCAAACAAAACCACCCCGCCTTTGTTATCACTCTGATCGCTTCCCACTAAAAAATTACATCCTGGCGGACGAATACGAAATTGATTTCCCATATTTTTATACTGTCGCATTACTTGAAAGATTTGCGTGTACGGAATATATGAAGCATCAAAAATAACCAGCGTATTGTATACGCTTCCATCTTGAAAGACACTTTTGGAAACCGACTTTAATGGTTTTTCTATAACTGCTGAAAGTTCTTTTAGCAATGAAAAATTGTCCGTAACCACAATCGCTTGCGAAGGATCTGCAATTTTTTTTCTGTTTTTTGAAATATTTTTAGTTTTCAGCAACTTAGCCAGTGCTACTCCTACTTTTACCGTAACATCCAGAAAAATAGTTGTCTTAAAATGTTTCTTGTAAAAAATCTGCATCGCTCCGTAAAAACGTTGCAAATAAGCAGCATCTTTTTGCGTACTCTCGCCCTTATAATGCAGCGTTTCGGTACTTCCCAAGTAGTAATTTTGATACCCTGCCTGGGTAATTTTATAGGACAAGTCTATATCTTCCCCGTACATAAAATAATCTTCATCAAAGCCGTTTACCTGAGCATAAACACTTCGTTTTAAAAACATAAATGCTCCTACCAAAACTGCAACCTCTCCTTCATTTTCTTCTGAAATAGTTGTAGCATAGTATTTTTTTGTGAATCCTAACAACTTCAACAAAGAGGCTTTAGGTTTTGGTAGATTTCGTTTACTTTCGGGTAAAAAATTCCCTGTTCCATCTAGCAAATAGACGCCCAATACTCCTAAGGTAGGCAGCGTTACGACTTTATTGAAACATTTCAAAAATGTATCTTCTGCTACTGCTGTATCTGGATTTAAAATACACAAATACTCCCCTTTTGCAACAGCTACGGCTTGATTGTTCGCTTTGCTGAAACCTACATTTTCTTTATTTTCTATTAAATGTATGTTTGGAAAATCACGTTGTACCATCGCACAACTATCGTCTACCGAAGCGTTGTCTATCACAATAATTTCAGCGTCTAAATTACCAATAGCGCGTTGTACGCTAATGATGCATTGCTTTAAAAAATAGGAAACATTATAATTAAGAATTATTATGGAGAGCTTCACGGGTGCTTAGTTTTTTAGAGAATTTTCGAAAGGGACGCGATGCAAGATACTTCGGCCTAAAGTTACCTCATCTGCATATTCCAGCTCATCACCTACAGAAATCCCTCTTGCAATGGTGGTTGTAATAATAGTATAAGCTTCAATTTGTTTAAAAATATAAAAGTTGGTAGTATCCCCTTCCATGGTAGAACTGAGTGCGAAAATAAGCTCTTCAATTGTACCTTCTTTTACTTTTTCTACCAGCGAATTAATAGTTAATTCCCCCGGACCAACACCATCCATGGGAGATATTTTGCCACCCAATACGTGATAATGTCCTTTAAACTGGCTGGTATTTTCTATTGCCATTACATCCCTAATATCTTCCACCACACAAACAATGGTTTCATTTCGATTGGGGTTTGCGCATATTTCGCACAATTGCGTGTCCGAAATATTATGGCAGTTCTTACAAAAATTAACTTCTTTCCGCATTTTCTGCAGACTTTCTGCCAACAATGAGGTATGTTGTTCTGGTTGTTTTAAAAGGTGCAACACCAAACGTAAGGCCGTACGTTTCCCAATGCCAGGGAGTTGTGACATTTCGTTTACAGCATTCTCTAATAATTTTGAAGAAAATTCCATTGGGGTGAAGATAAAAAAAATGCTTCAGAAATGAGAACTCACTTTTGAAGCATTCTAAAGCTATTTTTAAAGTGTTATTTTATGAGTAATTTTTTAGTCGTCGTTCCCATTTCAGAATTAAACCGAACAAAATAAATACCAGATGGTAAGGTTGAAATATTTAGGTGTACACTGCCTACAATCTCTACATCTCTTTCAAAAATGATTAGTTTACCTGACGCATCATACACTTTTATAGCTGTGATAAGTGGAGAAGACGTTCGGATAGTTACCTGGTCTGAAGCTGGGTTTGGATACAAGACAATAGCATCTGCCAATGCATTGTTTGGAACGTCTAATACTTGACCAGCTTCTGCTGTTGGTGAAACCCAAAGACCCCTACCATAACTACCGGCGTATAGTTCTTCATTTTCGACATGAATTTCTAATTCATTAATAATTACGTTGGGTAAATTATTACTGAAGGGCTGCCACTCCTTCAGTATTTCATCAATATAATATACTCCATAGTCCATACCAACATATAAGCCATTGGCTCCATTGTCATGCCAAACCACGGTTAACGCACTAAAGTCTGGCAAATTGAACGTATAGCTTTCCCAAGTTTCACCGCCATCTTCCGACACTCGTACTTTAGCACCCGAGGTAGTTGCCACAGCTATTTTATTTGGGTTTGTTGGATGAATGGCGATTTCGTTAATAGAACCACCGGGGCTTTGAATAGGTAACCAATCGCTAGTACCTCCATCACTTGTTTTATAAAGTTGTGCTCCTCTGGCAGCGAACATTATTTGGTTATTGGAAGGTGCAATTTTTAAATGGTCCAGATTTCCTCCAAAAGATTGTGAGATTGGCGCCCAAAAATTCCCCTTATTAGTTGATTTAAACACACGATTGTATCCAGAATAAATCACGTTGGTTTCGGTTGGGTCTTGTTCAAAGGGGGTTATCCAATTACCAGAACTTGGACTATTAAGCCCAGAGAGAGTGTTGGCTGCATCATCTGTTCTGTACATTCCGCCAAATTGTATCATTCCATACATAGTATCGGGATTATCTTTATCCACAAACCCTTCCATACCATCTGCTCCAATCCAATCTATCCAACTGCTTGCCGCGGTGTAAAATGAGCTACCGTTATCCTGGCTCCCGCCGGTTACAACAACATTTGCAGTTTGGGAAATACCAATTTTATAAAATTGACGAATTCCCAATCCGTTGCTAAGATCTTCATAGTAGTTTGCAGTTACATTTGCTGTATTTTCGGCTTTAAAAATTCCACCATCGGTTCCAGCAAAAAGAGTCGAATCATTAAAAACCAACAAATCTACATCTGCATGACAATATCCAATATTGGCATTTTCAGCTTCTCCAGGAATCCAATCTGCTGTACACGAAAATGAAACACCAGCATCTGTAGAGCGCCAAGTGAGCACTCCTGCAATGTGTACTTCGTCAGCGTCATTAGGATTTACTGCAATATCCATATCCCTTGGTGCTTGTCCGCCAGATTCAAATCCTGCCGTGTCATACCCAAAATAGTTTCTTCCTGCATGGGTACGCTCTGTAAAAGTAACACCACCATCTGTTGAAAAATACAAAGCTCCAAATGAGCCACCTTGCGACTCTAATACATATACTCTATCACTATTATCTAGTGAAACACCTATCATTTTTGGTTGACTACCTAGCCCAGAAACTGTTGTAAAATTAACTCCACCGTTGGTTGATATATGAAAACCAGTTCCCGAAGCATACACTGTGTTTGGATCTTCAGGCTTAAATTCTACATCATACGCATTAACGTCTACTCCTATAGTATTCCAGGAAGTACCTCCATCTGTAGATCTATAAATTCCTGCATTTTGAGAGCAGGCAAACATAATATTGGTATTGTTTGGGTTAATAAGAATTTTATTGATGAGTGAATTACTCAGATCTGCTATTTGATTCCAGGTTCCACCAGCATCTGTAGATTTGAAAATCAGTCCGCTTGTGGAACCAAAATAGTAGGTATTGCTGTTTGTAGGATCTATAGTTACTGAATATACGCTTAAATTTGTAAAGGTATCACCCAACGGCACCCATGTTTGACCACCGTCAAGGGTCTTCCACACGCCACCTGTATTGGCTCCAATAATAATATGGTCTTCGTTAGTTGGATCTATAGCGATCCCGGTAATGCGCCCCACACCTGGGTTCCAACTCGTTGTAGCATTTTTGGCAAATGGCCCCAACTCTTCCCAATTATCATTTCGTTGTTGACGTGTATGAGCCGTTTCATTTAAATATTTGTTATAGCGTTGTAATTCGGAAAGATTTTCTGATATAGTTGAAACAAAACCATTCTCATTTTTAAGGCGATTTGCCATGTATTCCCACCGCTTAAATTGTTTATATCCTGTTCCTCTTCCTGTCTCTTTTCCATCAAAATAAGCCTCTGCTTCTTGCGTAATTTCATAAACCGAAAATGTTCCAGCATCAATCATTTCAAGGTATCGCTGTGCCTGTAGGGTAGGAATAAAAAATACTGAGACCACAAAAAATACCACTTTCAATTTTATCATAGAATATGTTTTTAACTAGCTAATTTTCAAACGATATCAAATGTATTAAAAAATAAAATGCTCACGAGCGCAAACTTTGTATTTTTACACACAACACTAAGCCTTATAAACTATGCAGCCCATACACATTATACTCTTAATTGGTGGTTATTTTGGAATTTTATTGCTCATTTCCTTTTTAACCAATCGAGGTGGCAGTAATGCAGATTTTTTTAAGGCCGGCAAACAATCGCCATGGTACTTAGTAGCTTTTGGAATGATTGGCGCTTCACTAAGTGGTGTTACTTTTATCTCGGTACCAGGAAATGTGGCTGCAGATAGTTTTAGCTATTTTCAAGTAGTTTTAGGATATACGGTAGGATACGCTGTTATAGGGTTGGTGTTACTTCCACTTTATTACAGACTTAATTTAACGTCTATTTACTCCTACTTGGAGGGGAGATTTGGAGTGGCCTCTTACAAAACAGGTGCTTCTTTCTTTTTACTTTCTAGAATTGTTGGCGCTAGTTTCAGGCTGTATTTGGTTGCCATTGTACTTCAGGATTTAGTGTTTGATAAAATTATGTTTTTTGGACAGCAGGGAGTTCCTTTTTGGGTAACGGTTACCATCACTATTTTACTTATCTGGCTGTATACGTTTAAGAGTGGAATAAAAACAATTGTGTGGACAGATACTTTGCAAACACTATTTATGCTGGTTGCTTTAGGTGTAGGAATATATTATGTTTCTGAAGGACTAGGCATTAGCGGCATGGGCATTATCAACACAATTGCTGAAAGTGACATGTCTCAAATTTTCTTTTTTGACGATTATAAAAGCGGGCAATATTTCTTTAAACAGTTTATAAGTGGTGCTTTTATAGCCATTGTTATGACGGGATTGGACCAAGATATGATGCAAAAAAACCTTACCTGTCGTACGTTAAAAGATGCTCAAAAAAATATGTTTTGGTTTACCATTGTTTTAACCATTGTGAACGTAATATTTTTAGGATTAGGATTATTACTAACGCTATATGCACAGCAAAATGGAATTGACGCCACTAAGGATAAGTTATTTTCAACCATTGCCGTAGACTCTGGATTGGGTATTGGTTTGGCGGTTTTCTTTTTATTAGGGCTTATTGCGGCAGCCTACAGTAGTGCAGATAGCGCGCTTACTTCTCTCACCACTTCCTTTAGTATTGATATTCTTGGTATTGAAAAAAAACATAGCCCTGCAAACCAAATTAAAATTAGAAAACGGGTTCACATAACGATGTCGCTTGTACTTATTTTAGTCATTGTTTTTTTTAACTATGCTATTGGAGATACTTCGGTGATTGTAAAACTCTTCACATTTGCTGGATATACCTACGGTCCCTTGTTGGGTTTGTATGCTTTTGGACTATTTAGCAAGTGGAATGTTGCCGACAAACGGGTACCATTAGTAGCCATTGCCACACCTTTTGTAGGGTATGCAATAAGTTATTTAAGCCAGGTTTGGTTTAATTTCGAATTTGGATTTTTTATCCTTATCCTAAATGGATTTCTAACCTACGTAGGTTTAATATTGATTCGTACCCAAAAGAACTAACGTACAGGCTATCTCAACGTCAATATTTTTTTGCTGAAGTAGTTCGTAGAAATTAGGGTTTTCAGTTCCTGGATTGAAAAGTACCCGCTTTGGTTTTAATGAAATTATATAATCATAATATTCCTCCTGTCGCTGCGGATTTAAATACAACGTCACGGTATGAATATTTTCGAAAGAAATTTTTTCTGTCGAAATTTCAACACCCGCCACTACGCCTTTTCGGAGACCGATAGCTTCAACTTCGTGTTTATAAGTTACCAACCTGTTTATCGCCATGTTAGAATATCTGCTGGGCTTGAGGCTTGCGCCAAGTACTAATGTCTTTTTCATAACTTAAAGTTCTCAATTTTTTTTCAGCTTTTATAGCGGTTTAAGCTAAAAGAATGTTAAAACCAAAATGAGATGTAACAATACGAAAATGCACCCGTCTATATAATAGAAATATTTCAAGTTTTTGTTGTGAAAATTTTTACGTTGATGGTTAGTGTTAATAATAGCAACAAAAACGAAAACCCGAGGTTCTAGATCTCGGGTTTTTTTTAAAAATGTTACTAAAAAGTTAAATATCAAATCCTTTTGAAACTTTTGGTACGATATTTCGTCTATAGAGATAGAACATATTACCTAAACATTTGTAAGTTATTTGAATTAGCCTTTAAAAATTTAGAATATGTAGGTTAAAACCTTTCAACCTTCGGGTTGGAAGGTTTTTTTATGCAATAAATACCCGCTACTGGGTATTTTTTCATTAGCAACCCTACCGTACATTTGAAGCAGAAAATCCACTAAACTAAACTTGAGGAGTTTTAGTTTAACAGAAAGGACCGTATTTGGGGAAATGCGGTTCTTTTTCTTTTAAAATTTCTAGCGAAAAAAATAAGTTATTCCCCCATTAGGAAGCTTGCGAGGTTACCATCTCATAATCACGCTACCCCACGTAAAGCCACTACCAAAAGCAGCCAGTACTACAAGTTCACCCTTTTTAATTTTTCCCTGTTCCCATGCTTCGGACAAGGCGATAGGGATGGATGCGGCAGTCGTATTTCCGTATTTTTGTATGTTATTAAAAACCTGATCATCACGCAAGCGCATTTTTTTCTGAATGAATTGTGCGATTCTCAGATTGGCTTGATGTGGTATTAACATATCAATATCTGAAGCCTCTAGGCCGTTTGCTTGTAGACCTTCATTAATTACTTCAGCAAACCGAACTACGGCGTGCTTAAAAACAAAAGTTCCATTCATATAGGGATAATAGGGAATGTCTTCTTGCGGATTTTCAGCAATAATTTGTGGCACCCAATACTCGGTACTAGGGCCTTGAAGGGATAGTTCATCTTTATGTTTTCCTTCAGAGTGTAAATGGGTGGAGAGAATACCGCCTTCGCCTTCATTTCTGGAAACCACTGCTGCTCCGGCTCCATCACCAAAAATTACCGAAACCCCACGTCCACGTGTCGTAAAATCAAGACCTCCACTATGGTTTTCGGCACCAATAACAAGCACATTTTTGTACATTCCAGTTTTTACAAATTGATCTGCAACCGAAATAGCATACACAAAACCACTGCATTGGTTACGCACATCCAATGCTGGAATGGTACGCATTCCCATCATTTCCTGCACTTGCACCCCACCACCTGGAAAATACATATCCGGACTAAGTGTGGCAAAAACAATCATATCTATATCGGTAGGCACCAGTTTTGCACGTTCTAAAGCCATGGTAGCCGCCTTTACAGCCATAACAGAAGTAGAATTACCATCTCCTTTCTTAATATGACGGCGTTCTTTTATACCCGTACGTTCCTGGATCCAGGCATCGTTGGTGTCCATTACTTTTGAAAGGTCGTCGTTGGTAACTACATTTTCTGGAACATAATGCCCCAAACCACTAATTTTTGATGTAAACATAATTATAATTATAAGGAACGGGAAAGATACCTATTTGTAAGAATGCAAAGAAATTTTTTGAAATGTGTTGCTATGCGCGCATAGGAAAAGTATCTCTTTAAAATTTTGGATTCAGATTTTTCCAACTTCAATTTCAATTTCAAAATTCGTATCTTTTCAAAAATTATATTCCTCATGAAAAAACTCTCTTTTTTACTCGTATTTTTACTGTGCAGCGTACCGTTTCTAGCGCAAGAAGGCACTGGCTATCAAAAACCTCCTCAGGAAATTCTAGACCTGGTAGATGCTCCTTTGGCACCATCGGTATTACTGGACGATGCTGGGGAAAATGTGGTACTACTCTACCGTGATGCCTACAAAAGCATCGAAGAACTTTCGGAAATAGAACTTCGCTTAGGGGGTCTTCGCATTAACCCAAAGACCAACATTGGGAGTCGTACCAATTACTACAACAATATTATGGTTAAAAAAGCTACGGCTGCCACAGGCACTCAAGTAAATGGATTACCAGAAAATCCCAGACTTTCCAGTTTTTCCTGGTCTCCTAATCAAAAAATGATTGCCTGCCTTCATACAACTTCGGAAGGTGTGGAAGTTTGGATTCTGGATATAGAAAAAGCTTCAGCAAAAAAAATAACTCCTGCTACTGTAAATGCCAATATGGGTGATGCGCTTAATTGGTTTAAAGACAACAGTTCTTTGCTTGTGAAAATGCTGCCTGCTAGTAGAAAAGAGCTTATAAATACTTCGGAAGCAGTTCCTACCGGACCAACTATTTCAGTAAGTGATGGCGCAAAAGCACAAAACAGAACGTACCAGGATTTGTTAAAAAATCCAAACGATGAAGCTAATTTTCAGCAACTGGCACTTTCAGAAATAAAAAAAGTAAGTATTGGCGGAATGGTCTCCGATTTTCTACCCGTAGGAATGTATCGAAATGTAAGTTTTTCTCCGGATGGAAATTATGTAATGGTTTCAGAAATAAAAACACCATTTTCGTATTTAGTACCGTACAACAGGTTTCCCTATACTGAAACTGTATATTCCAAGGATGGTAAGAATCCGCAGGTGGTGAATACTGTTCCGCTTGACGAAGTGCGTCCAAAAGGATTTATGGCAACTCGAACTGGAAAAAGAAATATGTCTTGGCGCTCAGACAAACCATCTACATTGTATTATGTAGAAGCACAGGATAGCGGCGACCCGGAGATTGAAGTGGCGTATCGTGATATTGTATATCAATTGGAAGCTCCTTTTACAGCAAAAGGAAACCAGATTACAAAGACTAAAAATAGATTTTCCGGTATAACCTGGGGGAACGAATCTACAGCTATTGCCTACGATTACTGGTGGAATGACCGGAATACAAAAACGTATCTCTTTAACCCACAAAATCCTTCTAAAGAAGCAAAAATTATAAGCGACCGAAGCTATCAGGATCAATACAGCGATCCTGGTAACTTTGTCACCAAACGTAATGAATATGGAAGCTATGTGCTTTCTATAAATAAAGGTAAAGCTTTTTTAATGGGTGAAGGGTATTCTGAAAAAGGACAATTTCCATTTATAGACGAATATGATCTAGCTTCACAAAAAACAAACAGAATTTACGAATCTGCTTATATCGATAAAAAAGAATCATTGATAGATGCTGTGGATTTAAGTAATGGAAAAGTGCTTGTACGAATTGAATCACCTAATGAATATCCTAATTATTATTTCAGAAACATTAAAAAGAAGGAAAGCTTAACTCCTGTAACTTCTTTTGACAACCCTTATAAGAGTTTACAAAATGTACACAAAGAAGTAATCACTTACAAACGTGATGATGGATTGGAACTTGAAGGCACCTTGTATTTACCCGTTGGCTACGATAGAAATAAAAAAGAGAAAAAGCCCATGATTTTATGGGCCTATCCGCGTGAGTTTAAGGATAAAAATAGTGCGTCACAAAGTACCACCAATCCAAACGAATTTATCTACCCCTACTACGGAAGTCCAATTTATTGGGTCACCCGAGGTTATGTAGTGCTTGACGATGCTGCGTTTCCAATTGTTGGCGAAGGCGATGAAGAACCTAATGATACGTTTAGAACCCAGCTAGTAGGCAACGCCAAAGCAGCTATTGATGCTGTGGATGAGCTTGGTTATATTGACCGAAATCGTGTAGGCGTAGGAGGTCATAGTTACGGGGCATTTATGGTAGCAAATTTATTGAGCCATAGCGATTTGTTTGCTGCAGGTATAGCCAGAAGTGGCGCGTACAACCGTACGTTAACACCTTTTGGTTTTCAAAGCGAAGAACGCAGCTATTGGGATTCGCCAGAAACCTATAATACCCTATCCCCTTTTATGCACGCAGATAAAATGAAAACGCCCTTATTGTTGGTACACGGAGAAGCAGATAATAATTCTGGAACGTACCCACTACAAAGTGAACGTTATTTTAATGCGCTAAAGGGACTTGGAGCGCCTGCACGTTTGGTAATGTTACCCAAAGAAAGCCACGGCTACAGAGCTAAAGAGAGTATTTTGCATTTACTTTGGGAGCAAGATACCTGGTTAGAGACCTATGTGAAGCATAGAGATATGAATGAGTTGAAAACTACTCCAGAGATCAAGAAATAGTCATTATATAAAAAAAGAAAAGGGAAGCTCCACAGCTTCCCTTAAAACAACCTAACCAATAAATAATAGGGTATTACTCTTTTTCATAGCAATTCTATTATCCCATTTTGATTACTGTAAAGATAATTTTTTGTTTAACGTAAATAAATTTTTATTAAACAATATTTTGTTAAAGTTTTGATGCTGAATAGCTTTTATACCGATTAACAGTCACTTTTGCTCCAAGATCATTTAATAAATTATATAAACCAAAAAAAGTTCTGTTTATGTACAGAAAGTGTTTTGAGCCTCTATTCCCATTCATTTTACGAATTTCGGTGTCTTTGGAATATTTTTCACTTAACTGAGCAATATTTCCAAAGAAATTTTCATCACTAAAGTCGAACGTTTCATGATGAAAAGGCTGTGAAAACAAACTAAGCATTTCGTGAAATAATGCAGAAAAAAATATAATTTCTTCTTGAGTATCTTCAGGTTTCAAGATTTCCAATTCATACAATTTTTCTGAAAACACTTCTGGATTATTAATGTTTTCCGGAACGGCCAACTCAAAATAGGGCACATAAAATACGTCTGGCACTTTCTTAATACAACCGAAATCTATTGCTATTAAGTCATTTTCTGCTGAAACCAAGAAATTCCCTGGATGTGGGTCTGCGTGAACTTGTTTTAAAACATGCATTTGGTACATATAAAAATCCCACAATGCCTGGCCAAGTTTATTGGCCGTTTCTGTATCTGTATTTCGGTTTGTAAATTCTGAAAGATGTTCTCCTTCCATCCAATCCATCGTGATAATACGCTCATTGGAAAGGTTTTCGTAATACTTCGGAAATTTTAAATGTGGAATGTGTGCGCACGCTTCCGTAATTTCTTTGCTTTGTTTAACTTCTAGCAAGTAATCTGTTTCTTCCAGAAGCTTTCCTTCCACTTCTTTAAAATATTTATCGCTATCCTTTCCTTTTATGTTAAACATCTTCATCGCCACTGGTTTCACCAATGCCAGATCACTACTAATACTATCTGCCACTCCAGGATATTGGATTTTAACGGCTAACTTTTTACCATCCTTTTCTGCTTTGTGTACTTGTCCAATACTTGCTGCTGCCACAGATTCAGCATTAAAGCTATCGTATAATGCATCTGGAGTTTTACCAAAATATCGGGTAAAAGTTTTACGTACTAGAGGAGCAGACAAAGGCGGTACCGAAAATTGAGCTAGTGAAAATTTCTCTACATACGCCTTGGGCATGATGTTCTTTTCCATACTTAACATTTGAGCAACTTTTAAGGCAGATCCTTTTAAATTTTTAAGTCCGTCGTAGATATCTGCAGCATTTTCTTTGTTTAGTTTATCCTTGGTTGTAGCGCTATCTACCAACTTCTCGCCATAGTATTTTAAGTAATTCCCTCCTACTTTTACACCCGTTTTAACCAATTGTGTAGCACGTGAAATTTTACCTGTTGGGATGCTGTCTAGTGTTTTCAATTTGAAAGTTTAGTTGTTAAGTATTGAAAATTAAAAAATAAAAGCATCTCTAGAATTAAGATGTTTAAGTGATTTTTAAATGCGCAAGCATTAAAAAATGTATCGAAGGTCTCAGTTTTAATGGCTAGAAGCTCGCTGAGCAGAACCGAAACGCTCCTTCCAAAGAAACTTTCCAAAATCTAATACACTTTCTAAAGGGGTTGTTTGAAAAACATCGAAAATGGCGCGTACAGATTTTTCGATCACCACATCGGTTTTCTCAAAATTGGCAGAAGTATCTTCCATCCAATATTTTAAAATCAATAAAGTTTGCAACCAGGCACCTTCAGAAAAAACAGATACTGGTTGCTTTAAGATTTTCATTTGCTTTTCGTCATTGGCATCTTCTATAAGCGCTCCCGCAAATTCTTTTAGGAGAGATCGTAAGACTTTTAACTGGCTTAGATTCTTCATCATACCAGGATGTTCTTTTAGGGCGAAAAGTACGTAACTACGATTTGCGGTAAGAATTTCAAAAAAAGTATAGAAAAATGTAAGCATTTTCTCTTGGTTCCCGAACTGCTCGTATGCCTTATTTTTATGAGCCAATTCCATGGCATGGTTAAAAAAGCTAGTCCATATTTCTTGTCGTACCCCTTCAAAACTTCCGAAGAAACTGTAAAATTCAGTTTCTTTCATTTTATGATTCTTGCAAAATTTATAAACACTCTTTGGAGTCTCTTCGTGTTCCAGAACGTATTGCATATACGCTGAAATAATGCTGGCTCGAGTAACTTTGTTAGTGGCTGTAGTTGTTTTTTTTGCGCTCATAATACATGGATTAATTCTTCAGAAAATCAAAATAGCAACTATTTTCGAAGCACAACAAAGATATATAACGTTTAACCAATAAGACACATGCTTAAACAGAATGTTGTGTTAAAAATGGGTATGTCTATGCGAATTATGCGCAATTTAAAGGTTATGAGCAGGGCTTATGTAAACGTAGATGATAAAAAATACAGTGATTTTAACAGCAATAAAACCCGTTTTAAAATAAAAAACGGGTTTATAGCATGCTTGTAAAGTACTTAGCTTTTTACGTTACGGTATAATGTGGTATCTACGCAGGCTTTCATAGTTTCTATATCTAGTGTAGGATTCACAAATTCGACCACTTTACCAATAGCTTGCTCTGGATTTTTTATAACCTCTTTATAATCTATGTATAAAAATTCTACCCCAGGTTCACTCTTTTGCCAATTATCTACGGACAATACGGTTTTCTTGTAAGACTCCAACAATGTAATGGGTAGTGTTTTGGCATCTTTGCCTATCATAATTTGCTGAGAGGTGACTATCTCATTCAGGTTTCGGCGCATAAAGATAACTTTGTAACGATATTGTGGGTCCAAAAACTTTAAAAGTGGCGCCACCACTTTCACCGATTTCCCTTGGGCCAAGTGTAACCAATCATTATTTTTTTGAAGTCCTTTTACGGGTTCATATTCAAAATATCCTTTTGGGTTAGAGATATCTGCTTCTCGCTTGCCATCTACCAGCGCATTGATACCAGCACTATGTAACATTTGCATCATAAGTGACGTTCCAGATCTTGGAAGTCCAGACACTATTAATATTTGTGTATCGTCAAAAACTTTGGCTTTCTCTTTGTTTCCTGAAAGCTGGTCATTAATATTTGCTATGGCGTGTTCTGCTTTGTGATGCGTCATTGGTTTAAGGCGCGCGGCGTTTTCAAAAGCATTTTTCGCCATTTCGTGCTCCCCTAAATTTTGAAGCGCTTCCCCTAGCGTATAATGTGCTTCCGGAAAATATTTTATAAGCTCTATGGCAACAAAGGCATGTTCTGCGGCATCTTCAAATTGTCCTAACCTATTATACGTTAATGCTAACGCTTGTTGAAAACGTGCATTATCTTCTTCGGTTTCCATAGCTTCCAGAAAGGAATCTCTCGCTAGTTCATATTTCTCCAAACGTAAATATTGTTTGCCTAGTTCATACCAAATGGCTGGCGTAGGTTTCTTTTCTTTGGCTTCTTCCAGTAGTTTTATTCCTTTATTAATTTTACCCTGACCTAAAGCAATTTTTGCTTCTGAAACGGTAGTAGAGAACTTAAATTTATGCTCCAGTGTTCTAAGTTTAGCCAGGTAGGTTTCAGCTTCATCGTACTCGTCAAGATTTAACGAAATGGTTAATAAATCTATATAAAACGGCACGGTATCAACATCTTCGGTTACTAACTCCAATAAAAGTTCTTTGGCGCGATGAAAATCTTTTTTCCCTTTATGAACTCGCGCTAAATTGTGTTTTACATCACATTTCACCTGTCTAAGCGCTTTATCTTTATCTTCATCCAGCGCATCTACATATCCTAAATCTATAAGTTGTTGCAATTGTTCCTGATTTTCTATGGTAGTAGAATAATCGCCTTTATGTTCTCCAAATTCCCCTTCCACAGCATCCCAACTTTCTATAAACTGAACTGGTTTCGGATTTTCATACATATCCTGAATCACCTTTCCGTCCATGTCTTTTCCTACTGGCAGGTTAAAATGATGTAAAATAGTAGGAGCAATATCGAACAAGCCCAACCCGAATATTTTAGTGTTTTTCTTTATACCAGGTCCCATGGCAGCAAATATCCCAAACTGCCTGTGCTCCATAGCCGGGGCAGCATTAAATTTGGGCATTTCCAGAATTCGTAAGGAGCCAGACTCGTAGCCGTGGTCACTCATTACTATAATGGTTGTGTCCTCATCTGCCAGCTTCATCATTCGTTCCAGCATCATATCCTGAAATACGTAAGCGCCTGTTATTACTTCATTATAAATATCAAAAAGTTTTGGTGGGACTGGACCTAACTTTGGGGGATGAAATTTCATAAACCCATGACAAAAGTGATCTATAGCATCATAATAAACAGCCATAAAATCCCACTCGGTTTCCCGCATAACTTTCGTAGCTGCTGCATGAATACTTGAATTTTGCGCTAACACATGGGCAAAATTCTTTAAGCCCTCATCCTTACTTTGATCTATTTGTGCAGCCTTTGGTATAAACGGAAGAATATGTGCCGGGGTTATTTCCTTGGGGTGAATTCTATACTTTTGGTAGGTTTCTAAAAGTTCTGGAGGGTGTATTGTATGTGGATCTATTGGCCATCTTGCAACAGGCCTCTTTTTATCGTATCCTTTTTGAAATTTATCTGAAATCACAACACCATTAATTGGCTCTGCAGGATGCGTAGGCCACCAGCCCACTAAATTCGATTTTTTTCCTTTATGTGTTAAGATATTCCAGACGGCACGTGTTTTTCTGGACTGAACTGAAACGGGTTGAATTTCGTTATCTTGATTTACTTCTATAAAATTAAGAATCCCGTGCTTATCGGGTGTTTTTCCCGTTGCCACACTAGTCCACAACATAGGTGAAAAAGGGGGGTCCAGAGTGCTCATATTGGCATAGACCCCATTAGAAATCAATTTTTTAAAGGCAGGCATCTTGCCTTGATTGATTAATGGCCACATTATCTGCCAATCTGCGGCATCCCAACCTAAAAGTAACACCTTACCCATGTGAACTACTGTTTTTATTTTTTTTTTCATTTCGCCACATATCCAATCCTATATCACCTAACGCTAATAGACCAAGAGACCCTTCTGGCTCTACACGAATACCCTGATTATTTTTTGATTTGGATTGTCCTTTTTTTTTATTCCTATTGTAACTCATTCTTTTATACTAGTTTCGGTCTGTAAATATCAAAAAAAAACTATCTTTATATTAACTAATGTTTAACAAAATTTTAATTATGAAGAAAAATAACTTTTCAAAGTTGAGCAAACGCATGGTTCAGTATGGAGCATTATCGGTCGTCATGGCTGGTGCGGCGGATGTCAACGGACAAATTGTCTACACCGATGAAGTTCCAGATTTTGCTGGAGGCATTGGTGGACAATACTTTTTAGACTTAAACAACGATGCGACAAATGACTTTAGAATCCACCATAACGGAAGTTCTAATTTATATGTTTCTCCATTAACAGCGAACAATAATGTGTTAGGAAGTGGAGGAGCAACCTTTGCGTATCCTTTTGCGTTATCTGCTGGAGCTACTATTTCTAGTGGTGCAGGAACTTTTTTTAACAATGGATTTTCCGGAGGCTTTCAATCCTTAAACTATGGTTCTTGTTCCTTTGGTAATTGGTGTAACGTTACAGATAGGTATCTTGGTTTAGAATTTGATTTCGGTGGTAACACTTATTATGGCTGGGCTCGTTTAGATGTAAGCTTCAATGGTTCTAGTTGGACCATAAAAGATTATGCGTACGAAAGTACTTCAGGTATGGCAATTATTGCAGGAGAAACTTCTTCAGTGCCTACAGATCCCATCATAAACTGCCCAGGCGATCAAATAGTGAATGCGAACCCAGGAGAATGTGAAGCCCCTTTTGGTTTTGCAACCCCTACAGCATTAGATCCTAATGGCGGTTCAGTAACCGTAACTCAAACTATGGGAGCTCCTTCTCCAGGACCGTATCCTGTAGGCGTTACCACTATTGAATTTACAGCAACCAACGACGATGCTCCCAACGAGACCACTACGTGTCAATTCACCATAACCGTTGTGGACAACCAGGTGGCTGTACTAACCTGCCCTGCAGACATTACTCAAACTAACGATGCTGGCCTTTGTGAAGCATTAGTAACCGTGCCACAACCTACGGTAGCAGACAACTGTCCTACCGATCCAGCTGGCCTGGTAAACGATTACAATGGCACAGCAGATGCCACAGACGTATACCCAGTGGGAACTACTGTAGTAACCTGGACCTATACAGATGGTGGAGGAAATAGCGTGGACTGTACTATGAATGTAACAGTAACCGACGATGAAGCTCCAGAAATACTTTGTGTTGGTGCACCACCTTCTGGTGCAGGTACTGCTACCACTACCCCAGGAACAGCAATTCCAGACAGTAATCCAGCTGGATTGACAACGACTCTGGATATTACAGACGATTTTAACATTACAGACCTTGATGTAGATCTGGACATTAGCCATACGTGGGTAGGTGATATAATTGTTACCCTTACGGCTCCAGATGGAACCACTTCAGCAACCATCGTTGACCGTCCTGGTGCTCCGGCAACAGGTACTTTTGGATGCTCTGGTAATGATATACTGGCAACCCTTGACGACGAAGCGGCTACTGCTGTGGAAGACGAATGTGGTGGAGGTGTACCAACAATTGCAGGTTCTTTTATACCCAATGAGGCACTCTCTGTTTTTGATGGTATAAGTACCTTAGGTACCTGGACCTTGAATGTGAGTGACAATGGTGGTGGTGATACCGGTACCTTGAACGCCTGGAGCCTAAATTACACTTATGATGCTGTAGCTTCTCCGCCATTTGATGTGATATTAGATGTGAATGGCATGGCTACTGTAAATGTTGCGGATTTATTAGTAAGTGCAACAGATAACTGTGGTACTGTAACAGCAACTACAGAAGGTGAGATAGGAACTTCTACTATGGCTTCTATTACAACTGTATTTGACTCTAACAACGGTCTTGGTGGTGGTAGTGCTGTATACTTTGATGTTACTGTAGGAACTAATGATATTGAGATTACAGATTTAGATCTTAATACAGGTGATCCAGGAGCCTTTACGGTAGAAATGTATACCCTTGTAGGTACTTACGTAGGAAATGAAACAGATCCTACAAACTGGACACTTACTGCTACAGGTGCTGGTACTGCTTCAGGAACGGTAGACGTACCTAGTAATGCAGTACTTGATGCTTCTGTAACATTAACAGCAGGAACTACCTACGGTGTTGCCCTAGTAATGGATGCAACGCACGGTCATTCCTATTCAGGAACAGGAGGAGATCCTTCTCCAGGAATGTTAATGTATAGCAATGCAGACGTAACCCTTAATTTAGGAGCTT
The DNA here is from genome assembly GCF_050859505.1 of Rasiella sp. SM2506. GTDB lineage: Bacteria > Bacteroidota > Bacteroidia > Flavobacteriales > Flavobacteriaceae > Marinirhabdus. Next base: position 2,154,234 of record NZ_CP193934.1, on the reverse strand, counting down.
CATCGTCTGCGCCATTTGCTGGTACAGCGTTCTCTCCTAGAATCTGGAATGGAAGTATTAACTATCTAGTTGAATCTGCTACACCAGGTCCAGTGACGAGTTTTATGGTAGATTGTGAAGACGTAGGAGAGAAGACTGTTGAAGTAACAGTTACCGATGCCTCTGGAAACACTTCTATGTGTACAGCAACTATAAATGTAATAGACAACATAGCTCCTATGCTCGTATGTAAAGACTTTACACTAGAATTAGGTGCAGACGGAACAGCAATGCTAGATCCTATGGACCTTATAGATATGAATCTTACTGTTGAAGCTTGTGGAATCTCTGTAGCAGGAGTAGATATGGACGACTTTAGTTGTGACGACATAGGCACTCCACAAATGGTAACCTTGTTTGTAAGTGACCCTAGTGGGAACCTTGCTTCTTGTGTCGCTACTGTAACCGTTGTAGACCTATTGGAACCTGTAGTGACCTGCCCGGCAGATATGACTATAGATCCAGGAGCAGGCAACCAGTTGTATGAAGTACCAGATTACTTCGCAGACGGACTTGCTTCAGCGGTAGACAACTGTACAGATCCATTGACGGTATTCGCACAGGATCCAGCAGCAGGATCTTTTATTGGCGACGGTGTATATACAGTTACCTTGAGCGCGACCGATGCGTTTGGCAATGTAGGTGAATGTACCTTCGAGCTTACCATCGAAAGCATCCTGGGTGTTAACGACAATACCCTGGAGACAGGAATAACTTTATATCCTAACCCTGCACAAAGTCAGGTGACGCTGTCTAATACCTCTAACATCCTGCTTAACAAAGCAACTATGTACGATGTAAACGGAAAGTTAGTGAACACTGTAGACCTTACAAGTATGACCACAGAGAAAACAATTGATATTTCTAAATTGGCTTCTGGGGTGTACATTGTACAGATAGAAAGTGAAAATGCAAGCGTTGTAAAACGTTTGATTAAGGAGTAATCCTAAAGGTTTTAACCAACCAAAAGAAAACCCCTTCCAGCAATGGAAGGGGTTTTTGCTTTATTGGATAACTCATTAAAAAAAACCATTCCAATAGTATTTGTGACATCCTGTCATAAACTCATTATTGGTACTCTCTTTGTCAATACAGAATAGAAACTAAATAATACGTTGCGGAGCAGCGAATAAATACTAATAAAATATGAGTACAGGAACCATTAATGTAGCGGTAGAGAATATTTTTCCGTTAATAAAGAAGTTTTTATATAGTGATCATGAGATTTTCTTACGTGAGTTAATAAGTAACGCTACAGATGCGACTCTTAAATTAAAACACCTTACCAACATTGGAGAAGCCAAAGTAGCCTATGGCAACCCAATAATTGAAGTTAAGATAGATAAGGAGAAAAAACAACTTCACATTATCGATCAAGGTATTGGGATGACGAAGGAAGAAGTAGAGAAATACATCAACGAGATTGCTTTTTCTGGCGCTGAAGAGTTTATTGAAAAATATAAAGATAAAAAAGGTGAAGAAGCCGGAATTATTGGTCATTTTGGCCTTGGTTTCTATTCAGCTTTTATGGTGGCGAGTAAGGTTGAAATTATTACCAAAAGCTATAAAGATGCGCCTGCTGCACATTGGACGTGTGATGGCTCACCCAATTATACGTTGGAAGAAGCCAACAAGACTGAAAGAGGTACAGAGATCATTCTTCATATATCTGAAGACGAAACCGAATTTTTAGAAAAAGGGAAAATCACTGACTTGTTGACCAAGTACAACAAGTTTATGCCTATCCCAATTAAGTTCGGCACTAAAACTGAAACGCTCCCAAAACCTGAAGATGCCAAAAAGGAAGACCCCGCTCCTACTAAAGAGGTTGACAATATAATAAACAACCCTAATCCGGCTTGGACTAAACAACCAACCGATTTAAAAGATGAAGACTATAAAAGCTTCTATCGGGAATTATATCCAATGCAATTTGAGGAGCCGCTCTTCAACATTCATCTTAATGTAGATTATCCTTTTAATCTTACGGGAATTTTATATTTCCCCAAGATGAAAAACGATATGAACATCCAGAAGGATAAAATTCAACTGTATCAAAATCAGGTATTTGTAACCGATAATGTAGAAGGTATTGTACCCGAATTTTTAACCATGTTACGTGGTGTTATAGATTCTCCAGACATTCCTTTAAATGTTTCAAGAAGTTACTTACAGGCAGATGGTGCCGTAAAGAAAATAGCAAGTTATATTACCCGTAAAGTAGCAGATAAGCTGAAATCGCTCTTCAATGAAAATCGTGAAGATTTTGAGAAGAAATGGGACGATATTAAAATTGTGATTGAATACGGGATGTTGACCGAAGATAAATTCTTTGAGAAAGCACAGCAGTTTATGTTGTTCCCAACAGTAGACGGAACGTATTTCACCTTTGCTGAATTAAAAGAAAAATTGGCAGCAACCCAAACCGATAAAGATGACAAACTGGTATTGCTCTATGCTTCAAACAAAGAAGACCAACACAGTTATATTCAACCTGCCAAAGAAAAAGGCTATGAAGTATTGTTGTTAGACTCACCCATTATTTCGCATTTAATTCAAAAAATAGAATCTGAAAACCAAAATGTAAGCTTCGCACGTGTAGACGGAGACCATATTGATAATTTAATAAAGAAAGATGAAGCTACTAGTTCGAAACTTTCAGAGGAAGAACAAGAAACTTTAAAAACGTATTTGACTGAAACCATTCCTTCAGAAAAATTTACCATTCAATTGGAAGCAATGGATAGTAATGCAAATGCATTTACCATTACTGAACCTGAATTTATGCGCCGTATGAAAGAGATGCAACAATCCGGCGGTGGCGGTATGTTTGGGATGGGTGGTTTTCCAGAAACCTACACCCTTATCGTAAATAGCAATAACGAGTTGGTAGGTGAAATCTTAACGACTAAAACAGCTAAGAAAAAGGAACGTTTAGTAAATCAGGCACTGGATCTTGCCAAACTCAGTAAAGGGTTACTCAAAGGAGAAGAGATGACTAAGTTTATAAAAAGGTCCTATGAAATGATTAAGTAATTATAAACATTTTTATAAAAAAAGCCCGTTCCAAAATTTGGAACGGGCTTTTTTATAAAAATTTTCCTACAAAATTAAAAAGTGTTGTTTATCGAAAAAAGCTACCCTTAATCTAAAATAATATTTTATGATTTTTTTAAGAATTAGATTTGAGACTCTAACTATTAATTAAAAATTATATTATGAAAAAAATTATGTTTTTTATATTGCTGATATCGTATTCAGCAATCTTTTCTCAGGCTGGACCGCTTGTGAATCCTAACAGTTCAGAGCTCAATGCTCTTAGCAATCCTTATCAGGAAGGGTCTTCAAGAATGATGGCGGATGCAGTTTTACTTCTTTTTTCTGACAATTCCAATTCCTCTACTATTTTACAAAATAATTTACTGACTCAAGGTTTTACTACTGTTGACCTTCAATCTGCTGGAAGTAGTAACCCGACTCTTGCACAACTTAATATGTATGATGCAGTAGTAGTTTGGTCGAATAGTTCATGGTTTGATGGAGTTTCATTGGGAAATATTTTAGCCCAATACGCTGACGGTGGCGGGGCAGTAGTCGATATCACATTTGCAATGCTCGATAATGCTGCTGGTTTTGGAACAGACATCCTTGGTGATTTTGATACTACATATGATTATTTTAACAATCCAGGTGGTGTATATAACAATGGAGCAGGTTTAGTCTTAGGTAACGTATTAATTCCTGGACATCCAATAATGGCAGGAGTTACTTCTGTTGATGTTGACACTCAAATAGTTGGAACAATAGACCCTTCGGCGACTTTAATTGCAGAAGATAGTAACGGAAATCCGTTAGCCTATGTTAAAGAGAATCTTGGCCCTTCAAGTGTACGAAGAGCTTCTATTTCGCTTTGGCCAAATGTAGTAGATCCTGCACAAGATGGTTTTTTAATGATAGCCAACGCTATAAATTGGGTGGCTAATGCCGCCGCTCCTCCCATCATAAATTGCCCAGGCGATCAAATAGTGAATGCGAACCCGGGAGAATGTGAAGCCCCTTTTGGTTTTGCAACCCCAACTGCATTAGATCCAGATGGCGGTTCAGTAACCGTAACTCAAACCATGGGAGCTCCTTCTCCAGGACCGTATCCTGTAGGCGTTACCACTATTGAATTTACAGCAACCAACGACGATGCTCCCAACGAGACCACTACGTGTCAATTCACCATAACCGTTGTGGACAACCAGGTGGCTGTACTAACCTGCCCTGCAGACATTACTCAAACTAACGATGCTGGCCTTTGTGAAGCATTAGTAACCGTGCCACAACCTACGGTAGCAGACAACTGTCCTACCGATCCAGCTGGCCTGGTAAACGATTACAATGGCACAGCAGATGCCACAGACGTATACCCAGTAGGAACTACTATCGTAACCTGGACCTATACAGATGGTGGAGGAAATAGCGTGGACTGTACTATGAATGTAACAGTAACCGACGATGAAGCTCCAGAAATACTTTGTGTTGGTGCACCACCTTCTGGTGCAGGTACTGCTACCACTACCCCAGGAACAGCAATTCCAGACAGTAATCCAGCTGGATTGACAACGACTCTGGATATTACAGACGATTTTAACATTACAGACCTTGATGTAGATCTGGACATTAGCCATACGTGGGTAGGTGATATAATTGTTACCCTTACGGCTCCAGATGGAACCACTTCAGCAACCATCGTTGACCGTCCTGGTGCTCCGGCAACAGGTACTTTTGGATGCTCTGGTAATGATATACTGGCAACCCTTGACGACGAAGCGGCTACTGCTGTGGAAGACGAATGTGGTGGAGGTGTACCAACAATTGCAGGTTCTTTTATACCCAATGAGGCACTCTCTGTTTTTGATGGTATAAGTACCTTAGGTACCTGGACCTTGAATGTGAGTGACAATGGTGGTGGTGATACCGGTACCTTGAACGCCTGGAGCCTAAATTACACTTATGATGCTGTAGCTTCTGCGCCCTTGGATGTGATATTAGATGTGAATGGTATGGCTACTGTAAATGTTGCGGATCTATTAGTAAGTGTAACAGATAACTGTGGTATTGCTTCTATAGAAATTTTAGGAGGTGCTACCATACCTGATATTGATGAATGTGGGGATAATGCGGGTGCTGTCATTAGCAATACGCTTCCTCCAACCGAATCGAATGCTACCGTACCAGATTCTGGTATTATTGGAGTTGATTACGCCCTTAATAGTGTTGAAATAGATATTACTCATAGCTGGGATTCAGATCTTGAAATTGAACTAGAATCTCCTTCAGGAACCATCCTTACCCTTTCTGATGGAAATGGTGGGTCTGGAGATAACTATACGGGTACCGTATTTATGGATGGAGCACCTAATATTACAACAGGATCTGCACCTTTTACCGGAACTTTTGAACCAGAAGGAGGAACCTTTGCTGCTACTTTCGACGGAGAAGATGTAAATGGAGATTGGATACTACGTGCAACAGACGATGCTGCTGGTGACGATGGTGTTTTTAATAGCTACTGTATTAATTTTATATCTTTAAATTCATCTCAAGCACAATTTACGTGTACCGATGTTGGAGAGTCTACGGTGGATATTCTGGTAACAGATACTAGTGGGAACACTTCTATGTGTACTGCAACGGTAAATGTGATAGATAACATAGCTCCTATGCTCGTATGTAAAGACTTTACACTAGAATTAGGTGCAGACGGAACAGCAATGCTAGATCCTATGGACCTTATAGATATGAATCTTACTGTTGAAGCTTGTGGAATCTCTGTAGCAGGAGTAGATATGGACGACTTTAGTTGTGACGACATAGGCACTCCACAAATGGTAACCTTGTTTGTAAGTGACCCTAGTGGGAACCTTGCTTCTTGTGTCGCTACTGTAACCGTTGTAGACCTATTGGAACCTGTAGTGACCTGCCCGGCAGATATGACTATAGATCCAGGAGCAGGCAACCAGTTGTATGAAGTACCAGATTACTTCGCAGACGGACTTGCTTCAGCGGTAGACAACTGTACAGATCCATTGACGGTATTCGCACAGGATCCAGCAGCAGGATCTTTTATTGGCGACGGTGTATATACAGTTACCTTGAGCGCGACCGATGCGTTTGGCAATGTAGGTGAATGTACCTTCGAGCTTACCATCGAAAGCATCCTGGGTGTTAACGACAATACCCTGGAGACAGGAATAACTTTATATCCTAACCCTGCACAAAGTCAGGTGACGCTGTCTAATACCTCTAACATCCTGCTTAACAAAGCAACTATGTACGATGTAAACGGAAAGTTAGTGAACACTGTAGACCTTACAAGTATGACCACAGAGAAAACAATTGATATTTCTAAATTGGCTTCTGGGGTGTACATTGTACAGATAGAAAGTGAAAATGCAAGCGTTGTAAAACGTTTGATTAAGGAGTAATCCTAAAGGTTTTAACCAACCAAAAGAAAACCCCTTCCAGCAATGGAAGGGGTTTTTGGTTTATTGGATAACTCATTACATGTAGCGGTAGAGAGTACTATTTCCGTTACTAAAGAAGTTTTTATGTAGTGACCATGAGATTTTCTTAGGTGAGTTAATAGGTAATACTGCAGTTGCGACTCCTACAGTAAAACACCTTACCCACATTAGAAAAACTTAAGTATATGACAACCCAATGATTTAAGTTAAGATAGATAAAGAGAAAAAACAACTTCATAGTATAGACCAGGGTATTGCGATGACCAGGTTTATAAAAGATCCTATGAAATAATTAAGTAATTGTAAACATCTTTACAAAAGAGCCCGTTCTAAAATTTGTAACAGGCTCTTTTGTAATCTATTTCCTACGAAATAGAGGTATTTTATCGAAAAAAAATACATTTCATCTAAAATAATATTTTAAGATAACTTTAAGAATTAGATTCGCAGTACTAACTATTAATTTAAATTTCTATTATGAAAAAAACTATTTTTTATGTGGGGCTTGTTATGGCCTTGCTCGTAAGCACGAACCCCGTGTTTGCTCAATCCAATAATTCACAGAATTCGAATGCGAGTAATTTCTCGGGAGACATCTCAGAAATTGTGATAAATAAAGCCGTTGAGACCTATAGAGGAAGCGGTATAACAAATCGTATTCCTGCGGGCACTACGATCTTAAATTTCACAAATAATGGGGGGATTGCAACTACAACAGATTTAGAGCCAATGCTCACCTCCATTGGAGCCACTGTAACTACTATAGTGGGAGCTACAGCAGAGTTAAATACTGCATTAACATCCCAAACATTTGATTTGGCAATTATTCGGTTCTATAATGACACCATTGACGCTGCTACAATTACTGAAATCGTAAATTATATTTCAGGTGGTGGTAAAGTGATTTTTGGAGGGTATTGGCAAATCAATATCGCGCCTACACTGCTTGCAGAATTAGGTGCAGCTTCTGCTATATCTTATGGCTCACAAATCGCGGTTGAAGTATGGGATCCTGCACACCCAACATTTAATAATCCCAACACTATCAATGGATTGCCATTGGTAGCACCTACAGTACCATGGGGGATACACGGACATAGATTAGAGCCGTTGCCTGGTGCAACTTCTATTGCAGGATTTGTTGCAACACCAAATACACCTAATGAAACTGCTATTCTATTGAATGCAGCAGGAACTACTATTTATAATAGTTTTATCTCTACTAATTTTGATTCACAAGACTTTATTGATCTAATTGAAAACCAAGCAGAATTTTTGTTTGCATCAGCAAGTAATCCTCCAATCATAAATTGCCCAGGCGATCAAATAGTGAATGCGAACCCGGGAGAATGTGAAGCCCCTTTTGGTTTTGCAACCCCAACTGCATTAGATCCAGATGGCGGTTCAGTAACCGTAACTCAAACCATGGGAGCTCCTTCTCCAGGACCGTATCCTGTAGGCGTTACCACTATTGAATTTACAGCAACCAACGACGATGCTCCCAACGAGACCACTACGTGTCAATTCACCATAACCGTTGTGGACAACCAGGTGGCTGTACTAACCTGCCCTGCAGACATTACTCAAACTAACGATGCTGGCCTTTGTGAAGCATTAGTAACCGTGCCACAACCTACGGTAGCAGACAACTGTCCTACCGATCCAGCTGGCCTGGTAAACGATTACAATGGCACAGCAGATGCCACAGACGTATACCCAGTAGGAACTACTATCGTAACCTGGACCTATACAGATGGTGGAGGAAATAGCGTGGACTGTACTATGAATGTAACAGTAACCGACGATGAAGCTCCAGAAATACTTTGTGTTGGTGCACCACCTTCTGGTGCAGGTACTGCTACCACTACCCCAGGAACAGCAATTCCAGACAGTAATCCAGCTGGATTGACAACGACTCTGGATATTACAGACGATTTTAACATTACAGACCTTGATGTAGATCTGGACATTAGCCATACGTGGGTAGGTGATATAATTGTTACCCTTACGGCTCCAGATGGAACCACTTCAGCAACCATCGTTGACCGTCCTGGTGCTCCGGCAACAGGTACTTTTGGATGCTCTGGTAATGATATACTGGCAACCCTTGACGACGAAGCGGCTACTGCTGTGGAAGACGAATGTGGTGGAGGTGTACCAACAATTGCAGGTTCTTTTATACCCAATGAGGCACTCTCTGTTTTTGATGGTATAAGTACCTTAGGTACCTGGACCTTGAATGTGAGTGACAATGGTGGTGGTGATACCGGTACCTTGAACGCCTGGAGCCTAAATTACACTTATGATGCTGTAGCTTCTGCGCCCTTGGATGTGATATTAGATGTGAATGGTATGGCTACTGTAAATGTTGCGGATCTATTAGTAAGTGTAACAGATAACTGTGGTATTGCTTCTATAGAAATTTTAGGAGGTGCTACCATACCTGATATTGATGAATGTGGGGATAATGCGGGTGCTGTCATTAGCAATACGCTTCCTCCAACCGAATCGAATGCTACCGTACCAGATTCTGGTATTATTGGAGTTGATTACGCCCTTAATAGTGTTGAAATAGATATTACTCATAGCTGGGATTCAGATCTTGAAATTGAACTAGAATCTCCTTCAGGAACCATCCTTACCCTTTCTGATGGAAATGGTGGGTCTGGAGATAACTATACGGGTACCGTATTTATGGATGGAGCACCTAATATTACAACAGGATCTGCACCTTTTACCGGAACTTTTGAACCAGAAGGAGGAACCTTTGCTGCTACTTTCGACGGAGAAGATGTAAATGGAGATTGGATACTACGTGCAACAGACGATGCTGCTGGTGACGATGGTGTTTTTAATAGCTACTGTATTAATTTTATATCTTTAAATTCATCTCAAGCACAATTTACGTGTACCGATGTTGGAGAGTCTACGGTGGATATTCTGGTAACAGATACTAGTGGGAACACTTCTATGTGTACTGCAACGGTAAATGTGATAGATAACATAGCTCCTATGCTCGTATGTAAAGACTTTACACTAGAATTAGGTGCAGACGGAACAGCAATGCTAGATCCTATGGACCTTATAGATATGAATCTTACTGTTGAAGCTTGTGGAATCTCTGTAGCAGGAGTAGATATGGACGACTTTAGTTGTGACGACATAGGCACTCCACAAATGGTAACCTTGTTTGTAAGTGACCCTAGTGGGAACCTTGCTTCTTGTGTCGCTACTGTAACCGTTGTAGACCTATTGGAACCTGTAGTGACCTGCCCGGCAGATATGACTATAGATCCAGGAGCAGGCAACCAGTTGTATGAAGTACCAGATTACTTCGCAGACGGACTTGCTTCAGCGGTAGACAACTGTACAGATCCATTGACGGTATTCGCACAGGATCCAGCAGCAGGATCTTTTATTGGCGACGGTGTATATACAGTTACCTTGAGCGCGACCGATGCGTTTGGCAATGTAGGTGAATGTACCTTCGAGCTTACCATCGAAAGCATCCTGGGTGTTAACGACAATACCCTGGAGACAGGAATAACTTTATATCCTAACCCTGCACAAAGTCAGGTGACGCTGTCTAATACCTCTAACATCCTGCTTAACAAAGCAACTATGTACGATGTAAACGGAAAGTTAGTGAACACTGTAGACCTTACAAGTATGACCACAGAGAAAACAATTGATATTTCTAAATTGGCTTCTGGGGTGTACATTGTACAGATAGAAAGTGAAAATGCAAGCGTTGTAAAACGTTTGATTAAGGAGTAATCCTAAAGGTTTTAACCAACCAAAAGAAAACCCCTTCCAGCAATGGAAGGGGTTTTTGGTTTATTGGATAACTCATTACATGTAGCGGTAGAGAGTACTATTTCCGTTACTAAAGAAGTTTTTATGTAGTGACCATGAGATTTTCTTAGGTGAGTTAATAGGTAATACTGCAGTTGCGACTCCTACAGTAAAACACCTTACCCACATTAGAAAAACTTAAGTATATGACAACCCAATGATTTAAGTTAAGATAGATAAAGAGAAAAAACAACTTCATAGTATAGACCAGGGTATTGCGATGACCAGGTTTATAAAAGATCCTATGAAATAATTAAGTAATTGTAAACTATTTCCTACAAAAAACAGGTATTTCATCGAAAAAATTTACCTTTCGTCTAAAATATTATGTTAGGATAACTTTAAGAATTAGATTCGCTGCTTAACTACTAATATAAATTCATTTCTATGAAAAAAACTATTTTTTATGTAGGGCTTGTTATGGCCTTACTCGTAAGTACGATGAGCGTACAAGCGCAATGCACATCTACCAACTTTGATCTTTCGGAGTGTGGTAATGAAGCCTCAGCAGGAAGCTTCGCGGCCTCACAAGTTGGAAATCCAGCGTACAATCGTGCTGCTGCAGATGACACTTTTTATATTCATTCTACAGTTGGAAACCCTTGGGATCAAACTACTAACCAAACAGCAATGGACACTGCTTTTGGTGTTGGTAACTGGACAGAGGTATTTTTTGAAACATTAGATCCAGCAATTATTTTTGCATCAACAAGTCGTTTCGCATTTATTGATGGAAGTGAGGATAATGCTATTGAATTAGCTACTTTCCTTGCAGCTAATATTACAACTATTGAAAACTGGGTAACTGGAGGAGGAACGCTTTTATTGAATGCTGCCCCTAATGAAGGTGTTGACATCGATTTTGGGTTTGGAGGTACTACTTTAGTAGTTGGAAATTTTGCTGCCTCAGTAAGTACTGCAATTCCTACTCATCCAGGATTTACAGGACCTAACCTACCTACAGCCACTACAATGACTGGAGGTAGTTATAGTCATGCTATTATCACTGGTATAGGATATACTAGCATATTGTTTAATACTTCTTCACCTACACAATTAGTATTGGTAGAAAAGCCCTTTGGAGCTGGTACTGTGATGATGGGTGGTATGACCACTACTAACTTCCACCAACCCCTTACAGAAGCTGCAAACTTTAGAGCAAACTTATTAGTATATCTAGAAGCTTTGGCAATAGATAACTCTCCCATCATAAATTGCCCAGGCGATCAAATAGTGAATGCGAACCCGGGAGAATGTGAAGCCCCTTTTGGTTTTGCAATCCCAACTGCATTAGATCCTAATGGAGGCTCGGTAACCGTAACTCAAACCATGGGAGCTCCTTCTCCAGGACCGTATCCTGTAGGCGTTACCACTATCGAGTTTACAGCAACCAACGACGATGCTCCTAATGAGACCACTACGTGTCAATTCACCATAACCGTTGTGGACAACCAGGTGGCTGTACTAACCTGCCCTGCAGACATTACTCAAACTAACGATGCTGGCCTTTGTGAAGCATTAGTAACCGTGCCACAACCTACGGTAGCAGACAACTGTCCTACCGATCCAGCTGGCCTGGTAAACGATTACAATGGCACAGCAGATGCCACAGACGTATACCCAGTGGGAACTACTGTAGTAACCTGGACCTATACAGATGGTGGAGGAAATAGCGTGGACTGTACTATGAATGTAACAGTAACCGACGATGAAGCTCCAGAAATACTTTGTGTTGGTGCACCACCTTCTGGTGCAGGTACTGCTACCACTACCCCAGGAACAGCAATTCCAGACAGTAATCCAGCTGGATTGACAACGACTCTGGATATTACAGACGATTTTAACATTACAGACCTTGATGTAGATCTGGACATTAGCCATACGTGGGTAGGTGATATAATTGTTACCCTTACGGCTCCAGATGGAACCACTTCAGCAACCATCGTTGACCGTCCTGGTGCTCCGGCAACAGGTACTTTTGGATGCTCTGGTAATGATATACTGGCAACCCTTGACGACGAAGCGGCTACTGCTGTGGAAGACGAATGTGGTGGAGGTGTACCAACAATTGCAGGTTCTTTTATACCCAATGAGGCACTCTCTGTTTTTGATGGTATAAGTACCTTAGGTACCTGGACCTTGAATGTGAGTGACAATGGTGGTGGTGATACCGGTACCTTGAACGCCTGGAGCCTAAATTACACTTATGATGCTGTAGCTTCTGCGCCCTTGGATGTGATATTAGATGTGAATGGTATGGCTACTGTAAATGTTGCGGATCTATTAGTAAGTGTAACAGATAACTGTGGTATTGCTTCTATAGAAATTTTAGGAGGTGCTACCATACCTGATATTGATGAATGTGGGGATAATGCGGGTGCTGTCATTAGCAATACGCTTCCTCCAACCGAATCGAATGCTACCGTACCAGATTCTGGTATTATTGGAGTTGATTACGCCCTTAATAGTGTTGAAATAGATATTACTCATAGCTGGGATTCAGATCTTGAAATTGAACTAGAATCTCCTTCAGGAACCATCCTTACCCTTTCTGATGGAAATGGTGGGTCTGGAGATAACTATACGGGTACCGTATTTATGGATGGAGCACCTAATATTACAACAGGATCTGCACCTTTTACCGGAACTTTTGAACCAGAAGGAGGAACCTTTGCTGCTACTTTCGACGGAGAAGATGTAAATGGAGATTGGATACTACGTGCAACAGACGATGCTGCTGGTGACGATGGTGTTTTTAATAGCTACTGTATTAATTTTATATCTTTAAATTCATCTCAAGCACAATTTACGTGTACCGATGTTGGAGAGTCTACGGTGGATATTCTGGTAACAGATACTAGTGGGAACACTTCTATGTGTACTGCAACGGTAAATGTGATAGATAACATAGCTCCTATGCTCGTATGTAAAGACTTTACACTAGAATTAGGTGCAGACGGAACAGCAATGCTAGATCCTATGGACCTTATAGATATGAATCTTACTGTTGAAGCTTGTGGAATCTCTGTAGCAGGAGTAGATATGGACGACTTTAGTTGTGACGACATAGGCACTCCACAAATGGTAACCTTGTTTGTAAGTGACCCTAGTGGGAACCTTGCTTCTTGTGTCGCTACTGTAACCGTTGTAGACCTATTGGAACCTGTAGTGACCTGCCCGGCAGATATGACTATAGATCCAGGAGCAGGCAACCAGTTGTATGAAGTACCAGATTACTTCGCAGACGGACTTGCTTCAGCGGTAGACAACTGTACAGATCCATTGACGGTATTCGCACAGGATCCAGCAGCAGGATCTTTTATTGGCGACGGTGTATATACAGTTACCTTGAGCGCGACCGATGCGTTTGGCAATGTAGGTGAATGTACCTTCGAGCTTACCATCGAAAGCATCCTGGGTGTTAACGACAATACCCTGGAGACAGGAATAACTTTATATCCTAACCCTGCACAAAGTCAGGTGACGCTGTCTAATACCTCTAACATCCTGCTTAACAAAGCAACTATGTACGATGTAAACGGAAAGTTAGTGAACACTGTAGACCTTACAAGTATGACCACAGAGAAAACAATTGATATTTCTAAATTGGCTTCTGGGGTGTACATTGTACAGATAGAAAGTGAAAATGCAAGCGTTGTAAAACGTTTGATTAAGGAGTAATCCTAAAGGTTTTAACCAACCAAAAGAAAACCCCTTCCAGCAATGGAAGGGGTTTTTGGTTTTCATCTAGTTTTAATTTCAAAAATGAACATTAAACTATTTATAGGTATCCTTCAATTAATAGTTAGAAAATACGTACATCTACGTATTTGTTAATATTTTGTTAATGAGTATATTGTCTGCATAACCACACTCCCACCATTATGAAAAAAATTACTTATTTCTTCATTGTAGTATTAGCATATATTTCACAAAGCACGTATGCACAAACACTGCTGTGGAATGAGAATTTTGGATTAGATGCAGCCTGTACTAACCAAAATCAAAATGCAAATGGTGTTATCACAACAAATGGCACTTGGGCTGTAACTTCAATAGGAACTCAAGGTACAGCTGCCAATGAATGGTTTATAAGTTCTGCAGAAGCTTTTACAGGAACGGGTAGTTGTGGCGATGGATGTTTTTCTAACCCAACCCTCAGCAACCAAACATTACACGTAGGGTCTGTAGCATTCGGAGTATGCCCAACAGGCGATTGTGGGGCAACATATAATGTAGGCGCAACAGGAGAAACTCATAAAAGAATTGAAAGTCCTGTTATTAATGCTACAGGAGTTTATGGACTCTCCATTTCGTTCGATTATATGCATTTTGGTGAAGACACTAATGATAAAGCAGGCTTAGTTTACTTTGACGGTACAACTTGGTCTACGCTGGTAGCTACATTACCAAAAACCGCTTGCTGTGGTGGAGGTTGCGGAACTCCTTTGGCTCAAGGGCAATGGGCTGCTACGAAATACACGTTAGATTTACCAATTTCAGCAAATAATAATCCAAATATAAAAATTGGAATCTTATGGGATAACGATGCAAATGGTGTTGGTGCAGATCCTTCTTTTGCTATAGATACTATTGAAGTTACCTATGCGGTTTCTTGTGCTTTATTTACTACTAACATAGTATATGTAGATGCAAACGGTACCGGAGCAAATAATGGCACCTCTTGGGTAGATGCTTTTACGGACTTACAAGACGCTATAACTGCAGCTGAAGTCTGTGCAAGTGTAAACACTATTTATATTGCTGAAGGAACCTATTACCCAACCACCACAGCAGATAGAACCATTAGTTTTGAAATTCCAGGAAATACCAATGTGTATGGTGGTTTTTCTCCAAATAATGGAGTTATAAATTTGGTTACAAGAGATTTTAATACCTATCCTACTATTTTAGATGGTGATATTGGAGTTCTTGCAACTACAACAGATAATTCTTACCATGTAATTTCATTGTTAGACACCGGAACTACCAATATATTAGATGGTCTTATTATAAGAAATGGATATGCAAATGGGAGTGGCACTAACAACCTAGGAGGCGGTATTTACGCACCCAATGCACAACAAGAAATCACAGTAATTAACAGTACTATTTCAAATAATTTCGCTACTGAAAGCGGTGGTGGCTTTTATGTAAGAGATGCTGGTAATGTATATATCTTTACTACAAAAATTAACTTTAACACCTCGGCTAATCTAGGAGGTGGATTCTCAAATGTAAATTCAGAGCTTAGAACAGAGAATGTACTTTTTCATGACAACAGTGCAACATTAGGTGGCGGACTCAACTACGAAACAAGCTCACTTCTTTTTGATGTAGAAATTATTGGTAATACGTTTACCCAAAATACTGCTAGCACTTCAGGATCTGCCATATATTTAAACAATACAGGAGAAGTTATTTTTTATTTTATCAACAATATATTCTGGAATAATGGACCTGGTTCAATTGACATATTAAATTTTCCAAATCTAACACAGTCAGGTAGTAACAGTTTATATGAAAGCGGCCCTTTAACTGGAGATTGTTGTTTATTTAACATAGATCCTTTGTTTACCAATCCTGCAGTATATGATTTTAGCTTACAATCCACCTCCCCTGTCATTGATGTTGGTGTAAATAGTGATGTTACACAAGCAACAGACCTAAACCGAAATACTAGAATTATAGATGGTAATAGCGATGGTACTGCCACCGTAGACTATGGTGCTTATGAAACTGCTGAAGTACCGGATACTACGCCACCGGTAATCACCTGCCCAGCAGATATCGTTGGAGATTGCGGTACAAATCCTGTAACATATACTGTTACTGTTACAGACAATATTACCAATCCGTTTCCGCCACTAGAAACCATTGCAGGATTCACATTTTTGGGTACCAACCAAAATAAAACCTATTATTTGTCTGATGCACCCGCAACAGCTGATGTCGCTTTCGCAAATGCAGCAGGTTTAGGTGTAACCGTTGCAACAGTGGAAGATGCTGCAACAAATACCTATCTAAGAAATGCCATCACAGCCCAAGCAGGGGGAATACAGGTGTACATAGGATATAACGATGCTACTACAGAAGGTGCTTTTGAATGGCAAAGTGGTAGCACAGCAACGTACACCAATTGGAATCCTGGAGAACCTAATGATCTTGGAGGAGAAGATTATACCTTAATGACAGGAACTGGAAGTTGGAATGATGTTCAAGTAACCAGTTCAGCTAGATATGTTATTGAATATTTTGGAACACTCGAACAAACCGCTGGATTTTCTCCTAACTCCGATTTTCCGATTGGCACAACAACCAATACTTTTGTGGCTACCGATTTTTCTGGCAATACAAACACCTGTAGTTTCGATGTAACCCTTACCGATACAACAGATCCCGTTATCGTATGTCCAGGAGATATAACCCAAAATAATGACCCAGGTTTATGTGGTGCTTTTGTAGACTATGCCATTCCAGTTCCTGTTGATGACTGTGCTCCAACACAGCCCGTTTCAATACAGCAAATAGATCATAATTACAATTCAACTATTTTTTGTAATACAGGCTCCAGTCACCTTCGTATCTTTAATCTACCTACAGAAGGTGTTACAACAGACTACCTACTCGAAAATATAAATCTAGGAATTGCCAGCACGAACACTACTGAAAGTTTTAATGTGAACATATACCTGGGAGACCAGTTAGAACATCCTATACAAACCTATGCTGCACCGCTATCTGGTCAAATTCCTCCACTTTTTTCAGTAAACATACCATCTCCTGGTTTTAACACCTATGTAGATGTTCCTGTAAATATTTTTATTCCTACTAATAAAACTGTGATAGTAGAGGTACACCTGCCCGTAGATGCAAATACACGAGCTATTTATAATAATGATACTACATCAGAAACAGCTATAGGATATTTAAATTGTAATGGTCAAAATTATACGCCACCATTAAGTGCTGGATTATTGATTCGCTTAGAAGGCCAAGAATATTTACAGCAAAATACCATACAAACAGCAGGATTAAGCCCTAATAGTTTTTTCCCGATTGGAACCACCACCAACACATTTGTGGTAACAGACGGTGGTGGAAACACAGATACTTGTAGTTTTGACATTACTATAAATGATACCGAACTGCCAGTATTAACGTGTCCAGCAGATATTATTGCAGATAACGGTTTAGGAGTTTGTGGAGCTATTATTGACTACACTGTATATGGATCTGAAAATTGCGATGTTGCCCCTATACCTGGTTTTGAGCAAATAGGTTTTACAAATGAAAAAGCATATTATATTTCAGATGGCATTTTTACAGGTCCCGATGCATTTGCAGATGCCTTATTACAAGGAGGCGTTGTTGCCACAATACCTTCTGCAGAAACTCAGGTATTTTTATTTGATCGACTTCTAGCAAAAAATAAAACTTATGTTCACATCGGTCTTACCGATGTAGCAGCCGAAGGCACTTTTGAATGGCAGGATGGATCTCCTGTAACCTATACAAACTGGGCTCCAGGTCAACCCGGAGCTGGTAGTGTGAATAGAAATTATGTACAACTATACAGTGACACGTTTTGGTACAATGATGTAGACGATAGTGCAGCATTTCCATATATTTTAGAGATAGCAAATACAACAATTTTAACTCAAACTTCGGGCCTCCCTAGCGGAAGTGAATTCCCAGTAGGCACTACCACAAATACATTTGAAGTGACAGATCCTTCAGGAAATATAGGAAGTTGTAGTTTTGATGTTACGGTGAATGACACGGAAGCACCTGTAGCTGTATGTATGGATATTACCATCCAACTAGACGCTACTGGAAATGCAACTATTATCGCTGCCGATGTAGATGGAGGCAGTACCGACAATTGCGCTGTAACCGATTACCAAATAGATATAGATACGTTTAGCTGCGCAGATGTAGGAACACCTGTTACTGTTACGCTTACCATTTTTGACGATGCATTAAATTCATCTAGCTGTACAGCCATAGTTACTGTGGAAGATGTTACCGCACCGGTCATTACCTGCCCCACAGATCAAACTGAAACCTTTGATGGGAATTGCGAGTTTACACTGCCAGATTATACAGGATTGGCAACCGTAACAGAAGCCTGTGACCCTACTCCATCTGTGACACAATCACCAGCGCCAGGCACTATAATTACAGGAAATACCGTAATTACTTTAACGGCGCCAGATGCTTCTTCAAATTCAGATTCCTGTACATTTACTGTACTCCTAGTAGACGACACACCTCCAACAGCAGTGTGCCAGGCCTTTACGGCCCAACTAGATGCAGCAGGAATTGCTGTAATTACAACAACAGATGTAGATGGTGGCAGTACAGACAATTGCTCCATTGCCTCTATGAGCGTATCACCCAACACATTTACCTGTGCGGAGGTAGGCACACAAACAGTAACCTTAACGGTTACAGATACTGCTGGAAATATAAGTACGTGTGATGCTATTGTTATTGTAGAGGATACCATTCCTCCAACCGCAGTTTGTCAAGATATTACTGTTTCGCTAGCAACAGATAATACTGTGACTATTTTACCAGGCGACTTGGATGGCGGAAATTCAGATAATTGTAGCGTGGCATCCATCACTGCATCGCAAACCACCTTTACCTGTGACGATATTGGAATGAATACAATTACAGTAACGGTAACAGATGTGAATGGAAATACCAGCACTTGCACGTCAATTGTAACGGTACTTGAAGACACACCACCAATCGCAATTTGCCAGCCTTTCACTGCGCAATTGGACGCAACAGGGATGGTGACAATTTTAGCTTCAGATGTAGATGGAGGCAGTACAGACAACTGTGCAATAGATACTATTACCTTGAGCCAGAATACATTTGATTGTAATGACGTGGGTGAAAATACAGTTATTATGACAGTGACGGACGTTTCTGGAAATAGTACAAGCTGTACAGCAATTGTTACTGTACAAGATACCGTAGCGCCAGAAGCAATGTGTCAGGATATAACCATTCAGTTAGATGCTACGGGAATGGCTACCATAGAACCACAAGATGTAGACGGTGGCAGCTTTGATGCTTGTGGCATTGTAACCATTGCCATAGACAGAGATACTTTTGATTGTAGTACTGTTGGACCTAACAACGTAACACTTTCTGTGACCGATGTAAACGGTAATGTAGGCACCTGTATTGCCGTTGTAACAGTTGAAGAAGAAAATGCAATCCCTATGGCTGTTTGCCAGAATATTACCGTACCGTTACAACAAGATGGAACAGCGGTTATAAATGCAAGTGATATAGACGGAGGTTCTACTGGAGGAGGATGTGCGAATGGCATTACCATAGATATAGATACTTTTGATTGTGGTGATGTGGGAACCCCTATACAAGTTACCCTTAGCGTAACGAATGGCAATGGTACTATTGATACGTGTACCGCAATTGTAAATGTTGTGGACACCTTAGATCCGGTGATTAACTGCCCAGAGAGTCAAACAGTTCAAACAAATGGGACACTTTATTCGTTGCCAGATTATGTTGCCTTGGGAGAAGTATATGCAGAAGACAACTGCCTGGATACTACAAATATTTCACAAACTCCAGTAGCAGGCACCCTTTTGGATAATGGGGAGTATACTATAAACTTTGTCGCTACAGATCCTTCCGGCAACGAAGCAGCCTGCTCTTTCAGGCTTACCATTGAAGGTGTTCTGGACATACCCACACAGGAAAACCTGGCGACACTAAGCATATTCCCTAACCCGGCTACGAACGTTGTTAACCTTTCCAACCCTAATCATATTAATTTAAAGGAAGTTCAACTTTATGACGTAACCGGTAGGCTCATCAAGACTTTTAAAATCGATAACGCTACAGCGCACCAAATGGATATTTCAGAGATTGCCAGTGCAACCTATTTCTTGCTTATTTCTTCTGAAAATGGACAGCTCATCAAACAGTTGGTAAAAGAATAGATAACTCATTTCTAAGGAAACTTAAAAAAACCCCTTCCAACTAGTGATGGGGTTTTTGCTTTTATCCCTACTTTTACATTATGAAAAATATTTTATTTTTAGTTATAATATTTACGCTTGCCATCTCTTGCAGAGAGCAGGTTGAAAAAGAAGAAAAAATGATTCCCGTCGAAGCAGATGGTGGTATTGGTGATGGAGCTCCTTCTCTGGATTCATTACTGCAAAATGAAAAAGATTCGCTACAAACAAAACCTAAAGATACCCTATAATGTTACCTTGGCATCAATACGTATTAGGCTTAGTTTTTATCGTTGCAGGAGCGTTTCATTTTCAGAAACCCAAAATGTACCAACGTATCATTCCGCCCTATTTACCGTCGCCCAGCACATTGGTGGTAGTAAGCGGTCTTGCTGAAATGATCGCAGGATTTTTACTCCTCAATCCAGAAGGTCAAACTATTGGAGCTTGGGCAATTATAGCGATGCTAGTAGCTTTTATTCCTGTACATATTTATATGTTACAAAATGAAAAAGCCGCGATGAAACTTCCGAAGTGGGCTTTAATAATTAGGCTACCGTTACAATTTGCCTTAATGTATTGGGCGTATCTTTATACGTAATATGGATTTATTTTCTTCGTTAGAATTTCAACAAGAACAGCTGTTAGAACTTCCTGAGGCAGACATTCTTTATGTGCCCAACTTTCTTTCGGCTGAAGAAGCCGCACATTATTTCACTATATTTCAGAAAGACATCCACTGGCAACAAGACGATATAAAAATCTTCGGGAAAACATACCAGCAACCCAGACTAACAGCGTTATACGGAGAAAAAGATAAGAGTTACCGCTACTCCAACATCACGATGCACCCCGAACCATTTACTGCATTACTTCTTGAAATAAAAAGTAGAATTGAAAAAAAATGGAATACAACTTTTAATGTAGTCCTGTTAAATTTGTACCGTGATGGAAGCGACAGCAACGGTTGGCACAGTGACGATGAAAAAGAGTTAGGCACCAATCCTGTCATAGCTTCTGTAAGTTTAAGAGCAAAAAGAATATTTCAACTTAGAAACAAAGCCAATAAAAAACTGCGTCACAAGGTAGAACTCAATGCCGGAAGTTTGTTGCTTATGAAAGGAACTACTCAGGAATGTTGGCAACATCAAATTCCTAAGACCAAAAAAGCCGTAAACCCGCGAATAAATCTTACTTTTAGATATATACACTAAAAACGCACGCAATGACAACTTTTATGGAAAGAGACTTTACCGAAAGAGAATTAGACAGAATTATAGAAATGGCATGGGAAGACAGAACGCCTTTTGAAGCCATTACATTTCAGTTTCAATTATCTGAACAAGACGTAATAGAAGTCATGCGTCGGGAGATGAAACCTTCCAGTTTTAGAATGTGGAGAAAGCGCGTACAGGGAAGAGCTACCAAACACGCCAAATTAAGAGATTCTGAGATGGACCGCTTTAAAAGTAGCCGCCAGAAACAGATTACACACAATAAAATTTCAAAAAAAAACTAACTATCCAAAGATCTCATTCAACAACACTGCCAAACGTATCCCTCCTTTTTGCAATTGTCCTCGGACTACATGTACATAATCGTACATATAACGGTATCCTAATTTATCTCCTATTTCGGTAGTGGCATACACCTCTTTACACAATATGCGACTTTCGTTCATCCAATCTTTTACGGTACCCTCTTGTATGGCTTGAAGCTGAAATTTTGAAAGCTTTGCTGCATTGGCCGCAAGTTCGCTATAAGACATCTCGTAACTATCTAGCATTTTACTATCCCAAACAGTATGTAAGTTCGTCCCATCATTAAACCAGCGTACCTGAAAATCGTTACCGCCCTTATCATCTGCCACCCCAATGTGCATAGGTTGGTGTAAATCGCCCATAAAATGAACCAACATTTTAAGGTAAAAAGCTTTTTCATCTTTGGTAGCCTTATCCGCTTTTAAAACCGAAACACATGTATTGATTGCTGCATACAAATCTCCCTTTTCACTTTTTTCTGAGGCTTCATAGCTGCCATCAAAAGCAAAGTTCACATAATGCCATGGTCCGTATTTTCTGTAGGCAGGATCACTTTTTATATCGTCTCCATAATTTGAAACTAAAGCTAAAGACTCTCCATTTAGCAACTTATTGATAGTTCTTTTTGCCTTTTTTGAAAGGTATTGCTCGGCAATTTCACCTGTTGCCCTGTGTCCTGTTTTTCCCCAGTCTTCAGCTGCCGAAGTAAGTTGAATGCTTAGTGAAACCAATAAAACTGTGATTATATAACGTACCATTAGCGATGTATTTCATACAAAGATACCATTCCTCTTTTGAAGCTATTGTTAAATTAATTTGGAAAATTCAGAATAAAAAACCTATATTTGTTTAATATCACTTTAATATCATTTTAAATCAACTATTATGTCGAACGAAAAAATCTCTACTCCCTCCAACGGCTACTTTATGCTGTTTTTGTTTTTCCTGCTTTTTATTGGTAGTATTGCTGCCATTTTCATCACCCGAGTTCCTTGGTTTGGGGTACTTATATTTCTTTGCCTGTTT
Source organism: Rasiella sp. SM2506 (assembly GCF_050859505.1). GTDB lineage: Bacteria > Bacteroidota > Bacteroidia > Flavobacteriales > Flavobacteriaceae > Marinirhabdus. Next base: position 2,131,254 of record NZ_CP193934.1, on the reverse strand, counting down.
ATCCTACCCGGTTTTGTATTGGTAAATCCTAATGGTTCACGCGTATTATTACTGTTTGGAGAATACAAAGGCACTATTAAAAAGAACGGGCTGTTTTGGGTAAATCCGTTTTACACCAAGCAGAAAATTTCACTACGTGCCAGAAACTTCGATAGTGAGCGCCTAAAAGTGAATGACAAATTAGGAAATCCAATTATCATTAGTACTATTTTGGTTTGGCGCGTAAGTGATACTCACAAAGCTGCTTATGATGTAGACAATTATGAAAATTTTGTGCGTATCCAGACCGATGCTGCGGTACGTGAACTAGCGAGCAAATATCCCTACGATAACTTTGCAGACGAAGGTACCGATGAAGACATTACACTACGTTCAAGTATGAGCGAAGTAAACGAAGCTTTAGAGAAAGAATTGGAAGATAGGTTGGATATCGCAGGTATTGAAGTGTTAGAATCCAGAATTGGTTACCTCGCCTACGCCAATGAAATTGCGAGTGCTATGTTGAGAAGACAACAAGCGACTGCCATTGTAGCAGCGCGTCACAAGATTGTAGAGGGCGCCGTAAGTATGGTAGAAATGGCTCTGGCCGAACTAAGCCGAAAACAAATAATTACCTTGGACGAAGAAAGAAAAGCGGCTATGGTAAGTAACTTAATGGTTATTTTATGTAGTGACAAGGATGCTTCACCCGTTATAAACGCAGGAACCTTAAACACATAATCTATAGACTATGAACGAATATAAAATTTTAAAATCTGAATTTCACTGGTAGGACAATACCACAAAATTTGAAGACGTTCTCAACGATTCAGCAAGAGAGGGTTGGAACGTTGTAGGGTTTACAACCATGGGACAAGCGGCACATCAATTTTTTGCACTATTAGAAAGACCAAAGCATAGATAATGAGAATATTTTCTGAAATTCAAAAGTTTGATCAGTGGTGGGTACAAATTCTTATCTACGGACTTTTCCTGGCTTCTATTGTGGGTCTTATACTAGGAATATCTGAAATTTCAGAAGGCAACGTTTCAGACTTTTTAATTGAAAAAGCGCCCCCATTTTTAATTCTAGCGTTAGTTTCAGTAGTGTTATTCACCACAAAATTAAAGACCAGAATTGATGAAAAAGGCATTCACTACGGGTTTGCGCCTTTTCAGAAAAAACTACGAACCGCATCTTGGCAACAAATTGAAAAGGTATATATAAGAAAATATAAGCCTTTACGTGAGTATGGAGGCTGGGGGTATAAGTATTCCTTAAAAGGAAACGGGAAAGTTTATAATACAAAAGGCAATATGGGCATACAGATTGTGTTTAAAGACCATAGCAAGACTTTGGTGGGCACACAAGAACCCGATGTAGCCCAAAAAGTGATTGATAACTACATTTCAAAAAACACCAGATATGAAAATTAAATTGCTTTTAGTATGTATTACCCTTAGCACTTCGTTATTTGCTCAGGATGGAATTAAACTTAATCAGAAAGATATAAGTGTAAGCGCGTTTATAGACGGAACCATTCTCACTCCTGAAACTTCCGGCAAATCTCCTTTAGTCATTCTTATTGCCGACTCCGGACCTACAGACCGAAATGGAAACCAGCAAATGATGACGAACAACCATCTAAAGTTTTTGGCCGAAGGTTTGTATACAAAAGGTATTGCTACGTTTAGATACGATAAGCGTATTATCAAACAAATGAAAGATCGCACCATTAATGAACAAAGCATTCGTTTTGACGATTTTATAAAAGATGCCCAGGATATTGTAGCCTATTTTAAACGGTCGGATGCCTTTTCAAAAATCATCGTCCTTGGTCATGGTCAGGGTTCAACCGTTGGGATGGTAGCAGCTCAAAATGGGGTAGATGGCTATATTTCTATAGCAGGTCCTGGTCGCAGTATTGACAATGTGATTGTAGAACAACTTTCACAACAAGCGCCTGGTCTTAAAGATAATGCCCGCACTGCCTTTGATGAATTAGCAGCCAACGGAAGTACACAAAACTATAGTGAAGGACTGGCATCTATTTTTCGACCCAGTATTCAGCCTTTTATTAGAAGTTGGATGCGATATGACCCAGCATTGGAAATAGCAAAACTTGATATTCCCGTACTCATTATAGCTGGAGACAAAGATATACAGGTGTTACCGTCAGAAGGTGAAGTTTTGAGAATGGCTAAGCCAGATGCTACCTATACCATTATTAGGAATATGAACCATCCCTTAAAAGAACTTAAAGCAGATGATGATGACTTGGTGAACCAAAAATCATACAACGAGCCTAGAAGACCGGTAATTCCTCAGCTTATTGAAGCCGTAGCAACCTTTGTAAAAAAGTAACCAGAAAAAAGACATCCTAAAATGTCCAAAAAGAAAGCATTCGCATTGCGAGTAAATGAAGATACTATGAAGGCCATTGAAAAATGGGCTGCAGATGAATTTCGCAGCACTAATGGCCAAATTGAATGGATGCTTCATGAAATGCTTAAAAAAGCGAATCGATTGCCGAAGAAGTAAAATTTCAGAATAGAGAAGTATCTAGATTGAAATAGAAAATGTATTTTGCAAAAAAACTAATTACCATGCAAGATACCATTACTGAAATCGTAAAAGATACCACGCCATTTATTACCAGTGACACCGTAGTTTTTGGACTCTTAATGGTAGCATTGGCACTAATTTTCTACACGTCACACTTAAAACAAGGGTTTTGGTTTAAATTTTACAAGATTGTTCCTGCTCTTTTTATGGCATATCTCATACCAGCTATTTTTACCTCGGTTGGACTTATTGCTCCCGAGTGGACTACTGTGCAGGAAAGTGGCGCTGTTGTGGAAGGAAGTACAAATCTTTACTATATGGCAAGTAGGTATTTATTACCCGCAGCTCTTGTATTAATGACGCTGAGTATGGATTTAAAAGCCGTATTTAACCTAGGTCCCAAAGCACTTATTATGTTCTTTACGGGTACCGTTGGGATTATTCTTGGAGGTCCTATTGCTGTCATGGTGATTGGTTTAATTTCACCTGAAACCGTTGGAGGTGTTGGGCCAGACGCTGTATGGAGAGGGCTGTCCACCCTCGCTGGTAGTTGGATTGGCGGTGGTGCTAATCAAGCCGCTATGCTAGAAGTTTATGAATTTAACCCAAGCCAGTATGGGCAAATGGTTTTTGTAGATATTGTAGTTGCCAATGTTTGGATGGCTATATTACTGATAGGTATTGGTAAAGCTGCCAAAATTGACAAATGGTTAAAAGCAGATACATCGGCCATTGAAAAATTAAAGGAAAAAGTTGAAAATTATTCTTCAAAAGTAACCCGAAACCCTACTCTCACAGATTATATGATTTTAGCAGGGATCGCCTTTGGTACGGTAAGTATAGCACATTTTGGAGCAGGCTATTTAAGCGCTGCTTTTGAAGGCTTTGTTACAGGTTTGGAACCAGGAATTACTAGAAATTCCCTCACATTCCTAAATTCCAGCTTCTTCTGGATGGTTTCAATAACTACTATAATTGGAATTATTTTATCGTATACCAAAGCCAAAAACTATGAAGGTGCCGGCGCCAGTAAAATAGGAAGTATTTTCATCTATATTTTAGTAGCCAGTATTGGAATGAAGATTGATATTATGCAAATTTTCAACAATCCGGGATTACTTTCCGTAGGGTTTATGTGGATGGCGATACACGCGGGACTTCTTATTTTGGTGGCAAAAATAATTCGTGCCCCCTACTTCTTTTTAGCTGTGGGAAGTCAGGCCAACGTTGGTGGAGCCGCCTCTGCTCCTATTGTAGCTTCTGCGTTTCATCCTTCCCTGGCGACTGTTGGGGTTTTATTAGCTGTGTTTGGGTATGCGATAGGAACCTTAGGTGCTGTATTGTGTACGGTAATGATGCGATTGGTAGCGGTTGGATAAATTCTTCGGAATTCTATTCTGAAGATTGCCCAATCAAGGGTAATTTTGCATCTTTGCCGACTTCTAAATAAGACTTATGAAATCGTACTTTTCCGTAATACTAATCGTTTTACTTGTTTTTACCAGTTGTGCTCCAGAACACGAAATGAAGCTTACCGGCTCCGTGGATGGGCTCAAAAAAGGAACGCTTATTCTTCAGAAAATTGAAGATACCACCTTGGTTTCTGTAGATTCTATACAAATGACAGGTGATGAAACCTTTGAATTTTCGGTTTCGGTAGCTAGTCCGCAAGTGCATTATTTGTATTTGCGTTTAAAGAACGGTGATCTGCTGGACGAACGTATTCCGTTTTTTGCTGAAGAAGGTGAGCTAAACATTACCACAACCCTGGAAAAATTTGGTACCGAATACAAGGTGACTGGTTCCAAAAACCAGGAAAAGCTAGAGGAGTATAAAAAATTGATGCAACGTTATGCTAATAAAAATCTAGAGGTAGTTTCGCTAAAATTAAAAGCGCTGGCCGAACAAAACGATTCGGTGTATGCGGTGTTACAGAAACAAGAAGAAAGTGTGTTACGAAGTAAATATCTTGCTTCAGTAAACTATGCTTTGACACAAAAAGAATTTGAAATTGCCCCGTACATTATAGTCTATGAGACCCAAGGGCTTACACAAAAATACTTAGACACCGTGTACAAAGCACTACCACAAAATATAAAAGACTCCAAATACGGAACCGATCTGGAGTCTTTACTGGCAGCACAAGCTGCTAATTAAATGTTATACCAATTAAATTGGTAGTACTTACAGCGCATTAATCTTATCGATTAATTTTCTACCATTCTTTTCTAAATCCTGGTTTACCGCCTTAAAATGTGCTTTTTTATCTGCATTTGCAACGCTTCGATCGTTTACTTTTACGATAAGATCGTCAAAAGTAGTGATAGCATCGTCGATGATTGCTTGTGATTTTTTGGTGTCTTTCTCTGGATTGGTAAGCTCCCATATGTAGACTGCTTCAATTATATCGCCTAAAACGTAATTAATATCTCTTTTTAAATTGCGTACACTCGCCATGTTTTTTTGTTTAAAATTATGGGCGCAAGGTACGAATTACTACGGAATGTACACCTCTAAAAATGTGGCGTTTTCGGTTTTAATTTGGTAGTTTGTACAGCAGGCTGGAATAAGGATCGTTTCACCTTTTTGTATTGTGGTGGAGGTGTCTTCGGTAATAAATTCGGCTTTACCCTGGGTACACATATACACTTTGCAGCTTTCATTTTGAAAATTTTCTATGTTGAAATTTTCTGATACTACTAGCTTATGGGTTACAAAATAAGGACAGGAAACCAAAAGAACACGTTGATTTAAAAGATCTGTGTAGGTTATTTTAGGATTGGTTGTAGTAAACTGAATGGCATCCAAGGCTTCTTTGGTATGTAGTTCCCGAAACGTTCCATCGGTATCTGGGCGATCCCAATCGTAAATGCGATAGGTAATATCACTGGTTTGCTGAATTTCAGCTAATAAAACACCTGCTCCAATAGCGTGCACCAAACCGGGCTCAATAAAATACGCTTCATCTTGGTGCACTTCTTCAGCATGTAAAACTGACGTGATTTTTTTAGTTTTTAAAATTTCAGCATAGGTAGTTTTATTCAGCTTTTTATTAAAACCTAAGATAAGCCGGGCATCATTTTCAGCTTGCAAAATATACCACATTTCTGTTTTCCCAAAGGCATTGTGACGTTCCTGCGCCAAGGCATCGTTAGGATGTAATTGCACCGAAAGGTCTTGCTCTGCATCTATAAACTTGAACAACAAAGGAAACTGATCGCCATATTTTTGATACACCCGCTCCCCTACTAAATCTGATGTGTATTTCTGAATAAGTTGGGTGATTTCCTCTCCTTTCAACGCTCCGTTTGAAACCTTTGAAATTGTACCCTGCACTCCCGAGATTTCCCAGCTTTCGCCAAGGTGATTGCTGTTATCTCGGCTTTTTTTGTCGAGAATTGTTTGTAGCTTGCTGCCTCCCCATACTTTTTCTTTCAGTTCGGGAACAAATTGCAAGGGATATAATTTTGGTTTATCCATCGCTATTTTTTTGAAGGTATTGCAGTGATTTTTCTATGTGCTTTGTGGCGCCCATAGATTCAAATTTGTAGACTAGGATTCCGCTGGCATCAAATACGAAAGTTTCTCTTCCGGGTAGTAAACCCAGCATCGTACTTTGCACGTTAAATAGTTTACGAACCTTCTTCTTAGTATCTGCCAGTAACACAAAAGGCAAACGATACCGTTTTGCAAATTTTTGATGGGACACATCTGTATCTGCACTAATCCCAATTACTTCTGCACCAAGATCTTTAAAGTCTTCGTAGGCATCTCTAAAACTACAGGCTTCTTTGGTACATCCAGGGGTGAAATTTTTAGGATAAAAATAGATAACAACGGGCTGCTTTCCTTTCACGAGTTCGCTCGCATACGGCTCACCGTTTTGATCGTTTAAAGTAAAATCTGGAAGTGTGTCGCCTTTGTTCATTGCTTATGCTGTGTACACCACAAAATTGCGGGGTGTTTCGTATAACTTTATTGTAATTTCATATTTTGAATCCAGCTTCTTTCTAAGCTTGTCATAGATAACTTTGGCGATGTTTTCGACGGTAGGATTCAAATGCTCAAATTCTGGCACTTCTTTGTTCAGGTTTTTATGATCAAAAGGAATTTCAATTTCAGTTTCAATTAGGTCCTTCAGTATTTTTAAATCGATTAAAAACCCTGTTTCAGCATCTATTTCGCCCGTTACACCTACTTCCAGTTCATAATTATGGCCATGATACAATGGATTGCTACACTTTCCGAAGATTTCAAAATTCTTGGCATCACTCCATTCTTTTTTGAAAAGTCTATGGGCGGCGTTAAAATGTGCTTTTCTGTATACGGTTAGGCTCATACGTTGATATGCTGGTAAAATTTATCGAAAATTATTTTGAACCATTCCGTATAAATTGCTGGATTTTGGTCAATGTCATTTTTTATAGCTGCTAAAGGCATCCATTTCCAGGCTGCAACTTCATCTGGGTTAATTTTAGGAAGATCATCGTAATAACCAATGAGAATATGATCGTATTCGTGCTCCGTCAAACCATTATCAAAAGGTGCTTTGTATATAAAAGATGTGGTTTCTTTTAAGGGAACGCTAAAGCCCATTTCTTCCATCAATCTTCGTTCTCCAGCGGCAATAGAATCTTCTCCATTACGCTGATGGCTGCAACATGTATTGGTCCAGAGTCCAGGTGAATGGTACTTACCTAAAGCTCTTTGCTGGAGCATCACTTCTTTTTTGGAATTAAAAACAAAGACTGAAAAAGCTCTATGCAACAACCCTTTTTTGTGTGCTTCTAGTTTAGGCATTAAGCCAATTTGTTCATCTTTTTCATTGACAAGGATTACTTGTTCTTCAACCATAGCAGTATTTTGGGTTTTTCTCAAAAATACAAAATAGGTAGTTTACAGAGAACTCATCTTGACCTTTTATTTTAGGTGTAAAAGTCAAAATAAGTTCAAACAAAAACGTCCCATAAAAAATTATGGAACGTCTTCAAAAAATCGATTTCGGATTTTGCTTCCTAATTCTGTATTATAAACATAGATCTTCTGTTTAACTGGTGCTCTTCTTCGGTACAATCTACACCGTCTGCACATTTGTTAACCAACTGATTTTCTCCGTATCCTTTTGCGGTAAGTCTGCTTTTATCTATTCCCTTAGCTACCAACCATTTTAAGGTAGACTGTGCTCTACGCTCACTTAAAATTTCGTTATAACGTTTTGGAGCTCTGGAATCTGTATGCGATTCTATATGAATAATAAGATCTTCATACTTACGCATGGCGGCTAATATTTTTGCCAATTCCACTTCTGCGTCTGGACGAATGTTATACCTATCAAAATCGAAGTAGATGGGCTGTAAATTAAGGATACAACCAAGATCTCTTGGATCGCATCCAATACGCACTAATGGTACCGGCACTGTGATAGTTGCTGTTGCATCTGGCGATGCAATTCTTGTTTCGTAAGACTCATAGCCATCCTTCATACCACGAATTATATAGGTGGTATCACAAGCCACCATAAACTCAAATGCTGCATCTTCTCCAACGATAACTTCATTTACAAGCCCATTATTTTCATCTAACAGTTGCACTGTGGCACCAGGGATAAGGCCTTTAGTTTCTGCATCAAATACAGTTCCTATTAGTGTAATCTCACATTGTTCTTGTACTCGGTAAATATCATCATCTATACTACCTCTTTCTCCATCTCTGTTGGAAGACAAGTACCCTATTTTCTTTTCTTCTCTTATAATAAAACCAAAATCATCTTGATTACTATTAGCGGGTTCCCCTAAATTTTTGATGGTGGTGGCCATTCCATTTGCATCTAGTTTGGTGGTATAAATATCATACCCTCCTAAACCAGCACGTCCATCACTAGAAAAATAAAGGTTTCCTGCATCACTAATAAATGGAAAGGACTCTCTTGCTTCGGTATTTATTCCAGGTCCTAAATTAACAGGTTCTCCATAGCTGTTATCGCCCTGAATTTCGACATACCAAAGATCACTCATCCCTAAGGTACCAGGCATGTCTGAAGAAAAGTACAATCGTTTTTGATCCTTACTTAGTGTAGGATGCGCGACAGAGTATTCTTTGCTGCTAAACGGAAGCTCTTCAATATTGGTCCAGACATTGTCACCATTGTTGGTTGCTTTATATAGTTTTAAACGAATCGTTTTGTTTTTATCTTTTCCTTTTTTACCATCTATAAAGTTATTTCTGGTAAAGTATACCGTTGTTCCATCCTTACTGAATGTGGTGGAAGATTCGTGATATTTTGTATTAATAGCTCCTTTTAAACTAGTAGCGTTAGACAGGCGCCCTAAAGAATCCATGTCTGCAACAAATAAATCTAAGAAGGGTTGATCTGTCCACTCGAAGTTTTTACTACCTTCAGTGCTGGCTGTTGCCGAAGCATATACCAATTTGTCCCCATAATAAGAAGGGCCAAAGTCTGAAAACTTGGTGTTCACTGCTACTTTTTCAAGCTCATATCCTATGGCTTCAAAAGCAATACTTTCAAGATATTTAGGATCGTCTTTATAATTTTGGATAATAAGTCCGTCACCTCCAACAGCTGCATACAAATCCATTAACTTGTCGGACTCGTCATATTTCTTTAAACTTTTTAAAGATTGCGCCGCTCTGTAATAGTATACTGCTTTTACCTCGGATGGATAATTGGCGATTAATTTTTGATACCATTTGGCAGCATTATCGTAATCACTGTTCCAATAATAGGTATCGCCAAGATTTTGAAAAATCTGGGCAGATTCATAGCCATCTTCTACTACTTTTAAGTAGATTTCCCGAGCGTCGATATAGGCTAATTTGTCAAACTCTTTGTTAGCTTTATCTACTTTTTTCTTTTGGGAAAAACCAATACTGGTTATTAAAAGTACCAGTACTGTTAAGATTAGTTTGTGTGAAGTTGTAACTGTCCTCATAAATAGTGTGTTGTTTTTTTAGAAGAATCTAGGTGTAAGTACACGTTCCGGTTTCTTAAAGACATCGAAGCGCAGCATGATCTCGTAGGAACCATCACTATACTGCTCAATGTCTGTGGTTTGGTAATCGTACCCAAAACCAATAAAGATACTTTCACTAGCTTGAAAACCTACCAGGCCACTAAATGCAGCACTCCAGCGATAGGAAGCTCCTAATGTAAATTTTTCGTTAATAAGGAAGTTAGCCGACACATCCCACTGTAATGGCGATCCACTCACTGCCTTTACTAAGGTAGCGGGCTTAAATTTGAGGTTTTCACTTAAATCGAAAACATATCCTGCAATTAAGAAATAGTGTAACCGCTCTGCAGCTATGGTTTCATTATCTATGGTATTGATATTACTTTCGTCGTAATGTTTTGTGGTAAGGAAGTTTGGCACCGAAAGTCCTGCGTAGAATTTCTCAGTATTATAGTAAAGTCCTGCTCCAATTTGTGGTTGAATTTTGTTATCAACATTGTTCTGAAAACGCGGATCACCTTGGTCAAAAATATTCAGTTTTGTAAAATCTACATCCAACAAATCTATTCCAGCTTTTAAACCGAAGCTTAATTCAGCAGTATCTGACGTATTAATAGTATACGAGTAATCTATGTTTACATTAGACTCTATAGAGGGTCCAATTTCATCACGTACAATGGAAAGGCCAAGCCCCATATTTTCTAGCGAACCAATGGGTGAATTTACGGTAAAGGTTCCTGTTTTTGGAGCTCCTTCAAAACCAACCCACTGTGTTCTGTACAACGCCCCAAAACTTAGGGCATCTCTAGATCCAGCGTAGGCGGGATTTACAACCTGTGTGTTGTACATGTACTGCGTAAATTGGGCGTCTTGTTGCGCCAATCCAGTAACTGTTGTTACAAGAGCCAAAATCAAAATTGTTAAATAACTGTGCTTCATAGTTATGTATTTTAAACCTGAGCAGACTAACTGCTCAGGATTTTATTTTCAATTGCTAATTATCTATTAATGTACAGGTAACCGTTGTCCTTTAAAGTATCTCCAGAATTAGGATCCTGTCTTACTAAGATATAGAAGTACGTACCTGTTGGTAATAACTTATTATCCTGAATAGTAGCTCTACCGTTAGAGAATCCTTCAAATACATTGTCTGAACCGCTTGCTCCACCGTATCCATCGGTTTCCCATACTAGTACACCCCAACGGTTATAGATTTTCATATTGTTGTCTGGGAAGTTTTCAATTCCTACAACTCTAAAGAAATCGTTAAGACCATCTGCATCTGGTGTAATACCGTTGAATATTTCAAAAGGAAATTCTGGTAATACATTTGGTAAAATTACTACAGTTGGATCATCTGGATCTCCGTCACCATCGATATCGGTATTTGTAAGATCATTAGGATCATCTGAGGTATCTTCAACATCAGTTCCGTCTGTTGTAGTTCCTTGTACTAAGGCTTGGTTAAGCACTTGTCCATTTTCTATATCAGTCTGGTTAATAGCGTATACTGCTGAATAAGATTCATTAATCTCTCCGGCTAGCAATACAGGAATAGGATCTCCTGTAATGACAATACCTTCTAAGTCATCATCTGTGATAACAACATTAAACAACGTAACGTTACCAGTATTTTCAATAGAGAACATATAGGATATCGTTTCACCAGGTTGTGGTATACCATCTCCGTTATCGTCGTTAAAGATTCCTTCTTTCTCTAATGAAATTCTTGGATCTTGACATAATCCTATCTCTGTAGGCTCATCCTGAATAAAGCTATCATTATCTGAGAAGTCGGATACAATAGTGCCTGTTGGTGTGGTACCTTCAGCGATAGCTTGATTTAGTACGATACCTGCATTTACATCTTCTTGAGTTACAAAATATTCGGCTCTAAAAGTATCAGAATCTGAATCATTAGGGTTTAATGTAATTGGACCTCCAGTAACAGCAACCAATGGATCGGTTACTAGTACATTGGTCAACACTACATTTCCTGTGTTCTTTACAATAAATTCATACAATATAGACTCTCCTAAGTCAATACAACCATCGCCATTTTGATCTACAGCTTCTGCTGTTTTGATAATCGCGATAGCAGCACCTTGACAAAGTGTTGTTATCGTAGGATCACCATCAAACTCACTATCGTCATCCGAATCGTCCATAACCACATCACCTAATTGTGAAGTACCAGTAACTATGGCTTGGTTCTCCACAAATCCAGCGTTAATATCTGCTTGTGTTATGGAGTACGTCGCAGAGAATGAAGTAGCGTCTGTAGTATTAGGGGCAAGCGTTATAGGCCCTCCTAACACATTTACTAAATCATCTTCAATATCTACGTTGAACAAGGTTACATTTCCTAAGTTGAATACCTCAAAACTATAGGTAATTGTTTCTTTAGGACTTGCACAACCATCACCATTCAAGTCATTAAACACACCTGTTTTGATCAATGCAATCACAGGAGTTTGACAGATAGTAATAACTGTTGGTTCATCCAGAGTAACATCAACTGGATGTGAAAGATCGGTTACCACTGCATTTGATGGAAGTGTACCTTCCGCCGTTGCTTGGTTAACTACCTCACCAGCATCTACATTAGCTTGTGTAATCACATAATCTGCGGTGTATTCCCAAGTTTCATTTGAGTCTAGTTCTAAATCACCATCGGTATCACCTCCAACGAACACTATGGCTACTATTGGGTTTGGTGCTTCCAATAATGGATCGGTCACTACCACATTGTCTATTGTTACGTTTCCTTGATTCGTCACCATAAATGTATAGGTAATAATATCTCCATCTTCCGGACATCCACCACCATCAACTATAATACCTGTCTTCACTATGGCAATTGCACCAGCTTGACATAACGGTGTAATGGTTGGGTCGTTACCAGTTACAGAAACTTCATCTGAAAGGTCGGTTACTACTGTGGTATCTGGTGCAGTACCGGTAGCTGTTGCCTGGTTGGTTACACTTCCCGTATCGATATCAGCTTGTGTGATAGCGTAGCTGGCAGTATAGGTCCAGGTTTCGTCTACATCCAGTTCCAGATCACCATCGGCATCACCGCCAGCGAACACAATGGCTACTACTGGATTTGGTGCTTCTAATAATGGATCGGTTACTGTTATGGTAGACAAGCTTACGTTTCCTTCGTTTGTTACGGTAAATGTGTAGTCTATGGACTCTCCCGGATCTGCACATTGGTCACCATCGCCATCCATAAATACGCCTGTTTTCAGAATTGCTATCACTGGGCTCTGACATATTGGAGTTACCGTTGGATTATTATCCGTTACAGAAACTTCATCGGAAAGATCGGTTACTACTGTGCTATCTGGTGCAGTACCGGTAGCTGTTGCCTGGTTGGTTACACTTCCCGTATCAATATCAGCTTGTGTGATAGCGTAACTGGCAGTATAGGTCCAGGTTTCGTCTACATCCAGTTCCAGATCACCATCGGTATCACCGCCAGCGAACACAATGGCTACTACTGGATTTGGTGCTTCTAATAATGGATCGGTTACTGTTATGGTAGACAAGCTTACGTTTCCTTCGTTTGTTACGGTAAATGTGTAGTCTATAGACTCTCCCGGATCTGCACATTGGTCACCATCGCCATCCATAAACACGCCTGTTTTCAGAATCGCAATTACTGGTGATTGACATACTGGAGTTACCGTTGGATTATTATCCGTTACAGAAACTTCATCGGAAAGATCACTAACTATGGTTCCATCTTCATCAGTACCTGTAGCCGTAGCTTGATTTGTTACAGTTCCTAAATCAATATCTTCTTGCGTTAATGCGTAATCTGCTGTATACGTCCAAGTTTCATCAAGATCTAGCATATCATTTCCATTGGTATCACCACCAACAAATGTTATGGCTACTAAAGGATTTGGTGCTTCCAATAATGGATCTGTAACCAAAATACTACCTAATGGCACATTACCTTGGTTAGTCACTTCGAATGTATAACGGATAATCTCATCTTCATCTGCACAAGCATCATTGTCTCCATCTATAAACAATCCGGATTTTACAATCGCAATGGCTGGAGCTGGTGTTTGCGCTATCAAAATATATACTGTTGCCTGATCTGTTGCAACTGGGCTTCCGTTATCGAAAATTTCATAGACAAATTGATCATTTCCTGTGAAGTCTGCTCCCGGTGTGTATATAAATGAACCATCGGCATTTACTACTACAGTACCATTAGAGGGTCCTGAAACAGGAGTAGTTCCAACATTTAGTGTTTGGTCATTACCTTCAGGATCGCTATCGTTGTCCAATACGTTTCCGGTAACACCTGTATTTACTTCTCCATAATAGGCGTCGTCATTTGCTACCGTTATATTTCCTGGATTACCAATTACATAAATGGTTACGATTGCTGTATCACAAAGTGATGGGTTTGCATCGTCACAGATAGTATATTCAAAAGTATCAACTCCTTCAAATGTTCCGTTAGGTGTGTAAGTATAATCTCCGTTTGGAGCTACGGTTACAGTTCCATTTGATGGATTTGTATTTACCGTCACTGAAATAATATCACCAAGATCTGGATCGAAATCGTTTACCAATACATTTCCATCTACTGGAACACCAACTTCAGTAATATTCACATCGTTGATGGCTACTGGTGGATCGTTTCCAATGATTGGATTATCTACAACGGTAATAGTAACTGTTGCCGTATCACAAGCAATTGGATTTCCACCATCACATATTTGATATACAAAAGTATCATCCCCTACATAATCGTTAGCCGGAATATAATCATACGTTCCATCTGCATTAAAGGTTAATGTACCTCCTGCTGTTGGGCCACTTACTAGAGTAAATACTTCAGTACCTGCTGGACCGTCGTAGTTTTCATCATTGGTTGCTACGCTTCCACTTACTGGAAGGTTTACAAACGTATCGTTAATATCGTCCACTGCTAAGATCTCGTTTCCTGGCGCTGCAATAGAAATATAAACGGTTGCTATATCTCTTGCTACAGTTGCGTTATCGTCAAAAATCTCATAGACAAAACTGTCGCTTCCTGTAAATCCTGTAGTAGGTGTATAGGTGAACGTTCCGTCTGCATTCAATACTACCGTTCCATTTGATGGACCGTTTGATGGGCTTACTGAAACATCTACCGTCTGAGTATCATTTTCTGGATCGGTATCGTTATCCAATACGTTTCCTGTAATATCTGTATCTGGGAAACCATAGTAAGCATCGTCTACCGCTGTAGTGATGTTATCTGGACTTCCTAATACTTGTATCGTTACCGTAGCTGTATCACAAAGTGCAGGGTTTCCGTTATCACAGATAGTATAGGTGAAGGTATCTTCGCCTGTAAATCCTTGATCTGGTGTATACGTATAGCTTCCATCAGGATTTACTGTAACATCACCATTGGCAGGGTCTGTGTTTCCTGTCACTACGATTGGATCGTTGTCTGGATCGTAATCGTTTGGCAATACGTTTCCGTCTACGGGTGTGTTTACCTGAGTGCTATTCGTATCGGCATTCGCAACTGGCGGCTCATTTCCTGGGCTACCTAAAGGTTGTACTTCAATATACACCGTTGCTGTATCACAAGCTATTGGGCTTCCACCATCACACACTTGGTATACAAACGAATCTTCCCCTACAAAATCCATGGTTGGGTTATAGGTATAGGTTCCGTCAGGATTGAAAGTTAATGTTCCATTGGTAGGACCTGTTACTAGTGTAAATATTTCAGTGCCTGCTGGACCGTCTGTATTAATATCATTTGTCCCTACGTCTCCAGTTACTGGAAGGTTTACAAACGTATCATTGAAATCGTCTATCGCTAAGATCTCGTTTGCCGCATTTGCAATAGAAATATAAACGGTTGCTATATCTCTTGCTACAGTTGCGTTATCGTCAAAAATCTCATAGACAAAACTGTCGGTTCCTGTAAATCCTGTAGTAGGTGTATAGGTGAACGTTCCGTCTGCATTCAACACTACGGTTCCATTTGATGGTCCGTTTGATGGGCTTACTGAAACATCTACCGTTTGGGTATCATTTTCTGGATCGGTATCGTTATCCAATACGTTTCCTGTAATATCTGTATCTGGGAAACCGTAGTAGGCATCGTCTACCGCAGTAGTGATATTGTCTGGACTTCCTAATACTTGTATCGTTACCGTAGCTGTATCACAAAGTGCAGGGTTTCCGTTATCACAGATAGTATAGGTGAAGGTATCTTCGCCTGTAAATCCTTGATCTGGTGTATACGTATAGCTTCCATCAGGATTTACTGTAACATCACCATTGGCAGGGTCTGTGTTTCCTGTCACTACGATTGGATCGTTATCCGGATCGTAATCGTTTGGCAATACGTTTCCATCTACGGGTGTGTTTACCTGAGTGCTATTCGTATCGGTATTCGCAATTGGCGGCTCATTTCCTGAACTTCCTAAAGGTTGTACTTCAATATACACCGTTGCTGTATCACAAGCGACTGGATTTCCACCATCACATATCTGATACACAAACGTATCTTCTCCTACAAAATCCATGGTTGGGTTATAGGTATAGGTTCCGTCAGGGTTAAAAGTTAACGTTCCATTGGTAGGACCTGTTACCAGTGTAAACACTTCAGTACCTATTGGTCCATCTGTATTAATATCGTTGGTTGCTACGCTTCCACTTACTGGAAGGTTTACAAACGTATCGTTAATATCGTCTATTGCTAGGATTAAATTCTGTCCTGCAATAAGAATACTCACCGTAGCAGAATCTGTTGCTACTGGCGAACCATTATCGAAGATAGAATACACAAAACTATCGTTTCCGAAGAAAGCAGGATCATTAGGAACATACGTAAAGGTTCCGTCTGCATTCAAGGTAACGGTACCAAACGCTGGTCCGTTTGATGGACTAATAGCGATATCTACAAACTGATCGTCTCCTTCCGGATCAAAATCGTTGTCTAGTACATTTCCTGTAATCGTAGCGCCTTGGTTTCCACCGTAGCCATCATCCACAGCAAAAGTATAATTCGTTGCCGGATCACCTACCACTGTAATAGTAAGGACAGCACTATCGGTTGCTGGATTTACATTATCATCTATAATATCATAGGTGAAGGTATCGGTTCCTGTAAAGCCAGGGTTTGGCGTATATATAAAGGTTCCGTCAGCATTCAATACCAGAACTCCTCCTGGTAACGTATAGGTTCCCGGGTTGGTTACAGTCTGGGTATCTCCTTCAAGATCTACGTCGTTCGTTAATACATTCCCAGGGATAGCAACATTTACTTCAGTAAATACAGCATCGGCATTGGCAATGGTATTGTTTTGTCCTAATGGGTTGATTCTAATGAATACCGTAGCAGAATCTGTAGCCTGTGGGTTTCCATTATCTTCAATTGAATACATAAAGAAGTCTCCTCCAACATAATCTGTTGGCGGGTTATAGGTAAAAGTTCCGTCAGGTGCTATGTTTACAACAACTCCCTGGTCTGAAGTAACGGTAAGCGTAGTTACTACCTGATCGTCTCCTTCTAAATCTTCATCGTTAATAAGTACATTTCCTGTAATTGGAACATTCACAACGGTATCGCGGAAATCGTTTACTGCAATAGTTGTGTTCTGTCCTGCAATAAGAATACTCACCGTTGCAGAATCTGTTGCTACTGGTGAACCATTATCGAAGATAGAATACACAAAACTATCGTTTCCGAAGAAAGCAGGATCATTAGGAACATACGTAAAGGTTCCGTCTGCATTCAAGGTAACGGTACCAAACGCTGGTCCGTTTGATGGACTAATAGCGATATCTACAAACTGATCGTCTCCTTCCGGATCAAAATCGTTGTCTAGTACATTTCCTGTAATCGTAGCGCCTTGGTTTCCACCGTAGCCATCATCCACAGCAAAAGTATAATTCGTTGCCGGATCACCTACCACTGTAATAGTAAGGACAGCACTATCGGTTGCTGGATTTACATTATCATCTATAATATCATAGGTGAAGGTATCGGTTCCTGTAAAGCCAGGGTTTGGCGTATATATAAAGGTTCCGTCAGCATTCAATACCAGAACTCCTCCTGGTAACGTATAGGTTCCCGGGTTGGTTACAGTCTGGGTATCTCCTTCAAGATCTACGTCGTTCGTTAATACATTCCCAGGGATAGCAACATTTACTTCAGTAAATACAGCATCGGCATTGGCAATGGTATTGTTTTGTCCTAATGGGTTGATTCTAATGAATACCGTAGCAGAATCTGTAGCCTGTGGGTTTCCATTATCTTCAATTGAATACATAAAGAAGTCTCCTCCAACATAATCTGTTGGCGGGTTATAGGTAAAAGTTCCGTCAGGTGCTATGTTTACAACAACTCCCTGGTCTGAAGTAACGGTAAGCGTAGTTACTACCTGATCGTCTCCTTCTAAATCTTCATCGTTAATAAGTACATTTCCTGTAATTGGAACATTCACAACGGTATCGCGGAAATCGTTTACTGCAATAGTTGTGTTCTGTCCTGCAATAAGAATACTCACCGTTGCAGAATCTGTTGCTACTGGTGAACCATTATCGAAGATAGAATACACAAAACTATCGTTTCCGAAGAAAGCAGGATCATTAGGAACATACGTAAAGGTTCCGTCTGCATTCAAGGTAACGGTACCAAACGCTGGTCCGTTTGATGGACTAATAGCGATATCTACAAACTGATCGTCTCCTTCCGGATCAAAATCGTTGTCTAGTACATTTCCTGTAATCGTAGCGCCTTGGTTTCCACCGTAGCCATCATCCACAGCAAAAGTATAATTCGTTGCCGGATCACCTACCACTGTAATAGTAAGGACAGCACTATCGGTTGCTGGATTTACATTATCATCTATAATATCATAGGTGAAGGTATCGGTTCCTGTAAAGCCAGGGTTTGGCGTATATATAAAGGTTCCGTCAGCATTCAATACCAGAACTCCTCCTGGTAACGTATAGGTTCCCGGGTTGGTTACAGTCTGGGTATCTCCTTCAAGATCTACGTCGTTCGTTAATACATTCCCAGGGATAGCAACATTTACTTCAGTAAATACAGCATCGGCATTGGCAATGGTATTGTTTTGTCCTAATGGGTTGATTCTAATGAATACCGTAGCAGAATCTGTAGCCTGTGGGTTTCCATTATCTTCAATTGAATACATAAAGAAGTCTCCTCCAACATAATCTGTTGGCGGGTTATAGGTAAAAGTTCCGTCAGGTGCTATGTTTACAACAACTCCCTGGTCTGAAGTAACCGTAAGCGTAGTTACTACCTGATCGTCTCCTTCTAAATCTTCATCGTTAATAAGTACATTTCCGGTAATTGGAACATTCACAACGGTATCGCGGAAATCGTTTACTGCGATGGTACAGTTTTCAAGTATGGTTACTTCTACGGTATCGGTACAAACATTACCATCTACAACGGCAACAGTATACGTACCTGCTGTTAAGTTATTAAAGGTACCTGACGCTTGAGGTGCACCACCATTTATGGTATAATTATAAGGTGCGGTTCCGCCTGAAGCTTCAACAGTTACAGATCCAAGTGTAGTTGTACAAAGGTTGTCTGTTTGCGAAGTAATAGCAAGATCAAGAGCTGTTGCAGGTTCTCCTACCGTTGCTGAATCATTTAAAATACAACCGTTAGCGTCTGTAACTTGTACAGAGTACACACCCGCAGTAAGGTTAGAAATATCTTGTGTGGTTTGTCCACCAGGACTCCATAAATACGTATACCCCGGAGTTCCTCCACTTACTGTTAAGTCTAATGACCCTGTGCTTTCTCCGAAACAAGCAACATTTGTTACTGCTATTCCAGATGTAAGTTGGGTAGGCTGATTTACAGTAGTAGAGCTTGTTGCTGTACATAGGGTATCTGTATCTGTTACAGTCACTGTGTAAACACCTGCTGTTAATCCTGAAATTGTCTGAGTAGTTTGTCCACCAGGACTCCACATATAGGTGAAATTACCTAGACCACCTGTTGGATTTGCAGTTGCTGTCCCATCATTACCATCATTACAAGATACTGGCGTACTTGAAGCAGTTACCGATAAATTGTTACAATCTCCATCATTTACGGTCACTTGCGTTGTTGCCTGACAACCGTTCGCATCTGTAACAGTTACTGTATAAACGCCATCACTTAAACCAGTAATAGTTTGTGTTGTTTCTCCTCCTGGACTCCATAAATAAGTATAAGGCGGGATTCCTCCAGATGGATTTGCCGTGGCTGTACCATCATTTGTTGTAGGGCCAGTTTCGTCTGTTGCTGTGGCAGTAACAGCTACTGCGGTTGAAGGCTGTGTAATAGTGATACTTTCTTCAACAGGCTGACATAAGGTTCCGTCTATAGTAACACTTACGGTGTAAACTCCTGCCAATTGATTTGAAATAGTACTACTAGTAACTCCAGCATTAATTTGTGGTGGCGTGGTATTCCATGTGAAGGTAAAAGTTGCTCCCGGATTGGCTGCTGAACTAGCAGAAACCGTAGCATCACCTGTATTGTCATCTTTACACAAAACATTAGTTACGTCATCAACACTAATTACGGCGTCACAATTTTGAACACAGGTAATAATAATGCTTTGTTCATCAACACAACCATTCTCATCTGTAACGACTACTGTATAGGTTGTTCCACCCAAGATACTTGCAGACAAACCAGTAGCTGTGGCAGTTGTTTGATTGTTTGGATCGTCCCATTGGTAAGAATAAGGTCCAACTCCACCCGTTACGGTTGCCGTTGCAGTACCATTTGTACACAATGAAGTGGCTGTAGCATTTGTTTTGGTTAATTCAATATTGATAGGTTCTGGTTGGGTTAAATTCACCAAAAGTGAATCTGTATTCCCAAGAGAATCAGTCACTACAATGTTGTAGTTTCCTGCAACTAAATTGTTGAAGGTAGGCGACCCCTGTGGAGCTCCACCATTTAAGGTATACATATAGGGAGGTACGCCACCGGTAGTGGTTACAGTAATAGATCCTGTATTATCTCCGTTACAAAGTATATCTGTTTTGGTTACAAGTTCTAGTATAACTTCAAATCCATCTACGAAATCATTTCCGCAAGAAGACTCAACATTTATTATTCTTGTAATTAAATTGTCGTTTGCGCCGTCAACATCAGAAATTGAAACATATCCCGGTAGGTCGTTTTCAACAATTTGATAGGTTACATCCACCGAGTTTTCAGGGATTTCAGCTACAGCTTTATAATCACCATTAGCATCTGTAAAAACTGTTTGAGAGCTTCCGTCACTACCAGTAACATCAATCTCTACGTTTTCCAGTGGATTTCCACTTTCATCACTAACAGTACCACAAATAACAGGGTAGGTAAGAATTACAGTATCTGGCTTATTAAATTCTGCACAACTCATATTTAAAGAGTAGTAGCGATCATCATTACCATCTAATTTACCTATACGGTAAAAAAGTGAAGACTCCGTTTCATAAAAAGAACTGAATGTAAATCTAGGATCTAATGAAACGTCACCACCGGGGGCTGTAGTAACGCTATTTGCAGTACCACGAACTGTTGTTGCGTTGTGGTTTACATTTAATAAGGTATTTGTATTTACATAATAGGCATCTGGTAAAGATAATTCTGCATATTCACGAGTTATTTGGCTATCACCATCAATATCTAACGGAGTTGCATAAAAAGAAATATCTACTTCATTTCCGTAGTTACCGCCAGATGTTACAAAAGTGATACTAAACAATACACTTTGATCAAGCGAATTGGTACTGTTAATTCTAGGCTGGAAATATTCTGGCAAGCCAGAAGTTGTCACATCAATATCTAAGAGAGAAGCGCCTCCTGCGAAGTCTTCAATTCTAACAAGTGCATCTAATGTAGTTCCGTGTGGATTGTTAGGAAATACATTTGCGAATCTATAAACAGCACCTTCTTGTTTTGCAGTTCCTGCAATTAATTGTGGATTGGTAAAACTAGAGCTTTTATAAAGCAAAGAGCAATTACAGTCTCTAGGTAATGGTTGTGGCCCAGGAAGCGGCACTACGGTAGGATCGTCTTGATCGTTACTGTTATCGTCGGAAAGGTCTGTTGCATCTGCAACACAACCGTCTCCGGCAACAGGCACTAAAGGTCCGTTGTTTCTGCTTGTTCCACTTATAACCTCGAAATCTCCGAATACAGATCCGGGTCCGATTGGAATAGAACAACTTGTATGAATTTCTTGAACAAAGGTATTGTTGATGTAAAGATTAACTTTTGGTCCTAATGTATTTTGTGGCGGATCCTGTCCAAAAAATTCGAAACGCTCTCCTGGCTGGACAACATCTTCAAATACTACTTGACCATCGTGCTGAACAACTTTAATAGTTCCGTCAATAACGTTTCCTTGATATTCTAATACTAATGAAGTTACTTTCCCACTACAGTTTCCATCTGGATCTACTGGCATAGACTCGTAGCAACCGCTTACGAAGGCTTGATTTTCAACAAATCCTGCTAAAACATCGCTTTGAGTAATAGTGTAGGTAGCTGTAAATGCTGTACTATTGGATTGTCCGGGAGCTAAAAAAGCCAAAGATCCATTAACGGTAACTAAAGGATCGTTTACTACAATATCGTTTAAATCTGTTTCTCCCGTATTGGTAACGGTAAAACTATAGGTAACGGTTTCACCTTGTTGCGCTACTCCATCTCCATTATTATCATCAAAAACACCCGTCTTTATCAAGGCGATGTCTGGATTATTTGCACACATGGCATCCACATTTACACCTGCAGCGATAACCCAAGATTGACCATTTACATTCTGTCCGTTTTGATTATGTCTTGTATCAATTGTTACAACAACTTCAGTAACATCTCCAGGCACATCGTTTAAAACAAGTACGGGAATAGTTAAACAACAAGAACCTTCTGGAAGGCTGGCATCTGGTCCGTATAAAAAGATTTGGTCTGTGGTAAAAACACCAGGATTAATTTCAGCAGAAGCCTTTAACAATAGATATCTATTGTCTGTGGTCATTTCAGAAATTGGAGTTTCAATAACTAAATCTCTTGGAACTGGATGACTAGGAACCTGTATGGTAATGGTTTGAATATCATTATAACCACTACGGTTTGTAAAAACACCCGAGCTTCCTGAAGCACCGGCAATATTTCTGAACGCATACACTACCATAGATTGCAGTTTGGTAGTTGCGTTACTATTGGTATAGGTTACCGAGCTTGTACTTCCATTAATTACACCACGGTACACCCAAATATTACTGCTACTTCCAAAAGGTACAGAGCGTTGTAATGTATGAGAATTATTTGAAGAATCTTTAATGGTGATTGAAGACCCAGGGTTTCCACCTTTATATACAACTTCAACAGCATACTTAAATATGCTTGATGCATCTGGCAACGTTCCACTAGAAGTGGTTGTATTTCCATTTGCATTGAAACCGTATTCGTCTACTCTTTTATCATCACCACATTCGAAGAACCAACCCGTCTCTGTTAAGACATCTACAGCGTTCGCCGAATTAATAGCACTATCTTCCGTAAAAATCGAAACATTTGCATACGATAAGTACGATATGTTTTCTGAATAGATATCAGAAAAACTAGAATCCTTTGGAACAGGACGTCCAAATATTGATGTGATGGCGAATAAAAAGACCACTAATGTTAGCCATTTATTTAATCCCATCCTTTCTGGAAACAAAGTAATTTTATGCATACAATCTTATTTTTGTTATTTGAAAATAAAATGCCTCAACTGCATTTTAATCTTACATAGTGTCAAATATACGGTACAAACTAAAGTATAGATTTCATGAAACTCACCTTTTAGCTAACTTGTAAGAAATACTCGGTGAACTACACGGATTTGCCATTTTTCATTTCTTTTTTTTGTAGGACAACTTGCTATAAATATATATACAACACCTTTGATCACCTAGTGTTATAAAGGCATCATTTTGTGGGAAGATTTGCAACTCAAAGTGATTATTCATCAGTTAACCATAGTATTAAACAGCCTATGGAAGGTAGTATAAAATGGTTTTTTCCTATAAATTTTCATCAAAATTACAAGAAATTTACCCCCATCTAAGAAGTAGTAATAGTCGGAATCAGTGTTTAAAGACAGATAAAATACTCGTATTTACGACCAACAGTATTTTCTTTGTAGGAAGAAAAAAAATATAAAATTTAAGGTAGCCTATTCTA
This sequence comes from Rasiella sp. SM2506, assembly GCF_050859505.1. Classification (GTDB taxonomy): domain Bacteria; phylum Bacteroidota; class Bacteroidia; order Flavobacteriales; family Flavobacteriaceae; genus Marinirhabdus. The sequence continues at coordinate 2,107,496 of NZ_CP193934.1, read as the reverse complement.
TATTTAACATATGCATTCCAAATTTGCAAGAATCTTTTTAAAACAATTAAATTGAATTACTATAAAAATGATCTCTTGTATTGCTCAATTTGCATGTTTGTCTTAACAGTACGAAAGTTGGACACATCCCTACTATACTTTTGCATTTATACAGACATAAAATTGATTCATTCAGAATTGCTCTTATGAAGAAGCTCACAGTATGAATAGTTCTTGAGCTGTTAACAACTACTAATATTTTAAAATAATAACTAGATTCTTCTATATTAAAAAAGCACCAATGATATTGGTGCTTTTTTAATAAGTACGCTATAATTTCTGATCTTAGTTTACAATAATAAACATAGAACGTCTATTTAACTGGTGCTCTTCTTCGGTACAAGCTACACCATCTGCACATTTGTTAACCAATTGGTTTTCTCCGTATCCTTTGGCTGTAAGTCTGCTTTTATCTATTCCTTTAGCTACTAACCACTTTAAGGTAGATTGCGCTCTACGCTCACTTAAAATTTCATTGTAACGTTTTGGAGCTCTTGCATCTGTATGCGACTCAATATCAATTTTCAATTCAGGATATACACGCATGGCTGATAAAATTTTGGCCAATTCAATCTCTGCATCTGGACGGATATTAAATCTATCAAAATCAAAATAAATAGGCTGTAAATCTAGACGACACCCTAAATCGTCTGGTGGACATGGGTCCAATGTTTTTAGTGGAATCGGCACTTCAACCACACTCGTTTTATTAGGCGTTTGAATTATTTGCTCGTAAGGTGCATACATTTCCTTAGTACCTCTTACGGCATAGCGTTTTTCACAGTCTGCGGTAAAACTATAGGTTGCTTCTGCACCAACTATAACTTGATCAATCACATTATTTTCTTCATCAAGCAACATTACATTTGCACCAGCAATAGGCGCATTGGTATCGACATCGAACACCACCCCGCTAATGGTTATTTTACAATCCTCATTTACTAGATAAATGTCGTCATTAATACTTCCTTCTTCTCCATCGCGGTTGGAAGATAAAAAGCCGAAACGTTTTTCTTCATTCACAATAAATCCAAAATCATCTTTCGAGCTATTTGCAGGTTCCCCAATGTTCATCACATTTGAAGCTACCCCATTAGCATCTAGTTTGGCCATAAAAATATCGTATCCTCCTAGGCCACCTCTACCATCACTTGAAAAATACAGATTGTTCTTATCGCTTATAAATGGAAAAGATTCTCTTGCTTCCGTATTCACTTCAGGGCCTAGGTTCACAGGGGTACCATATTGGTTGTCGCCAGTGATATCCACATAATAAATATCTGACATTCCAATTCCTCCAGGAATTTCTGAAGAAAAATACAATTTTTTTTCATCCTTGCTTAGCGCTGGATGCGCCATAGAATACTCTTTGTCATTAAACGGAAGTTCAACAACGTTTTCCCATTTTCCATTATCAGACTTTGTTGCTCTGTAGAGTTTTAACTTTATCGTCTTATTTTTGTCTTTCCCTTTTTTCCCATCAATAAAATTATTACGGGTAAAGTACATGGTTTTCCCATCTTTAGTAAAGGTTGGCGTAGATTCATGGTATTTGGTATTCACGTCTCCCTGCAATGAGGTAGCGCTAGTTAACGCTCCATTTTCATCCATGGTGGCTATAAACAAGTCTGTAAAAGGCTGATCGTTCCATTTGGCTATTTTACCACCTTCCGTTGATTTACCAGTAGAAGCGAAAACTACATTATTTTGATAAAAAGACGGTCCAAAATCTGAAGCTGACGTATTAATAGATGCCTTTTTTAATTGAACAATATATTCTAAAAACTCCGTATTAATGGCTTTAAGAATGCCAGGGTCACCACCACGAGCAATATACATATCCATATAACGGGTTGCATTTTCAGAATTATTTATACTCTTATTTGCTTGAGATGCACGATAGAAGTAAACTATCTCTGTTTCTTCTGGAAATTCACTTATAAGTTTGTTATACCATTTTGCAGCATTGCTGTAATCACTATTCCAATAATACGTATCTCCCAAATTCTCGTATATCTGAGCAGATGCATAGCCATCTTCCACTACCTTGATATATATTTCTCTTGCATCTATATATTCATATCGGTCAAAATCTTTATTTGCCTTCTTAACTTTCCCCGTCTGTGCTAAAACATTCAGAGAACTAACAACCACAAATACAACAATACCTAAGTTTAGTAATAATCTTCTCATAATATAAATTTTTAAAAGAATCTTGGTGCTACAACCCTTTCAGGTCTGTTAAATAAATCGAATCTTAGTATTAATTCATACGACCCATCGCTGTAATCTTCTATATCGGTAGTTTGATAATCATATCCGAAGCCTAAGAAAAGACCTTCTGTTGCCTGGAAACCAACTAAACCGCTAATGGCAGCACTCCATCTGTAAGCAGCACCAATAGTGAATTTTTCATGAATTAAAAAGTTAGCCGAAGCATCCCACTGCAATGGAGAACCACTTACTGCCTTTACTAAAGTGGCGGGTTTAAACTTTAGGTTTTCCCCAAGATCAAATACATACCCTGCAATCAAAAAGTAATGTAGCCGCTCTGCTGCAATAGAAGATGAAGCTATATTACTGCCAGAAAGACTGTTTTCGTCAAAATGCTTGGTGGTAAGAAAATTTGGAACCGAAAGTCCAACATAAAATTTATTGGTGTTATAATAAATCCCTGACCCAATTTGTGGTTGTATCTTATTATCTACGTTATTCTGGAATAAAGGATCATTGGGATCGAAGATGTCTAATTTCGAAAAATCTACATCCAATATATCGATACCTGCCTTTACACCAAATGAAATCTCACCTGTTTCTGAAACAGGAATCGAATACGAATAATCTACGTTTATATTCGATTCATTAGCAGGACCAATTTCATCACTTGTGATAGACAAACCTAATCCCATATTATCCAAAGCTCCTATGGGAGAATTAACAGTAAAGGTTCCAGTTTTTGGCGCGCCGTCAAAACCAACCCATTGGGACCTGTACAACAACCCAAAACTTAACACGTCTCTCGATCCAGCATAGGCGGGATTCACAACTTGTGTATTATACATGTATTGTGTATACTGTGGATCTTGTTGTGCTACACTCGATAAAGAAGATAGCATTATCAATATTATAATTGGAATATACGTATGTTTCATAATACTCTATTTTATTCGCAAACAGTTTATAACTCTAGCTTTCTTTAATTATCTATTATTATTTAAATATAAATACCCTGTGTCTTCCAGAAGTTCGCCACTCACTGGATCAACCCGTATTAAAATATAGAAGTAGGTACCGGTAGGTAATTGTTCATCTTTAGAAATGGTTGCTCGTCCGTCTGAGACTCCACTAAAAACTTTTTCGCCTTGTCCATATCCATCAACATCATAAACCTTTACGCCCCATCTGTTAAAAATTTTCAGATTATTGTTAGGGAAGTTTTCGATACCGATAATGGTAAAGAAATCATTTATCCCATCATTGTTTGGAGTTACCCCATTAAAGATTCCAAATTCCGTAGGGAGAACTTGTGGTAATATCACTACAGTAGGATCATCTGGTTCTCCATCTCCATTGTCATCTACATCTGCTGTGTTTAATGGATCATCTGAAGTATCATTCACAATAACACCATTTGCATCTGTACCAGTGGCGGTAGCCTGATTCACAACTTCTCCTGCTTCTAAATCTGCTTCCGTGATTACGTAGCTTGCAGTAAATGTGGTATCATCAAAATCGCCTGGAGCTAGTTCTGCTATAGGCCCTCCTTCTATGGTAAGTCCTGGTAATGGATCATCAATTGTAATATTGAAAATCGTTACAGATCCTGTATTAGTCACTTTGAAACTGTATGAAATGGTTTCACCAACCTGAGTGGCCCCATCTCCATTTTCATCATTCCATTCACCAGTTTTCTCTAAAGAAATCATTGGCATCTGACATAATGTTGTTATCGTTGGCAGGTCATCAGAAAAACTTGTTGGGTGTGACAAGTCAGACACTTGAGTTCCGTCTGGTGCTTCTCCAAAAGCAGTTGCTTGATTTATAACTTCACCAGCGTTTATATCGTCTTGAGTAAATACATAACTAGCGCTATAAACCCACATTTCATTTGCATCTAATAAACCATCGGTATTAGTATCTCCACTATCAGGTCCTGAAATTAGACCTCCCAATAATGGGTCGTCTACTACAATTGCACTTAATGCGTCTGTACCTTGATTTACAACTTTAAATGTGTAGCTAATAGTCTCACCAGGTTCTGAACAACCACTTTGATTTTCATCATTAACTATCCCTTCTTTTGTAATAGCTATGGTGCAACTATTAATCGTTAGCGTTACTGCTGTTCTTGTCAAACTTGAACAAATGCCTCCAGTTGTTTCACCTTCTGCCCAGTAGGTTACTGTACCTACTATATTTAAAGTTGGATTTGCAACTACGTTTCCTGCGGTAGCGGCGTCATACCATACTACTGTCTGACCCGGTGTTGCTGTAATAGCATCGTTCGCATCTAAAGTTTGTAATGGATCTTCCTCACATTCTGTAATGTCACCTGTACTTATCGGCGCATCTGCTGCTGTATCGATGGTTAACGTCACGGCTGTTCTTGTTAAACTTGAACATCCTATCTGATCTGTTACGCCCTCTGCCCAGTACGTTACCGTACCTACTGCATTTAATATTGGATTCGCAACTACGTTTCCTGCGGTAGCGGCATCATACCATACTACACTCTGACCCGGTGTTGCTGTAATAGCATCGTTCGCATCTAAAGTTTGTAATGGATCTTCCTCACATTCTGTAATGTCACCTGTACTTATCGGCGCATCTGCTGCTGTATCGATGGTTAACGTCACGGCTGTTCTTGTTAAACTTGAACATCCTATCTGATCTGTTACGCCCTCTGCCCAGTACGTTACCGTACCTACTGCATTTAATATTGGATTCGCAACTACGTTTCCTGCGGTAGCGGCATCATACCATACTACACTCTGACCCGGTGTTGCTGTAATAGCATCGTTCGCATCTAAAGTTTGTAATGGATCTTCCTCACATTCTGTAATGTCACCTGTACTTATCGGCGCATCTGCTGCTGGGTCGATGGTTAACGTCACGGCTGTTCTTGTTAAGCTTGAACATCCTATCTGATCTGTTACGCCCTCTGCCCAGTACGTTACCGTACCTACTGCATTTAATATTGGATTCGCAACTACGTTTCCTGCGGTAGCGGCATCATACCATACTACACTCTGACCCGGTGTTGCTGTAATAGCATCGTTCGCATCTAAAGTTTGTAATGGATCTTCCTCACATTCTGTAATGTCACCTGTACTTATCGGCGCATCTGCTGCTGTATCGATGGTTAACGTCACGGCTGTTCTTGTTAAACTTGAACATCCTATCTGATCTGTTACGCCCTCTGCCCAGTACGTTACCGTACCTACTGCATTTAATATTGGATTCGCAACTACGTTTCCTGCGGTAGCGGCATCATACCATACTACACTCTGACCCGGTGTTGCTGTAATAGCATCATTCGCATCTAATGTCTGTAATGGATCTTCCTCACATTCTGTAATGTCACCAGTACTTATCGGCGCATCTGCTGCTGGGTCGATGGTTAACGTCACGGCTGTTCTTGTTAAACTTGAACATCCTATCTGATCTGTTACGCCCTCTGCCCAGTACGTTACCGTACCTACTGCATTTAATATTGGATTCGCAACTACGTTTCCTGCGGTAGCGGCATCATACCATACTACACTCTGACCCGGTGTTGCTGTAATAGCATCATTCGCATCTAATGTCTGTAATGGATCTTCCTCACATTCTGTAATGTCACCAGTACTTATCGGCGCATCTGCTGCTGGGTCGATGGTTAACGTCACGGCTGTTCTTGTTAAGCTTGAACATCCTATCTGATCTGTTACGCCCTCTGCCCAGTACGTTACCGTACCTACTGCATTTAATATTGGATTCGCAACTACGTTTCCTGCGGTAGCGGCATCATACCATACTACACTCTGACCCGGTGTTGCTGTAATAGCATCATTCGCATTTAATGTCTGTAATGGATCTTCCTCACATTCTGTAATGTCACCTGTACTAATTGGCGCATCTGCTGCTGGGTTGATTGTAAGCGTTACTGATGTTCTCATTAAACTTGAACAGTCTAACTGATCTGTCACACCTTCTGCCCAGTACGTTACTGAACCTACTATATTTAAAGTCGGTGATTGAACTATATTTCCTAACGTAGCCGCATCGTACCAAACTACTGTCTGACCTTGTGTTGGGGTGATAGCATCATTGGCATCTAATGTTTGTAATGGATCTTCCTCGCATTCAGTAATATCTCCTGTACTAATTGGTGCATCTGCTGCTGGGTTGATTGTAAGCGTTACTGATGTTCTCATTAAGCTTGAACAGTCTAACTGATCTGTCACACCTTCTGCCCAGTACGTTACTGAACCTACTATATTTAAAGTCGGTGATTGAACTATATTTCCTAACGTAGCCGCATCGTACCAAACTACTGTCTGACCTTGTGTTGGGGTGATAGCATCATTGGCATCTAATGTTTGTAATGGATCTTCCTCGCATTCAGTAATATCTCCTGTACTAATTGGTGCATCTGCTGCTGGGTTGATTGTAAGCGTTACTGATGTTCTCATTAAGCTTGAACAGTCTAACTGATCTGTCACACCTTCTGCCCAGTACGTTACTGAACCTACTATATTTAAAGTCGGTGATTGAACTATATTTCCTAACGTAGCTGCATCGTACCAAACTACTGTCTGACCTTGTGTTGGGGTGATAGCATCGTTGGCATCTAATGTTTGTAATGGATCTTCCTCGCATTCAGTAATATCACCTGTACTGATCGGTGCAATCGCTGCTGCGTTAATGGTTAATGTAACCGCTGTTCTTGTAAAACTAACACAGTTAGTTTGATCTCTTAAAGCTTCTGCCCAGTAGGTAATGGTTCCAACGGTACTTAAGGTTGGAAGTCCTACGATTGGCGTAACTGATATTGCTGAATTATACCATACTACAGTTTGACCAGGAGTTGGTGTTATAGCAGCATTTGCATCTAAGGTCTGAATAGGATCTTCCTCGCATTCAGTAATATCACCTGTACTAATTGGTGGTTCTACTTCTGATGGCTCGTCTACCATAACACTATCACTAATTGTACATCCATTGGCATCTGTTACGGTTACTGTATAACTTCCTGCTACCAAACCAGTAGCCGTAGCTGTAGTTTGAACTGGAACTGTATTCCAAGAATAACTGTAGGCTGGAGTTCCACCGGATACTGATGCTGTAGCCGTCCCATCAGATCCACTATTACAACTTGCATCATCTGAACTCATTACTAACACTAAATCTGTAGCCTGACCTATAGTAGCAACTGCTTGCTCTGTACATCCATTGGCATCGGTTACCGTTACTGTATAACTTCCTGCTGCCAAACCAGTAGCCGTAGCTGTAGTTTGAACTGGAACCGTATTCCAAGAATAACTGTAGGCGGGAGTTCCACCGGATGCGGTTACTGTAGCACTTCCAGTAGAAGAACCAAAACAATCGGCATCTGAACTAGCTGTAATAGCTGCCTCTAAATCTGTAGCCTGACCTATAGTAGCAACTGCTTGCTCTGTACATCCATTGGCATCGGTTACCGTTACTGTATAACTTCCTGCTGCCAAACCAGTAGCCGTAGCTGTAGTTTGAACTGGAACTGTATTCCAAGAATAACTGTAGGCGGGAGTTCCACCGGATGCGGTTACTGTAGCACTTCCAGTAGAAGAACCAAAACAATCAGCATCTGAACTAGCTGTAATAGCTGCCTCTAAATCTGTAGCCTGACCTATAGTAGCAACTGCTTGCTCTGTACATCCATTGGCATCGGTTACCGTTACTGTATAACTTCCTGCTGCCAAACCAGTAGCCGTAGCTGTAGTTTGAACTGGAACCGTATTCCAAGAATAACTGTAGGCTGGAGTTCCACCGGATGCGGTTACTGTAGCACTTCCAGTAGAAGAACCAAAACAATCGGCATCTGAACTAGCTGTAATAGCTGCCTCTAAATCTGTAGCCTGACCTATAGTAGCAACTGCTTGCTCTGTACATCCATTGGCATCGGTTACCGTTACTGTATAACTTCCTGCTGCCAAACCAGTAGCCGTAGCTGTAGTTTGAACTGGAACCGTATTCCAAGAATAACTGTAGGCGGGAGTTCCACCGGATGCGGTTACTGTAGCACTTCCAGTAGAAGAACCAAAACAATCGGCATCTGAACTAGCTGTAATAGCTGCCTCTAAATCTGTAGCCTGACCTATAGTAGCAACTGCTTGCTCTGTACATCCATTGGCATCGGTTACCGTTACTGTATAACTTCCTGCTGCCAAACCAGTAGCCGTAGCTGTAGTTTGAACTGGAACCGTATTCCAAGAATAACTGTAGGCTGGAGTTCCACCGGATGCGGTTACTGTAGCACTTCCAGTAGAAGAACCAAAACAATCGGCATCTGAACTAGCTGTAATAGCTGCCTCTAAATCTGTAGCCTGACCTATAGTAGCAACTGCTTGCTCTGTACATCCATTGGCATCGGTTACCGTTACTGTATAACTTCCTGCTGCCAAACCAGTAGCCGTAGCTGTAGTTTGAACTGGAACTGTATTCCAAGAATAACTGTAGGCGGGAGTTCCACCGGATGCGGTTACTGTAGCACTTCCAGTAGAAGAACCAAAACAATCAGCATCTGAACTAGCTGTAATAGCTGCCTCTAAATCTGTAGCCTGATCTATGGTAGCAACTGCTTGCTCTGTACATCCATTGGCATCGGTTACCGTTACTGTATAACTTCCTGCTGCCAAACCAGTAGCCGTAGCTGTAGTTTGAACTGGAACCGTATTCCAAGAATAACTGTAGGCTGGAGTTCCACCGGATGCGGTTACTGTAGCACTTCCAGTAGAAGAACCAAAACAATCGGCATCTGAACTAGCTGTAATAGCTGCCTCTAAATCTGTAGCCTGACCTATAGTAGCAACTGCTTGCTCTGTACATCCATTGGCATCGGTTACCGTTACTGTATAACTTCCTGCTGCCAAACCAGTAGCCGTAGCTGTAGTTTGAACTGGAACTGTATTCCAAGAATAACTGTAGGCGGGAGTTCCACCGGATGCGGTTACTGTAGCACTTCCAGTAGAAGAACCAAAACAATCAGCATCTGAACTAGCTGTAATAGCTGCCTCTAAATCTGTAGCCTGATCTATGGTAGCAACTGCTTGCTCTGTACATCCATTGGCATCGGTTACCGTTACTGTATAACTTCCTGCTGCCAAACCAGTAGCCGTAGCTGTAGTTTGAACTGGAACCGTATTCCAAGAATAACTGTAGGCGGGAGTTCCACCGGATGCGGTTACTGTAGCACTTCCAGTAGAAGAACCAAAACAATCGGCATCTGAACTAGCTGTAATAGCTGCCTCTAAATCTGTAGCCTGACCTATAGTAGCAACTGCTTGCTCTGTACATCCATTGGCATCGGTTACCGTTACTGTATAACTTCCTGCTGCCAAACCAGTAGCCGTAGCTGTAGTTTGAACTGGAACTGTATTCCAAGAATAACTGTAGGCTGGAGTTCCACCGGATGCGGTTACTGTAGCACTTCCAGTAGAAGAACCAAAACAATCGGCATCTGAACTAGCTGTAATAGCTGCCTCTAAATCTGTAGCCTGACCTATAGTAGCAACTGCTTGCTCTGTACATCCATTGGCATCGGTTACCGTTACTGTATAACTTCCTGCTGCCAAACCAGTAGCCGTAGCTGTAGTTTGAACTGGAACCGTATTCCAAGAATAACTGTAGGCGGGAGTTCCACCGGATGCGGTTACTGTAGCACTTCCAGTAGAAGAACCAAAACAATCGGCATCTGAACTAGCTGTAATAGCTGCCTCTAAATCTGTAGCCTGACCTATAGTAGCAACTGCTTGCTCTGTACATCCATTGGCATCGGTTACCGTTACTGTATAACTTCCTGCTGCCAAACCAGTAGCCGTAGCTGTAGTTTGAACTGGAACTGTATTCCAAGAATAACTGTAGGCGGGAGTTCCACCGGATGCGGTTACTGTAGCACTTCCAGTAGAAGAACCAAAACAATCAGCATCTGAACTAGCTGTAATAGCTGCCTCTAAATCTGTAGCCTGACCTATGGTAGCAACTGCTTGCTCTGTACATCCATTGGCATCGGTTACCGTTACTGTATAACTTCCTGCTGCCAAACCAGTAGCCGTAGCTGTAGTTTGAACTGGAACCGTATTCCAAGAATAACTGTAGGCGGGAGTTCCACCGGATGCGGTTACTGTAGCACTTCCAGTAGAAGAACCAAAACAATCGGCATCTGAACTAGCTGTAATAGCTGCCTCTAAATCTGTAGCCTGACCTATAGTAGCAACTGCTTGCTCTGTACATCCATTGGCATCGGTTACCGTTACTGTATAACTTCCTGCTGCCAAACCAGTAGCCGTAGCTGTAGTTTGAACTGGAACCGTATTCCAAGAATAACTGTAGGCGGGAGTTCCACCGGATGCGGTTACTGTAGCACTTCCAGTAGAAGAACCAAAACAATCGGCATCTGAACTAGCTGTAATAGCTGCCTCTAAATCTGTAGCCTGACCTATAGTAGCAACTGCTTGCTCTGTACATCCATTGGCATCGGTTACCGTTACTGTATAACTTCCTGCTGCCAAACCAGTAGCCGTAGCTGTAGTTTGAACTGGAACTGTATTCCAAGAATAACTGTAGGCTGGAGTTCCACCTGATGCGGTTACTGTAGCACTTCCAGTAGAAGAACCAAAACAATCGGCATCTGAACTAGCTGTAATAGCTGCTTCTAAATCTGTAGGCTGATCTATGGTAACACTTTCCGAAGTGGTACATCCATTATCATCGGTTACGAGAACATTATAGGTACCAGCAGTAAGTCCATTCTGGTCTTGAGAGGTTGCATTTAATCCACTACCATTATTTGTAGTCCAAGAATAAGCATAAGGAGGAACGCCTCCAGTGATCGTTAAATTTATTGATCCATCGTTATCTCCAGAGCAAGTAACATTTTCTTTTGTAAAACTCGAATCTAAATCAGAACTCGACAACACCAATGTTGCCACAGGTGAAAAACAATTAGAAGTAGCATTATAAAAGAAAGCATACCAAGTTCCAGGAGGTGTTACCGTTGTATTCGCTAAATGATCTCCTATAACGGTTGGATTTGAATTTGTACTCCATATTAATTCTGCACCAGTAGGAATTGTTTGAGGTAACACATAGTCATTTAAATCTACTGGACTATTTATACAGAAAGATGCATTATCAGTTGACAATTCAGGTGCATTTGCATATCCTTCTAAACTTAATCTTAAACCATCTACTAAGACAACCGATCTACCTGGATTTCCAGTTTGATAAAATACAGTGGCTGTACCTGAATTATTTGTTAAGAATGTGATACAAACATTTTCCCAGTAAGGATCTATTAATGTGTAGCCGTCTGGGTGTTGATCACCATTATTTCCACTAGTTGCATTAGATAATCTAAATGGAAAATCACTTAGAGGATGAATATTTAAATCGTTATGCGTATACGTTAATGGATCGCTTATTACAATACCACCGGAAGATATTCCAAAATTTAAATTTGGAGCAAATTCCTCTACAGTGCCACTATTATTATTACTGCTTATACTTCTATAACGAGGTATTACTGCAATTTCGAAGCATACTTCATAAACGGTATTAGGCACTACTGATATATTCTGACTAATAGCTTCATTTTGAAATGAGAAAATCGCAAATCCTCCTCCATCTAATGTAGACTGCTGAATTAAGCCGGGAGTTTCAATATTAGCATTACTAGTAGAATATGAAATATATTGTCCTTCGGAATAATCAACCGTACCAACATCATTCCAACAATCATAGGCAACGTTTGCACCATATACGCTTCCATCAACCCCCACTTTTTCTCCACCCCAATCAGCAGTAAAGGTAACATCTTCATACAAGAAAGAACCACAACTAATGAGATTACAAGAACCTATAGCCATTCTATTTTGAATACCTTTCTGGCCTTTAAATCCATTATTTTTATTGTATTGAATAGCTCTCTTCTTCAATTTTGAATTATAAGCTTCAATCTCTTCTTTGCTGAAATTATCTGAAGTTGTCCAATAATCAGACTCTTCTATAATTCCATTGCCGTTTCTATCAATGACGCCACCAGACGGGTCGATATTTACAACTTGTGCATGGCCAACTCCTATTGAACCTGCAATGAATAGCCCCATCAATAGCGCCCATCTAATAACGAAAATACTGCGTAATTTTGTCGTCATAATACTATAATTAAATTCTTATGTATGTCTTAAACGTAAGTATTCATTTACTAAATAAATACGTTTCGGAATTCCAACTTAAACTTTTTGTTAAATTTGTTTTGAAGCACATGTCAAAAATTTTGACAGTACTATAATCTTGTGGGGAAGTCATCACGTAAAAAAAGATATTTTTTAAAAAAAATACGCTTTTCTGTTTGTAATGATGGTGTAAATGTACGTAGGAATAAATGTTAAAAAATTCAAAAAATCATATTTTAGTTGAAAGTTCAGTTTTTTTCGACAAAATGCATATAATCACTGATTTTTTGTAAGAAAAGTGTGTAATATATATACGTATATATACGTATATAATTCAATTTCAACACCTTCTGTCAACTCATTTTGTAAGAAAAAACTAAGAGATTTCTCACAAGAATAACCTCTTTTAATTCATCCTAACAACGCTTATCTTTGCTAATAATTAAAAAAAAAAATATGTCGTTAACGCGCGAAATTAATCGCAGAAAAACCTTTGGTATTATTTCGCATCCCGATGCCGGTAAAACTACGCTCACCGAAAAATTACTCCTTTTTGGAGGTGCTATTCAAGAAGCCGGTGCTGTAAAAAGTAATAAAATAAAAAAAGGAGCGACCAGCGATTTTATGGAAATTGAACGCCAGCGTGGAATTTCGGTAGCAACTTCAGTACTGGCTTTTGAATATGATGGAACCAAAATTAATATTTTAGACACGCCTGGTCACAAAGATTTTGCTGAAGACACCTTTAGAACACTCACCGCAGTAGATAGCGTTATCGTAGTGATAGATGTAGCCAAAGGGGTAGAAGAACAAACTGAAAAGCTGGTTGAAGTATGTCGTATGCGAAATATTCCAATAATTGTTTTTATAAATAAAATGGATCGGGAAGGTAAAGATACCTTTGGATTATTGGATGAAATTGAACAAAAATTAAAATTGCATATTACCCCGCTTTCCTTTCCTATTGGAATGGGCTATGACTTTAAAGGAATTTATAATATCTGGGAGAAAAATGTAAACCTTTTTAGTGGTGATAGCAGAAAAAATATTGAAGAAACCATAGAAATTGAAGATATAGCCAACCCTGAATTGGACAGCCTTATAGGCGAAAAAGCTGCGAAAGAATTGAGGGAAGAATTAGAATTGGTCTATGAAGTCTATCCAGATTTTAATAGAGATGAATATTTGGCAGGAGAATTACAACCTGTATTCTTTGGCTCAGCCCTTAATAACTTTGGCGTTCGTGAGCTACTGGATTGCTTTGTTGAAATTGCCCCAAAACCAAGACCTAAAGAAAGTGATACCCGATTGGTAAAACCCGAAGAAAAGGAATTTTCTGGTTTTGTTTTTAAGATCCACGCGAATATGGATCCCAAACACCGCGATAGGCTAGCCTTCGTTAAAATAGTCTCGGGTACCTTTGAAAGAAATACCCCTTATCTCCATGTTCGAAACGGGAAAAAGCTAAAATTTTCTAGCCCTAATGCCTTTTTTGCTGAAAAGAAACAAATAGTAGACGTCTCCTATCCTGGCGATATTGTAGGATTACACGATACTGGAAACTTCAAAATTGGTGATACCCTAACCGAAGGTGAAGAAATGCACTACAGAGGGATTCCAAGCTTTTCACCAGAACATTTTAAATATATCAACAATGCAGACCCCATGAAAAGCAAACAACTTGAAAAAGGGGTTGACCAATTAATGGACGAAGGTGTCGCACAATTATTTACTCTAGAATTAAATGGTCGTAAAGTAATAGGCACCGTAGGAGCTCTTCAGTTTGAAGTAATACAATACAGGTTAGAACATGAATATGGAGCCAAATGCATCTACGAAAACCTGAATGTACATAAAGCGTGTTGGGTACAACCAAAAGACCCTAAAAGTGATGAGTTTGCCGATTTTAAAAGAGTAAAATCTAAGTTCCTTGCCAAGGATAAACGTGGGCAACTAGTATTTTTTGCAGACAGTGCCTTTACATTGCAAATGACGCAAAGTAAATATCCAAATATTAAGTTTCACTTTGTAAGTGAGTTTGATGCTGCAGCAACCTTTAAGGCTTAGTTGGCAGCAAGCAAAATAAAAAGTCCTTGATTCAAAAATTGAATCAAGGACTTTTTTACTCTTTACTGCAACTGTAAACTGCTTACATACAATTAAGCCTCTCCTGTAGGACCAAAATTAATTGGCATAGCAGCTTGCTGATAATCTTTTATCTCACCGTGTTGCTTCTCAAATCTAGACACATTATCGTGCATTGCTTTCAAAAAGCGCTTTGCGTGTTGGGGTGTTAATACGATTCTAGACTTTACTTTACTTTTTGGCACTCCTGGCATAATGCTTACAAAATCTACCACGAATTCACTTTGTGAGTGATTAATGATGGCGAGATTGCTATAAATCCCTTGCGCTATATCTTGGTCTAGTTCTATATTTATCTGTCCTTGTTTAGGTTTTTTGTTGTCTTCCATGCTTGTTTTTTTATTACGATTGCTTCGCAACCTCTATTGATTATTAATATTAAAAACAAAATCCCGTGAGGTTGTGTCACGGGATTTTTGATATTTCTAGTAACAAGATTCCGACCTGCGTCGGGATAAGTTCGCTATAACTGTTCTCTATCGCTTCGCTTAGAAAACAGGATGCTCACTTAGTTGTAGTTTACCTCTTGTTTCTCCTTAGTCATTTCTTCGAATTCTTCTTTTGAGCCTACGATAATAGTATCATAACGTCTCATACCTGTACCGGCTGGGATTCTATGACCTACAATAACGTTCTCTTTCAATCCTTCTAAGTGATCCACTTTACCGCTTACTGCAGCTTCGTTTAATACTTTAGTAGTTTCCTGGAACGATGCCGCAGAAATAAATGACTTGGTCTGTAACGATGCTCTCGTAATACCTTGCAGTATTGGAGTTGCTGTAGAATTTACAGCATCACGTGCTTCTACCAACGTTTTATCGGTACGACGTAGGATAGAGTTCTCATCACGTAAATCACGTGGTGAAATAATCTGTCCTTCCTTCAGGTTTTCAGAATCTCCAGCGCTCACAACAACCTTCATTCCAAAAATCTTATCGTTTTCTTCAATAAAGTCGTATTTGTGTGCCAATTGGTTTTCTAGGAATGTTGTATCTCCCGGATCTACAATTCTCACTTTACGCATCATTTGTCTTACAACAACTTCAAAGTGCTTATCGTTAATCTTCACCCCTTGCAAACGGTATACTTCCTGAACTTCGTTCACTAAGTATTGCTGTACTGCAGATGGGCCTTTAATACGTAAGATATCTTCTGGTGTGATAGAACCATCAGAAAGTGGCATACCAGCACGAACGTAATCGTTCTCCTGTACCAAAATCTGGTTACTCAATTTCACCAAGTATTTCTTGATTTCACCAAGCTTAGACTCTACGATAATTTCACGGTTTCCACGCTTAATTTTTCCGAAGGAAACAACACCATCAATCTCACTTACTACAGCAGGATTAGACGGGTTACGCGCTTCAAATAATTCGGTTACACGTGGAAGACCTCCTGTAATATCACCTGATTTCGCAGACTTACGAGGAATCTTCACCAAGACTTTACCAATCTTAATTTTCTCACCATCATCCACACTAATTAAGGCTCCTACTGGTAGGTTATAAGAACGAATTACTTCGTCTTTCTTACCAAGAATTTGAAGTGTTGGTATCTTCTTCTTATCTCTGGATTCGGTAATTACTTTTTCCTGGAAACCTGTTTGTTCGTCAATTTCCACTGCAAATGTAATACCCTGTTCGATGTTCTCGTACTTGATCTTACCAGCAAATTCTGAAATAATTACACCGTTATAGGGATCCCAGCTACAAACTACATCATCTTTCTCCAGTTTCTCACCATCTTTTACAAAAATGGTTGAACCGTAAGGGATTACGTTTGTACTTAGGGTAATTCCTGTTTTTACATCTACCAATTTCAGTTCAGAAGTACGAGAAATTACGATATCTACCGTTTTTCCTTCGTTGTCTTCACCTTTAACTGTTTTCAAATCTTCGATTTCGGCTTTACCGTTAAATTTCACAGTAAGCTTATTTTCTTCTGAAATGTTACCTGCAATACCACCCACGTGGAAGGTACGCAATGTTAACTGAGTTCCAGGCTCTCCAATAGATTGTGCAGCAACAACACCAACAGCTTCACCTCTTTGTACCATTTTATTGGTAGCAAGGTTACGGCCGTAACATTGTGAACAGACACCTTTTTTCGCTTCGCACGTTAATGCAGAACGAACTTCAACTCTTTCAATTGGGGATGCATTAATAGTTTTTGCAATGGCTTCCGTAATGTGATCTCCTGAATGAACAAGAACTTCCTTGGTCAATGGATTGATAACATCGTTTAATGAAGTACGACCTACGATACGAGCACCTAAGTTCTCTACCACTTCTTCGTTCTTCTTTAATGCTGAAACTTCAATACCTCTTAGGGTACCACAATCTTCAGTATTGATAATTACATCTTGCGATACATCTACCAATCTACGAGTTAAGTATCCTGCATCTGCCGTTTTTAAGGCGGTATCTGCAAGTCCTTTACGTGCACCGTGTGTTGAGATAAAGTATTCTAAAATTGAAAGTCCTTCCTTAAAGTTAGAAAGAATTGGGTTTTCAATAATTTCACCTCCACCACTATTCGATTTCTTCGGCTTGGCCATTAAACCACGCATTCCTGTAAGCTGGCGAATCTGTTCTTTAGATCCACGTGCTCCAGAATCAAGCATCATATACACCGAGTTAAATCCTTGCTGGTCTTCGCGAATACGCTTCATAGACAATTCAGTCAATTCGGCATTCGTTGCAGTCCAAATATCAATTACCTGGTTGTAACGCTCGTTGTTGGTAATAAGACCCATATTATAGTTTCCTACAATAGCGTCTACCTGAGCATTGGCACTATCGATCATAGATTGTTTCTCTGGTGGAATAATAATATCCCCTAAGCTAAATGACAATCCGCCTTCAAATGCAAATTTATATCCAAGACCTTTAATTTCGTCCAAGAATGCTGCCGTTACTGGTACGCTGGTTGCAGCTAAAATATCCCCAATAATATCACGTAATGATTTCTTGGTTAATACTGCATTAATGTACCCTGCTGCTTCCGGTACTTGTTCGTTGAAAATTACACGCCCAAGAGTGGTTGTGATAATTTGCATGGTCAAGTTTCCGTTCTCGTCAAAATCTTTTGTTCTTATTTTTATTTCAGCATTCAAGTCTACTTGCTTTTCGTTGTAAGCAATGATCGCTTCCTCTGCTGAATAGAATGTTAAACCTTCTCCAATTACTTTTACTTCTGGAGTAGACTTTCTCAATTTGGTCATATAATACAGACCCAATACCATATCCTGAGATGGTACCGCTACCGGGCTACCATTTGCAGGGTTGAGGATATTGTGAGATGCCAACATTAATAACTGACATTCCAAAATTGCTTCTGGACCTAATGGAAGGTGTACCGCCATCTGGTCACCATCAAAATCGGCGTTAAATGCCGTACATACCAATGGGTGTAACTGGATTGCTTTTCCTTCAATTAATTTTGGTTGAAAAGCTTGAATTCCCAGTCTGTGCAAAGTAGGAGCACGGTTAAGCATCACTGGGTGTCCTTTAAGAACATTTTCCAGAATATCCCAAACCACAGGCTCTTTTTTGTCTATAATTTTCTTTGCAGATTTTACTGTTTTTACAATTCCTCTTTCAATTAGTTTTCTAATTACGAAAGGCTTGTAAAGCTCTGCTGCCATATCCTTAGGGATACCACATTCAAATAATTTTAATTCAGGTCCAACAACAATTACTGAACGTGCACTATAATCCACACGCTTACCCAATAAGTTTTGACGGAAACGTCCTTGCTTCCCTTTCAATGAATCTGAAAGTGATTTCAACGGACGGTTACTATCGGTTTTTACTGCTGAAGATTTACGCGTGTTGTCAAACAATGAATCTACAGATTCTTGCAACATACGTTTCTCATTACGTAAAATTACCTCTGGTGCTTTAATTTCCATCAAACGCTTCAAACGGTTGTTACGGATAATAACACGACGGTATAGATCGTTCAAATCTGAGGTTGCAAAACGACCCCCATCTAGCGGCACCAACGGACGTAATTCTGGTGGAATTACTGGTACCACCTTCATAATCATCCACTCTGGATTATTTTCACGGTTTTTATTGGCATCACGTAAGGCTTCAACTACTTGAAGACGCTTTAATGCTTCCGTTTTACGTTGCTTCGATGTTTCGTTGTTTGCTTTGTGACGTAATTCAAAAGACAAAGTATCTAAGTCGATACGTTGTAACAATTCAATTAAACACTCGGCTCCCATTTTTGCGATAAACTTATTAGGATCTTTATCGTCCAAGTATAAGTTTTCTTGTGGAAGACTGTCTAAAATAGTTAGGTATTCTTCTTCAGTTAGGAAGTCCATTTTTTGAACTGGCTCTCCTTCTTCATTCTTTGCAATACCTGGTTGTATTACTACGTATCTTTCGTAGTAAATTATCATGTCTAACTTCTTTGAAGGAAGTCCTAGCAAATAACCTATTTTGTTTGGTAAACTTCTAAAGTACCAGATGTGAGCTACAGGAACCACCAAGTTGATGTGTCCCACACGGTCACGACGTACTTTTTTCTCCGTTACCTCTACTCCACAACGGTCACAAACAATACCCTTATAACGGATACGCTTGTACTTTCCACAGGCACATTCATAATCCTTTACAGGACCAAAAATACGCTCACAGAACAAACCGTCACGCTCTGGTTTGTGCGTACGGTAGTTAATTGTTTCTGGTTTTAACACCTCTCCACGAGACTCTGCCAAAATAGATTCTGGCGATGCCAAACCGATAGAAATTTTACTAAATTTCTTTTGTTGTTGTTCGTTATTATTTCTTGCCATAATGCTTTTATCAGTAATTCAGTATTCAGTAAATCAGTATTCAGTAAATCAGTATTCAGTAAATCAGTAGTTAGTACGCAGGAGTCAGTTTAAAAATCGCTTTGCAATATCAAACTGACTACTGCATACTGCGTACTGCGTACTTTTTTACTATTCTTCTAATCTAATGTCAAGTCCCAGACCTTTCAATTCGTGCATAAGTACGTTGAATGATTCTGGCAATCCTGGTTCTGGCATAGCTTCCCCTTTTACGATACTCTCGTAGGTTTTTGCTCTACCAATTACATCATCAGACTTTACCGTCAATATTTCACGTAGGGTACTTGAAGCTCCATAAGCCTCTAATGCCCATACCTCCATCTCACCAAAACGCTGACCACCAAACTGGGCTTTACCACCCAATGGTTGTTGTGTAATTAATGAATACGGTCCTATAGAACGTGCGTGCATCTTATCGTCTACCATATGTCCTAGTTTCAGCATATAGATAACACCTACGGTTGCGGGCTGGTCAAAACGTTGTCCTGTACCACCATCATATAAGTAGGTATGTCCGTAACGTGGGATTCCAGCTTCGTCAGTCAATTCGTTAATCTGGTCTATGGTTGCTCCGTCAAAAATTGGGGTAGCATATTTTCTACCTAATTTTTGTCCAGCCCATCCTAGTACCGTTTCATAAATTTGACCAATGTTCATACGTGATGGTACCCCAAGTGGGTTCAACACGATATCTACTGGAGTTCCATCTTCCAAGAACGGCATATCTTCATCACGAACAATACGAGCTACAATACCCTTGTTTCCGTGACGTCCCGCCATCTTATCTCCTACTTTCAGCTTACGTTTTTTAGCAACATATACTTTCGCTAGTTGTAAGATTCCTGAAGGTAATTCATCACCTACAGAAATTGTAAACTTCTCACGACGCAAGTTCCCTTGTAAGTCATTCTCCTTAATACGGTAGTTGTGCATCAAGTCACGAACCATCGTATTGGTTTCATCATCTGTTGTCCAAACACCTCCTACTAAGTGAGAGTAATCATCTACAGCGTTTAGCATTTTAAGCGTGTACTTTTTCCCTTTTGGAAAAACCACTTCACCTAAATCGTTTGTCACACCTTGAGCCGTTTTTCCACCTACAATATTGAATAGTTTTTCAACTACTACATCTTTTAAGGCGTCAAACTTACCATCATACTCCACTTCTAATGCAGCGATGTCTTCTTTATCTTTTGCTCTCTTACGTTTATCTTTTACAGCGCGAGCGAATAACTTCTTGTTAATTACCACACCACGTAATGATGGAGATGCTTTTAAGGAAGCATCTTTTACATCACCAGCTTTGTCACCAAAGATAGCACGCAGTAATTTCTCTTCTGGTGTTGGATCGCTTTCTCCTTTTGGAGTAATCTTACCAATTAAGATATCACCTGGCTTCACTTCAGCACCTACGCGAATCATTCCGTTTTCGTCCAAGTCTTTTGTAGCCTCTTCAGAAACGTTAGGAATGTCGTTTGTTAATTCTTCATTACCAAGCTTTGTATCACGAACTTCTAGCGAATACTCATCAATATGAATAGACGTAAAGATATCTTCGCGAACTACTTTTTCAGAAATCACAATCGCATCCTCAAAGTTATACCCTTTCCAAGGCATAAAGGCTACTTTCATATTACGTCCAAGCGCTAACTCACCTTTTTCGGTGGCATATCCTTGACATAAAACCTGTCCTTTAGCAACTCTGTCTCCTCTACTTACGATAGGCTTCAGGTTAATAGAAGTACTTTGGTTCGTCTTTCTGAATTTTACTAACTGGTATGTTTTTGAGTCCTCTTCAAAACTAACCATACGCGCTTCTTCGGTACGGTCATATTTAATAGTGATCTCGTTTGCGTCTACATATTCAACAACTCCATCGCCTTCTGCATTAATCAATACACGTGAGTCACTGGCAACCTGACGTTCCAACCCAGTTCCTACAATTGGAGAATCTGCCAACAATAAAGGTACTGCCTGGCGCATCATGTTAGATCCCATCAAGGCACGGTTTGCATCATCATGTTCCAGGAACGGAATGAGCGACGCCGAAATAGACGAAATCTGGTTTGGTGCAACATCGGCATAATTCACGGTGGTTGGATCTACTACAGGGAAGTCACCTTCCATACGTGCAATAACACGGTCTGTATCAATCTGTCCATCCTTCGTTAACGGGATGTTAGCTTGTGCAATTAATTGTCCTTCTTCTTCTTCAGCTGAAAGGTACTGTGGCGTAGTTTTGAAATCTATCTTACCATTTTCAACTTTTCTGTAAGGCGTCTCAATAAATCCTAAGTTATTCACCTTGGCATATACCGAAAGTGAAGATATAAGACCAATGTTTGGTCCTTCAGGAGTTTCAATTGGACATAACCTTCCGTAGTGTGTGTAGTGAACATCACGAACCTCAAATCCTGCTCGTTCTCTAGACAAACCACCTGGCCCTAGGGCTGAAAGACGACGCTTGTGCGTAATCTCTGCCAGCGGGTTGGTCTGGTCCATAAACTGAGACAACTGGTTGGTACCAAAAAACGAGTTAATTACTGAAGACAAGGTCTTCGCGTTAATCAAATCGATTGGTGTAAACACTTCGTTGTCACGTACATTCATACGTTCACGAATTGTTCTTGCCATACGGGCAAGACCTACACCAAACTGAGACGATAATTGTTCCCCTACGGTACGTACACGACGGTTCGATAAGTGATCAATATCATCAATCTCTGCTTTAGAGTTGATAAGCTCAATAAGGTATTTTACAATGGTGATGATATCTAATTTGGTCAAGACCTGCTTGTCCATTTCAATATCCAACTGTAATTTTTTGTTCATACGGTACCGTCCTACTTCACCAAGGTTGTATCTCTGGTCTGAGAAGAACAACTTGTTGATAATGCCACGAGCGGTTTCCTCATCTGGCGGCTCGGCGTTACGTAATTGTCTGTAGATGTGCTCTACCGCTTCTTTTTCTGAGTTGGTAGGATCCTTCTGTAAAGTGTTGTGGATAATTGCATAATCTGCCTGCAAGTTATCTTCTTTGTGCAATAGAATAGCTTTTGAACCTGAATCCAAAATCTCTTCAATATGGTCTTTTTCAAGAACCGTATCACGGTCCAAAACAATCTCGTTACGCTCAATAGATACTACTTCACCAGTATCCTCGTCTACGAAATCTTCGTGCCATGTTTTTAACACACGGGCAGCAAGTTTGCGACCCATATATTTTTTAAGTCCTGTTTTGCTTGCTTTTACTTCTTCTGCAAGGTCAAAGATTTCAAGGATATCCTTATCTCTTTCAAAACCAATTGCACGGAAAAGTGTTGTTACAGGTAATTTTTTCTTTCTATCGATATAAGCGTACATAACGCTGTTGATATCGGTAGCAAATTCAATCCAAGAACCTTTAAAAGGAATTACACGAGCTGAATATAATTTGGTTCCATTTGCATGGAACGATTGTCCAAAGAAAACACCAGGGGAACGGTGTAACTGAGATACTACCACACGTTCTGCACCATTAATGCAAAAAGTACCAGAAGGTGTCATATAAGGAATAGTTCCTAAATATACATCCTGTACGATAGTTTCAAAATCTTCATGTTCATCATCTGTACAATATAGTTTTAGACGTGCTTTCAAAGGCACACTATACGTTAGGCCACGTTCAATACACTCTTGAATAGAGTATCTTGGTGGATCTACGAAATAGTCTAAAAATTCTAATACAAATTGATTACGAGTATCTGTAATCGGGAAATTCTCTAAGAAGGTCTTATATAATCCTTCTTGACCTCTTTCTTCTGACTTGGTTTCCAACTGGAAAAAATCCTGAAAGGATTTAATCTGTATGTCCAAAAAGTCCGGGTAATCCGGCTTGTTCTGTACAGAGGAAAAATTCAATCTTTCAGTTTGCGTTGCTGACATCTATGGACGGAATTTTAATTAAAATTATGGGTGTGTGCGCATACTCATTTCGGTATTCACCTTTATATACGCAAAATGGTTTAGGTCTTTCCGGGCTATCCGGAAGACCTAAACCTTAAGGTTTGAAGTGTAGTTGGCTTACTTAAGCTCAACCTCTGCTCCAGCTTCTTCTAGTTGAGCTTTAAGAGCTTCAGCCTCGTCTTTAGAGACACCTTCCTTAATTGGAGAAGGTGCATTGTCTACTAATTCTTTAGCGTCTTTAAGACCAGCACCAGTTAATTCCTTAACTAGTTTTACAACTGCAAGTTTAGAACCTCCAGCGGCTGTAAGAATTACGTCAAATTCTGTTTGCTCTTCAGCGGCTTCACCACCTGCAGCACCACCAGCAGCAACAGCTACAGCTGCAGCAGCAGGCTCGATACCGTACTCATCTTTTAATATTGTTGCTAATTCATTAACTTCTTTTACAGTTAAGTTAACCAATTTTTCTGCGAAATCTTTTAAATCTGCCATTTTCTATCGTTTTTAAAAAGTGTAATTTATTATTTGTATTTAATTAGTGCTTTGCTTATTCGGGTCTTTCCGAAAGTGTTTTTACAAGACCTGCAATCGTGTTTCCTCCACTCTTAAGTGCAGAAATAACATTCTTGGCAGGAGATTGAAGTAATCCAACGATGTCTCCAATAAGCTCTTCTCTAGACTTAATATCTACAAGAGCATCCAGTTGATCATCTCCTACATAAACTGCTTCTTCAATAAAGGCTCCTTTTAGTAAAGGCTTCTCAGATTTTTTTCTGAATTCTTTAATAACTTTCGCTGGCGCATTACTCGCCTCTGAAACCATTAAAGAAGTATTTCCTTTAAGTACTCCGGCTAATTCACCAAAGTCTTTATCTGAAGCTTCCATCGCTTTTGCAAGCAATGTATTCTTTACCACATTTAACTTAACACCTGCTTTATAACAAGCACGACGTAAGTTGGAGGTAGCTCCTGCATCCAAGCCTGAAATGTCTGCTAAATAAATAGTAGCATTCTCAGATAACTGTGCAGTCAAGGTTTCAATTACTTGTGATTTTTCTTCTCTAGTCATATCTTCTATGTTTACTGCTCAGTAAATCTTTTAGTATCAATTTGAACTGAAGGAGACATCGTAGAAGACATAAATATGCTCTGAATGTAAACTCCCTTAGCCGCTTGAGGCTTCAATTTTACCAATGTGGTTAATAATTCTCTTGCGTTTCCAGCGATTTTATCAGCATCAAAAGATGCTTTTCCAACTGCTGCGTGAATAATACCAGTTTTATCAACCTTAAAGTCGATTTTACCAGCTTTCACATCTGAAACTGCCTTAGCAACGTCCATCGTTACAGTACCAGTTTTTGGGTTAGGCATTAAGCCACGAGGCCCTAATACACGTCCTAAAGGACCCAATTTACCCATTACACTTGGCATTGTTACAATTACGTCAACATCTGTCCAACCTCCTTTAATCTTGTCGAGGTACTCGTCTAATCCAACGTAATCTGCTCCAGCTTCTTTAGCTTCGGCTTCCTTATCTGGAGTAACCAATGCTAACACCTTCACGTCTTTACCCGTACCGTGTGGAAGGGTTACAACCCCACGCACCATTTGGTTTGCTTTACGTGGATCCACGTTTAAGCGTACCGCTAGGTCTACAGAGGGATCAAAATTTACGGTGGAAATCTCTTTTATTAAAGCAGAAGCTTCAGCAACAGTATAGGTCTTATCCTCTACTTTCTGTACAGCTTCCTTTTGCTTTTTTGTTAATCTTGCCATTTTATAGATTCTTTTTTGGATTAAAAAGGAGCAGCTCCTTTTATTTTAACTCCCATAGATCTTGCAGTACCAGCTACCATTTTCATAGCAGACTCTATGGTGAACGCATTAAGATCTGGCATTTTGTCTTCCGCAATCGTTTTAACCTGATCCCAGGAAATAGTTGCTACCTTATTGATGTGTGGTTCACCAGAGCCTTTTTTGGCTTTAGCGGCCTCTAAGATTTGCACTGCAGCAGGTGGGGTCTTAATAACGAAGTCGAAAGACTTGTCTTTAAAAACCGTAATCTGTACAGGCAATACCTTTCCTTGCTTATCTTGGGTTCTAGCATTAAATTGCTTACAGAATTCCATGATATTCACACCGGCAGCACCTAATGCTGGTCCAACTGGTGGAGACGGGTTTGCCGCTCCTCCGCGAACTTGCAGTTTTACTACTTTATCTACTTCTTTTGCCATTGTATTTGTTTAAAATTTGATTTCTCTAAAGTGGAAGCCTGAGAAAAACCTATTTATAGCGTGTAACAATTATACTTTTTCTACTTGCATATAGCTTAGCTCTAATGGAGTTTTTCTTCCGAAAATCTTTACCATTACTTCCAGCTTACGCTTTTCTTCATTTATCTTCTCAACCGTTCCATTGAAACCGTTAAAAGGACCGTCGATTACTTTGATGGTTTCACCAATGGTAAAAGGAATGTTCACATTATCATCTTGAACTGAAAGCTCATCTACTTTCCCTAACATTCTATTTACTTCAGCCTGTCTTAGTGGCACCGGTTCACCGCCTTTGGTTTCACCCAAAAAGCCAATAACTCCGTTAATCGATTTTATAATATGAGGTATTTCACCTGCCAAACTCGCTTGAACCATAATATATCCAGGAAAGTAAACACGTTCTTTGTTTATTTTCTTTCCATCACGAATTTGAACAACCTTTTCAGTAGGAACAAGAACTTGCTCGATATAATCCTGCAAATCCAGACGCGTAATTTCTCTGTCTATTGCAGTTTTAATCTTGTTTTCCTGCCCGCTAACCGAACGGACTACATACCATCGTTTTGTACTTGTTGTTTCGGTCATACTTACGACTTAATCCAATTAAAATATTGCTCTATAACGCTGCTGAATACTTGATCTACACCAAATACTACTAATGCTAAAATCACAGAAAACACAGCAACAATTACAGTAAGTTTTTGCGCTTCGCCCATTTCAGGCCACGATACGTGTTTTGTTAGTTCGTTATAAGATTCTTTAATATAGTTTACCATTGTAATTGGTTTTATATTTTTTCTGAATTAATCTTCAGATTCTTTGCACGGGTTGAGAGACTCGAACTCACGACACCTGGTTTTGGAGACCAGTGCTCTACCAACTGAGCTAAACCCGTATACAGGGTTTATAGTGATAACTATGTGAACCCGTTATAAAAGTCAAGGCGTTCCGTTAGAAACGGAACACCTTTTCCTTTATACATATATTTGAATTAGTCTAAAATTTCAGTAACCTGACCGGCACCTACTGTTCTACCACCCTCACGGATTGCAAAACGAAGACCAACATTCATTGCGATAGCTTGAATAAGCTCAACGTGTATTGTTAAGTTATCTCCAGGCATTACCATTTCAACTCCATCAGGAAGACTAATGTTTCCAGTTACATCCGTAGTACGTACGTAAAACTGTGGACGGTAGTTATTATGGAATGGAGTGTGACGTCCACCTTCTTCTTTTTTAAGAACATAAACCTCTGCCTTAAACTTAGCGTGTGGTGTTACAGATCCTGGCTTAGTGATTACCATACCTCTAGAGATTTGAGATTTCTCAATACCTCTTAAAAGAATACCTGCATTATCTCCAGCTTCACCTCTGTTCAAGATTTGACGGAACATTTCAATACCAGTAATAGTAGAGTTTAATTTCTCAGCTCCCATACCAATGATCTCAACAGGATCCCCAGTGTTAGCAATACCAGTTTCGATACGTCCTGTAGCTACAGTTCCACGACCAGTAATAGAAAACACATCTTCAATAGGCATCAAGAAAGGCTTATCTACTTCACGAAGTGGCTCTTCGATCCAAGTATCTACAGCTGCCATTAATTCAACAACCGTATCAACCCATTTTTGCTCACCGTTTAATGCTCCAAGAGCAGAACCAGCGATTACAGGTCCGTTATCACCATCATATTCGTAGAAAGAAAGAAGATCTCTAATCTCCATTTCTACTAGTTCCAATAATTCCTCATCATCAACCATATCTACTTTATTCATAAATACAACGATACGTGGAATACCTACCTGACGTCCTAAAAGAATGTGCTCACGTGTTTGTGGCATTGGACCATCTGTAGCAGCAACTACTAAGATAGCGCCGTCCATTTGTGCAGCACCAGTAACCATGTTCTTTACGTAATCGGCGTGACCTGGACAGTCAACGTGTGCGTAATGACGGTTCGCTGTTGCGTACTCAACGTGTGAAGAGTTAATTGTAATACCTCTTTCTTTTTCTTCAGGAGCATTATCAATTTGATCAAAAGCAGAAGCTTTTGAAAAACCTAAATCTGCCAATACTTTAGTAATTGCAGCAGTTAAAGTTGTTTTACCGTGATCTACGTGTCCAATTGTACCTACGTTTAAGTGTGGTTTCGACCGATCGTATGTTTCTTTTGCCATTTTGTATTAATTTAAATCTTAGTTATATATTAGTGTTCAATTTTATGCTGTATTGAGCCAATGATGAGATTCGAACTCATGACCTCTTCCTTACCAAGGAAACGCTCTACCCCTGAGCCACACCGGCGTAAAGTGTTTATTTCTTTAACCCCCAAAAGCCTCAAAGAGGCATTAACTTTAAAAGGAAAAGAACCTGCCTTCGCAGGAATACTTTAGAGCGGGAGACCAGGTTCGAACTGGCGACATTCAGCTTGGAAGGCTGACGCTCTACCAACTGAGCTACTCCCGCATTTATTATAGTTTAAAAAACAACTATAAATGGTATTCAATATTTCAATTTCTTCAAGATATACCGCTCGAAATCGGGGTGCAAAGGTAATGAATTGTTTTCTAAAAACAGAATTCTCTTTGCAAATTTATTTGAATTACTCTCCGCCTTGGCAGATCGTGATCCTGTTCGGGTGACCCCGAACAACATTTTTTAAAACACCGCCTCTTAAGAGCCAGCTTTTAAATCTCAATACTTCATTTCATATTCAGAGAACATTTTGGATTACCTCCTCGCGTCGGTGATCCTGTTCGGGTGACCCCGAACAACATTTTTTAAAACACCGCCTCTTAAGAGCCAGCTTTTAAATCTCAATACTTCATTTCATATTCAGAGAACATTTTGGATTACCTCCTCACGTCGGTGATCCTGTTCGGGTGACCCCGAACAAAGATTTAAAAACGAACCCTTACAAAAGCGAGCTTTTGACGGTTTCTTATTTTAAATCTTAGTGGGGAGAGCAGGATTCGAACCTGCGAAGACGTAGTCAGCAGATTTACAGTCTGCCCTCGTTGGCCGCTTGAGTATCTCCCCGGACCTTTTGAAATAATAAACTTTAAAAGCTTACAATTTCAAAAAAAAACAATATTTCAAAAGAACTTCTTTTTTTGAGCCGATGGAGGGACTCGAACCCACGACCTGCTGATTACAAATCAGCTGCTCTAGCCAGCTGAGCTACATCGGCTTTTTTGACTTATTTTACACCAAACTGGCGGCATAAAAAAGTCCGCTATTTCTAACGGACTGCAAAGATATACGATTTATTATTTCTACAAAACTTTTTCTAAAATATTTTCAAGCAAATGAGCGCTCTTTTTGTTTTCGCTTTTTCAGTTGGCGTTCTAAAGACTGTATACATTCATCTATGGCGGCTTCAAAAGTTTTAGATTCTTTCTTGCAAATCAGGTCACTACCTGGAACGCTAAGTAAAATTTCTGTAATCTTATTTTCTTTTTCACTTGTTTTCTGAACTTTCAAAAAAACATCTGCTGCTACAATTTTATCGTAAAATTGTTCTAATTTCTGTAATCGCTTTTCAATAAAAACCAAAAGGTCTTCCTTGACTGCGAAATTTGGAGCTTGCACGTTTACTTTCATATAGTATATTTTTAAAGTTACTATTTAGAATTTCTAGGATGAGCATTCTGGTATACCTGTTTTAATTGCGCAATACTACTATGCGTATATACCTGGGTAGAGGCCAGACTCGAATGTCCTAGCAGTTCCTTTACTGCATTTAAATCTGCGCCTTCGTTTAAAAGATGTGTTGCAAAAGAATGCCTTAAAATATGCGGGCTCCTTTTTACCTTTACAGACGCTTTACTAAAATAATTATTTATAATTCTATACACAAGGGTTTCGTAAATTTTATCGCCTTTCGTGGTGAGCAATAAAAAATCTTCGTCTTGAATTGTTTTTAAGGCGTTTCTTTGAGTTATAAATTGCTCTATGGATTCAACCACTGAAGAAAGCAAAGGAATAATACGTTCCTTATTGCGCTTCCCCAAAACCTTTATTGTTTTTTGAGACGTAGAAATAGCATTCAACTTAAGGTTTACGAGCTCTGCCCGACGCATTCCTGTGGAATAAAATAATTCTACAATCAATTTATTTCGTGTGCCCTCATACCCTTCTTCTTCCTGCAGCAGCTTCAAAACATCTCCTATTTCTCTTTCTGAAAATGGAACTTGCATCTTTGTTGACGTTTTTAGCGCTTTGTGCTGCGCCAAAGGTGTAGTCTCTAATTGTTTGGTTTTCAGTAGAAATTTATAGTATGTTTTTAAAGACGATATTTTACGATTGATACTTCGGTTAGCGATGCCGCTATCTACCAAGAGAACTATCCAGCTTCTAATTATAGCGTAGTTTACATCTATAATGTCTTTATACTCATATTCATCCTTTGCAAACTGAAGAAAATCGCCCAAATCTTTTTGATACGCAATCACGGTATGTGGAGAGTATTTTTTCTCAAAGGACAAGTAGTCTATGAATTGTTTAAAAGGCATGTGTGAAGTACAAGTTAAAGACTAAAGGTAGTCAATTTTGACTACTGTGGAGCAGGGAGATGGATGTGTTTTCTCTTTGCGCTCGGAAATAACTGCAGCATCTAGTGCAAAAAAAAAATCCGTTGAACGAGATGTTCAACGGATGTGTTATTCAGAAAGAAGAAATACTAGATTTCTTCTGCATCTCTAAGTCCTTGTATGTACTGAGCTTTCTGTATTTGTTTTCTTCTCACAACCGATGGCTTTGAGAATGCCTGACGTGAACGTAGCTGACGCATTGTTCCCGTACGATCAAACTTACGCTTGAAACGCTTAAGCGCTCTATCTATATTTTCTCCGTCTTTAACTGGTATAATTAACATAGTTCCATAACCTCCTCTCTATTGGACTGCAAATATAAAATTAAATTTTAGATGTACGATGTGTGAGTGACGATTTTTTTTATCCACGAACAAAGCACAACAAAGATATTGAAAAATGAAAAGTATAACAGCTAAGCAAGCACCCAATAGCAAAAACCCATCGCAGCTTTTTAAATTTGGAAATAGTTAATCTAATGGTCCTAGTTTAAAATAAGTAGACATAATTTCAACCTATTCTAGAACGGGACACACTTTATAAAGATCCCAAAATAGAACCAAGGATTCAATTCTTAGCTTACTCAATTATAGAAGCATATATTTAACATCCACCCTTAATTGTGGAGGATCGTACATGTAAAAATTCCACTTATTTTCATTGGGCAATTGTAGTAGCTGAACAGAAATTACTGTTCCTAACGTTTCTCCCAACTGTAGCGCTATTCGATTTGCATGTTGCTTTGCATCTGCAAGCGCATCTTTTATAATCTGTTCTTGGGTTTTCCCTTTTATTTTATACTTATATAATATAGTGTCCATATACATGCCTGGTATGGTAACATCCAAAAACTTTTTAAAAGAAACTATATCGTGAGTTATAAATTCCAAAAAAGCACCATCTCCTTTTCTAGTTGTGTTTAAAAATTCTAATTGGTTTTCTACAATTAGGGTTGCATCAACTCCTATTTCAGTAAGTTCTTTATAATAATCTTTTTTCATTACTTCTAAACTTGCGTAAGGAACTCCTGACTGTTTCGATTCTGTAACACTTAACGCTACACTTACTTGTAGGCTATAATTTCTACACTGTAAGTAGTTGTTCCGTAAACCGATACAGAAGGAGTGGTTGAAGTGCTATTTTGCGCAGCCTAGCGCAGTAATGCTTATTACTAAGGCTAAAATATATATTTTCATGGATTCATTTTTTTTAATTAAAAAATAGATTGATGTTATGCTCATATCCTATATTTAACAGGCTTCTTAATTTATGAGCACTTATGATAGGAGAATAGTTTATATTTTAATTATTTTTTTTGTTACGGTTCTTTGATCTGTTTCTATAGTAAACATATAGATTCCTTTAGATAGTGTTGAAGTAGGTATCATTTGCGTATTTGTATGTATAGGAATTCTACTTATTATTTTACCAGTACTATCATAAATAGTAATTGTATGCATTAATTCTCCTGAAGGAACCTTTATTGAAATTTCTTCTCGGGCAGGATTTGGAAATAATTGAATTTCCTGAATATTAAAGCGCTCTATATTTAAAATACTCGATTCTTTATCAAAATACAATCCTTTTCCAAAGAGTCCATCTTCGGTGGTACCTACAAACACCATCATGGGCTCTTCCACTGGTCCTGTTGTGCTTGTGGTAAGTATTGCCAGGGTTTGAAATTCACGAAATACATCCAGTTCTTCGAAAGAAGTAGTTGTAGCGGCATTAAGTGTACTCCCATCATAAAAACTCTGTAATGCCCTATTTTTTTCAGAAGCATCTGTGGAATGTCTTAAATACCCTATGTGTATTTGAGAGTCATTTGTATAATCTATAAAACTATCAGCATACCGGAAACTTATGTCGTCTGGAACGCTTATACTAGCGCCTACAAAACTCCCTTCGTTAACCCTTCTATAGGTTCTAAGGGTAAAGTTATCTGCCGTGCCGGCATCTCTGGAAGAGCACACTACTAAAACATTATCTTCAGAAAGAAGTTTTCTCTCTGCCCGTATGGTAGGGTCTAAAGATTGTCTTATCGTACCATCCTCTATAATTTCAAAGCCTTCCCAAGCCAAAGGGTCGTTAAAATTTGTATTTGTTCTAACGTAGAGATTTCCATTAGCTGCGTGGACGGCTGCATTATACAAAGCACCATTTCTGCCGTAAGCTAATGAGGGCTTGTTTCTTTGGGTATCTATAATTGTTTCATCTACCCAATCAAACCCATAACTACCTGCAGTAGAACGAGCACTATATAAATTACCATTGGTGATTGTAAAAACTCCAAAAACGCGTTGATTCATGGTGTTGACAGGATAATTTCTATCCACAGTAAAATCTACCACATCTGTAGCTATCCCTTGAGATACTAAAGGCGCCATCGTGGTTAAATTAAATTGGTATACACGAAATTGTTTATTTTCAAAAAGAATGAAAGCTAACAAATATTTATCACCACTGGGAGCGTCTAAGGCTAAAAGTTCCAGTTTTTCTAAGGGTTGACCAAAGGAAATATTAGTCGCAAATGCCCAGGAGTCGCCACGATCTTCAGAACGATACAGGTGAAGCAACCCATTTGGTCTATTTTGATAGCTTGAGGCGTATAATATGGAACCATCATCGAACCCCACCAAATCTACCCCTCCATCAATATCTTTATCGTGAACTAGGGTATTTACTTCCCATCGAGAAAGATCAGGGTCGGTAGGCGAATCCAGACGATGGTTTGTTGTGACAGATTTTATATAGCTATTTGTCATGCCCTCTTTACTGAGTGGCTTATAAAGTGCCGCTTTTTCTGAATCTACTTCCATCCAAGCATTCTTAATCGCCAACCTATTGGCTTCAATTTGTTGTGGTGTAGTGTTCTCTAACAACGTTGCTTCTATATAAAGATCTTTAAGCTTAGGAGTTAGAAAATCTTTAAAGTTTTGAACTTCCTCTACTTGTTCTTGACTTACGGTTTGTTGCTTTTGGGCTAGTACACTATTAATTATAAATAGAGTCCCAATCCAAAAAAGTGCTGTTTTTGCATTCATGGTATTTGTTTTAAAGATTGTGTACCACAAATCTAGTAGTATGTAAAAATGCGAGATGCTACTATTGTTCAATTATATTGTAACATCGTTCCAAAAAAAACCTTAAGAAGTTTTTTTTGCGATTTTCTGTAAAGAGCGAAGAAAATTCTCCTTGTGTGTTTTAAAAACTTTCGAAAACTACTATGTAGATAATTTCAGAAATTATTGAAGACGACTGGAGTACTAATCATTTCACTTTTACAACTTTAAGTGATCAATGTATTGGATACTAGACAATTTGTTAGTTGTTTATCTTCCTGAGAAACAATACAGGGAATGTAATAGGGTATTTTGGGTTTTCAAAAAGAGTGGTTCTTATTCTTTTTCAAATACCATGCAGATGTGTTACTATGTAAGAATCGCACATCAAAAATTGTTACTGGTACGTCGTAAATTGATCTATTGTTTAAACAAAGAAGCCCGCTGGCTCAAATCCATGATAAGTTTCTCTTCTTCTTTGCTCTCCAACAAGACGTTGTAGTTTTTCCAGAATTCCTTATTATAGGGTCGCGCGAGAAATATATCCTCAGACCATTGCGAGGTTGTAAGTTCTTGCTTTACCTCCATGGGGTCTTGGATGATTTCAGTAAATAGTATTTCTTGGGTTGTATAGTAGAACTGTTCCTCTTCTTCCTCTTTTAGCTTATCGGTCTCTTTGTATAATTTATCTGAAGACCGATCGCCAATATTCACCAACTTAGGCGTTTCATAATAGATATAGCTCGGGTACATTTTATCTTCAAACTCTTTGTAGGTAATTACCAATTTGTGGTTAAGTGTGGTTCCAAAAAGGCTTCTGCTACGTTTTTTCTGCACATCTGAAGCTGCTATCAATTCATATTCCACCTTTTTTATAGCGTAGTTGTCCCAGTAAATATAAATCCATCCTTTGGGGGCAAAACCTTCGTTAAAAATCCCCGGGGTGTTTAATCCAGCAAAATCTTCGCCTTGATCAATTTCAATTTTGTAGATTTTCCGACCGTCGTCCACCAAAACCGTATCCAATCTAAATTGATGTTTTTCCAACACGTTTTTCCCAAAAAGTGCTCCTATATTGTTCGAGTTCCGCACTAGGTTTAAACGTCCTTTAAAAAGGTTGTCCAACCCATTTATACGCTCATCATTCCATTTTATAGCATTCACCAAAGAAGAAGTTTGTATGGTATCACGACGCATTTGTCGGGATTTCAAATCCATTCGTCTTGTATTTTTTAAATACGTATAGTATGAAAACAAGCTATCTACATCACGTAAGTCATAACTTTTTCGGTTTTCGTCTACGTTAATTTTTAGAAACTCTTCGGCGCCTGCGGCGTAACTGGAATCATAGAGTGTGATGGCACTTTCAATTAGCCACTTGTATTCTTTTTTGTTACGTTCTTTGTGTCGTAAAAATCCTTTTAGAAGATACGCTTGTTTTGGCAGGTTGCTCTCCAGTTTTCCGAGCGCTTTAACTACGATGTCATTCCCTGTTTTAGGTCTTGTAGAACCAACAATAAGCACCTCGTCTAACGAGGCTACATCTTCTTCCAAATAAATACTGAAGGTTTCATCAAAATCATTAATGGGCGTACGAAAACTTTTATATCCAATGGAAGAAACCACCAACGTATCGCTACGATGCTCGTCTGGCACAGATAATAAAAACTTTCCATCTGTATTTGTTACGGTACCAATTGTTGTATTTTCAATATAAACGCTGGCACTCTCTATGGGCATTTGCGTTGTAAAATCTACAACAGTGTTGGAGATTTCCTTTTGGGCTTTTGCACTTATAAAACAGCATAAAACACCTAGTACACTAAATAATCTGATGGATTGAAATTTCATCTTTACACTATATTTAATACATAGAAAGATGGAATGCCCCGTTTACATCTTCTATTGATTTATTAATTGATATTAGGCATTTCATAAGGTCATTCATTAAATCTGAATGTTTCTTTCCCAAATAACGCCATAGGATGGAAATGGTTATGTAGCGGGCTTGTAATTTTTACCTTCAATCACCATTTTGGAGATAATCTCACGTAGAATCTCGGAAGTTCCCCCTCCAATAGGCCCTAGCCTGCTATCACGTAAATTTCTTGCCAGCGGATATTCTTCCATATAGCCGTAACCACCAAGCATCTGAACACAATCGTAGGCTATTTCATCTGCAACTTTGGTTGAAATTAATTTTGACATGGTTGCTTCTTTCACCACATATTCCCCTTGATCCAGACGCTGTGCTGTAACATAATTAAATGTTTTGCACATCTCATTTTCGGAAGCCATTTGGGCAATTCTATGACGCAATGCCTGAAACTTCGAAATGGATTTTCCAAACGCCACACGTTCTTTCATATATTCAATAGTGTAGTCCAGCGCCCATTCACTTCGCGCGTGTGAGTTTATTCCCATAATGAGGCGCTCTAAGGCAAAGTGTTGCATAATATACGGGAAACCTTTATTCTCCTCACCCATTAAATTTTCGATAGGGATCTCTACATTATCGAAGGCTATTTCACCTGTGTCACTTGCTCTCCACCCTAATTTATCTAGCTTTGTAGCAGAGATACCTGGTGTATCACGGTCCATCACAAAAATACTGATCCCCTTATTCCCTAACTCTGGCGATGTTTTGGCAGCTACAATTAAATAGTCGCTATACACGCCATTGGTAATAAAGGTCTTAGACCCGTTGATGACATACGTATTTCCTTTTTTCACGGCCGTAGTGCGCATTCCAGAAACATCACTTCCTCCAAAAGGTTCGGTAATACATAAGCACCCTATTTTTTCTCCTGTGATACTAGGCGCTAAATATTTTTCTTTTTGCTCGTGGTTTCCTTCTTTATTTAAATGCGTCTGTGCCAGATAAGCGTGTGCCCACATAGCTGCTGCAAATCCGCCTGAATTTACTTTCTGTAATTCTTCCAAAAAGATAACGGTGTAAAACAAATCTAAATCCAACCCGCCATACTGCTCTGGATAGTTGATTCCAAAATAACCCATTTCACCAAATTTTTCCCATATAAAACGTTCTATATGGCCCGTTTTCTCCCACTTTTCAATATGTGGGACTACTTCCTTTTGAAGGAAATCTTTAAAACTTTTTCTGAAAAAATCGTGCTCTTCGGTAAAATATACGCTCATCTTGTTTGTTTTGAATTTTTGGGGTTTGGAATATTTTCTGAAGCGTTTTGTAAGACCTTCATAAAAATTTATTCAACAAACAAATATAATTGAAATCGCTGTATTTTGTTGGCAGTGATGCCTTCAATTTTTTCAAGCTCTTCCAGTGACTTAATTCCCTCCCGTAGTTTTACAAATTCCCACATCCTTTTTCCTAAGTCGAAACTAATTCCGGGAATGGTGGCCAAGTCGGATGCCGAGGCTTTATTTATGTTCAGTTTCTCTAGGGGCTTAGGGGTTTTTACTGTAAATAAATTTTTGGTTCGTTCCACAACTTGTGGTGATAATCCGTACACTTCGTACAATTGCACATCGTCTGTAAACCCGCCTAATGTATTTCGATAGTTAACAATACGTTCACTCAAGGCTGTTCCTATTCCTGAAATTTGTTGCAATTCATCGGTCGTGGCTGTATTTAAATCTATTTTCTGGCTGAAAGACTTTTCTGTATTAAAATCTACAAACTTGGAGGTATAGTTAGATTTCGTCTTAGGATGGGTGACCCATTCTGGAAATTTGAAATACGGTGACATGCTATCCAGCCATACATCCGAAACTCCCGTTACACGTTTAAAATCGGATATGCTATTGATCCATTTGTCTTCCTTCCGAAATTGTTGCAATTTATCGTAAGCTTCGGTTGGCATTCCAAGTGTATATGCTTTATAGTCTGTGATGAAATTTGGATTGAAAGGATATAGTTTCGGGGTACGAGCTTCCATTTCAACAAGGCGCAGCGAATCTATCTGTTTTTGTTTCAGCAGTACTTCAGCAGAAGAAGTATCTAAGGCTTCTTCCGTTTCAAACGCTACAAAAAAATAAACGCTCAATAATGTAATGATAATGGCTGCAAAAAGCAAAATCCCACTCTGTTCGCTTTTGGCAAACCTAAAGTGGGATTTTAAATTATTTTTGGACATAACGCTCCTTTTTAAATTAAAAAAGGGGAGTTGTCTGTTTGCTATTCTCTATTCTATGGCGTCACGTTTCAGTTTAATGGCATCTAGGTAACGGTTCAATTGTTTTTTCACAACTGGAAACAAGAAGAAAAGACCTATCATATTAGGGAATACCATTGCAAAAATCATTGCGTCCGAGAATGCCCAGATAGAACCCATACTTGCTGCTGCACCAATTACCACAAATAATAAGAATAAAAGCTTATAAGTCATATCTGCAGCTCTACCTCTTCCGAATAAGAACTTCCAAGATTGTAGCCCGTAATAAGACCAAGAAATCATTGTGGAAACTGCAAATAACACTACTGCGATGGTTAAGAATACATTAGAATATGGAATATATTCTGCGAATGCTTTTGCGGTAATACCAGCACCTTCGTAAGAAATTCCGTCAATTACTACCATTCCAGCTCCAGTAGCATCTCCGTACTCAAAGTAGCCACCAAAATTAAAGATAATAATTACTAAGGCTGTCATCGTACAAATTACAACCGTATCAATAAAAGGTTCTAACAAGGCCACTAGACCTTCAGAAGCCGAATATTTTGTCTTTACAGCTGAATGCGCAATTGAAGCTGAACCTGCTCCTGCTTCGTTTGAAAACGCTGCTCTTTTAAATCCTACTAACAACACTCCTATTAAACTTCCTACTCCAATAGCAGTTGGATTAAATGCTTCCTGAACAATCAGGCCAATCGCATCGTCAATTAATGAGAAGTTACTAAAAATGATAAACAAACAACATAATATGTATAGCACTGCCATTAGCGGCACTACTTTTTCGGTCACCTTAGCAATACGTTTAATACCACCAATAATAATGATCCCTACTAAAATGGCCAATACAATACCTACAATTGCTCCTGCAGCTGTACTGTTCCAGTCAAACATTTCTTTTATCACAATAGTTGCCTGATTACTCTGTGCAGCGTTTCCACCACCAAAAGAACCTCCAATACAAAAAATGGCAAAAATTACCGCAGCAATTTTACCTAACATTCCAAAGCCACGTTCTTTTAATCCCTTGCTTAGGTAGTACATAGGCCCTCCATAAATAGTTCCATCTTCACCCACATCTCGGTATTGAACTCCTAAGGTACACTCTACAAATTTTGTGCTCATCCCCAATAACCCACATATAATCATCCAGAAGGTTGCTCCCGGACCCCCTAAAGCAATTGCTAACGCTACCCCGGCAATGTTACCATTACCTACGGTACCAGAAACTGCAGTTGCCAATGCCTGAAAGTGAGAAACTTCACCATCGCTACTCTCATCTCTAATAGTATCTTTAATATCTCCATCTATGGCAAGTTCGTCCACAGTCTCTAGGTGCTTATCGATACTTTCAACCTTGTTCATATCCTGTCCCTGTGCTATACCACCTTCACCATACAGCTCTTTAGCGCCAAACTTCTCTATATCTTCATATTTTCCACGAACGGTATTAATTGCTTTTCCGAAAAAACGAATGTTAGGAAAACCGAAATACAACGTAAAAAATAAAGCACTTAATACTAATAACACGATAACAAATGGCGTGTCTGGTGCTATCTCAAAGAAAATTACAGCCGAAAAGAAATCGGATATAGGCTGAAAGGCCTGATCTATTTTTTGATCCAAACCTATTTCTTCTGCATCTTGCGCAAAAGTTAGTATTGGGACTAATAGGGTAAATAGAGAAAGAAGAAATTTCTTCATAATTTGGTTTTTGATTGAATTTAAATTTTAAGAACGAGCAAGATGCTAAAAAAAACGG
Source organism: Rasiella sp. SM2506 (assembly GCF_050859505.1). Lineage (GTDB taxonomy): Bacteria > Bacteroidota > Bacteroidia > Flavobacteriales > Flavobacteriaceae > Marinirhabdus. Next base: position 2,068,257 of record NZ_CP193934.1, on the reverse strand, counting down.
CAGATTTCAAATTTTCGCCGTTAAAAAGTTAACATTCTCTTAAACATTATAGATATTTTTGAGACTCTCAATTTGTTCTGGTCTCCCAATTAGAATAAGTTTGGAGTCTTTTTCGACGATTAAAGAAGGTTCCGGATTCACTATGTAATTCCCATTAGGTGCTTTGTAGCCAATAATGCTGCAACCTGTTTTTCTTCTAATGTCCAATAATTCGATGGCCTGTTCGATTCCATTAGGGCAAACTTTTTCAAACGGGATTTGTTCCACATTAATACTATCTGCACTTCCCGAAACCGAAAGGTTGTCTAAAAATTCGACCAAGTCTGGCGTTACCACCAAATTGGCCATATGGTCTCCTCCTATTTTGTCTGGCAAAATCACGTTATCTGCACCCGCCAATTTTAATTTCTGAAAGCTAGTTTCTTCGGTTGCGCGACTAATAATTTTTAAATCCTTTTTAAGTTGTCGTGCTGAAAGTACTACAAAAAGATTATCGGCATCACTTGGAAGTGCACAAATTAAAGTACTGGCTCTTTCAAGACCTGCCTGTAATAGCACTTCGTCTTCTACAGCGTTGCCTTCAATAAAAAGCTTCCCTCCCTCCTGTTCATGAGTCACAATTTGTTCATTCATTTCAATAACAACATATTCTTTCTTGTAGGCTTCTAACTTATGCACGGCTTGTTTACCATTTCTTCCATACCCACAAACAATAATATGGTCTTTTAAAACATCTATTTTTTGTTGCACTTTTTTTCTTTTAAAGTTACCAATGTTGTTTTTGCTAAGAAGGTACTCGGTAATCACACTGAAAGCATACCCTACAATAAAAATACTGCAAATAATTAATACAGAGGTAAACAGTTTTTCACTTGGCGACAAGTCTCTAATAGTTCCATAACCTACGGTTGTAATCGTAATCACAGTCATATAAAATGCATCTACCCAGGAATATTCAGATAGTATTTTATATCCCAAAACACCTACCGAAAAGATAATGAGCAGTAGCGTGACTGCCAGGGTTAACTTTGATTTGAATAGTCTTCTCATAAGTCAAAAACCGATGTACGTTTGGTATATACTAAGTCTTTCAACTTAAGTAAAAAACCTAGCGTTAAATAGACAGCAAACCAAATTCCAAGCGTAGCAAAAGACACATAGATAAAAAACAACCGAACGCTCTTAACCCGCATCCCGAGTCTATCTGCCAGGCGGGAAGACACATAGAAGCCATGTTTCTCAAAATAATAGCGTATTTTATATACCAGCGTAAGCATACCCGCAAATTAGGGAAATTTTGATTAAGTACTACAGTTTACCCCCTATTTAAAAGAGAATTCCCTACAGCGCAATCCAAACATTTTTTTGGATCGCAATAGCTATTTTTAAGCTGCAGCAAAGCCTGACTATCCATAGCATGCTTTGCAATGGGTAGCAAACTATTAAAGCGGTTAACAATGGTGTTTTCCTCTTTAGAAATTGACGCCGCTAGTTCCATCAACTCTTCTGAAATATCCTTTCCTTGATTTTGTGCATAACAAAATTTTATAGGAATCACAGTGTTTATAAGCAACAAGTCCATAAACTTTTTGGTAAGCCCCTTCCCTCTTTTGGTGGCTGAAACACCAAAATTAAAATGCGTATTCCAATAGCTGCTAGCGTTACAGTTTAAAATTTCGTAATACTCCTCTTTTGTTTTTGCATGGAGAATTGCTGAAAATAAATGGGCTTTATCTACATACAAAACAGCTAGCTGAGACAATCTAATTGTTGGAAAATTGGGCGGACGTAATCGAAAGAATTTGGGAGCAATGACCGAAGTAGTATTTAATTGAAATTTATGCGCCAAATAGATGTATTTCTGTTGAAGGATTTTGAAATATTCATCGGTCGGCTCTTTCTCGAGCAAGCCTGCCTGACCAAACAACAAGGCTTCCAGGTCGAAGATATTCGTTCTGCATTTTTGTAGCACCGAAAAATCCAACGAATTCGCAATACTAAAAAACGATTCCCCATTCACCTTTAGGCCGAAATTTTTTGCAAGCATTTGAAATAGCAGTGCTTCCCAGTGATTATTATTTTGAGCTAGTTGCTGAAGGATCTGTTCAGATTTTTGCTGTAATCGTTCCAGGTACAATCGCTCCAGCCAATTTTCTATTATAAACGCATCTACAGTATGAAATTGTTTTTCACAATTAATCCATTTTTGCTCGGTTGAGAAAAGGGTTTTGTAACTATGTAAAGCAGCTTTATCAATGTATTTTTTTAGCTGAAGCGTATCGAAAGGTTCTTGGTTTTTATTAAAAACATCGGTATCGTGCTGCCAAACTACGTGTAGAATAATGCTGTTATACGCATCATTTATCTCGTGCCCGTGCGCATACCAATCGCTGGATTTAATATGTAGCTCTACATTGCCTGCCCACAATTGATCCTTAATTTTTAATTGCGCATTAAAAAAGTCTGGCCCCGAATTAAAATTATGCTGTCCCGGATGTATCACCACCACCTCATCCCCGGTAACAGTATGGAGATTTGAGGTGCTGAACTTTTGATACTTCCACACATAATGCAGAAAATCTTCTCTCATGGTAGTAAAAAGCGGGGAGCTGTAACTGAATGAATTTCAGCCTAGTAAAGATACTAAAAAAATGCTATCTAGTGTATACTAATTTCCTCTACACCTATTTGTCAAACTTCACAAATCGATATTCATCATCCTGCAAGACAACGTAGATGTAACTTTCATTAAAATCAACAATCGTTTCTAAGGTTTCTTTTTTTAGATCACTTTCGGTATGATAACGCTCTATTTTATCAAACACTGTCTGCACAATACTCCCATCAAGGTGTTTAAAATCTTCATCGAATAAACATTGAATATAAGTAGTACGAGCATTTTCATTGGTTGAAAGTATCTGTGGAATTGAACTAAAATGCGTGAGAAGCATTGTACCACCAAAATCGCTTATACCAGATGCCATTTGCACACTTCCTCCTAAAACCACCTGCAACTGATCCTCTAGTTGATGTACTGAAATTGCTGGATTGGAATTTGAAACCTTTCTTAAAAACTGTTGTGTCTTACCTAATTTTCTCTTGCTTGCATAGGCCGCTCCTTCCAAAATGATAGGTGTATTTTTAATAACTATTTCTTCGTCGGCTCCTACCCTGTAGGTGTAAAGTGATTGTAGTGTTGCGCTTTCCTTTACCTCCAATATCATTTCATTAGTATCCATTATCAATTGATACATACGTCCACCATGGAGTAAACTATTGGAATTTCCAGAAGTACCTTTTGTTAATAATGGCTTTTCAATTTCTACCATTTCAAACGTCATTTCCGGAAGGTCAATTTCCAAAATCATAGTTTTTGAAACATCATGATCCAATGTAATTTGTATACGATCATCTAGTTGGTAACTCTTACATTTGGAAGATGTTTGTAAAAGCGTGTACGGAAATGTATCGTTGATTTTTTGAAGATCTGGGGCCGCATAGTTAAACAGGTATTTTAAACTTTCATTTTTACTTGTTTTTGTTTTGAAAGTGTAGGATGACAAATCAAAAGTTTCCTTCTTAATAACACCTTCTGGTCCAATCTTCTGAAAAAACAGTACCTCACTATCTAGACTTACCGAAAGAATATAATGGCTTCCCTCATAAAAATAAGTTTGCAACAACCCTTCTCCTCTCAACTTTGGAAGTTCAGTCTTTGACAGAACTTTTTTAGTATCTAAATCTATATGCAGCGCTGTGAGTTTTTTTCTACTGGAATTTCCTGTTAGGATGGCCAGTTTATTATCATAAACAGAGGAAAGTAACATTTGCTGATTAGCATCTAAAACCTCAGCTAGGACAAATTGATCGCCCGGTTCAAAATTCACTCCATAAAGAGTAATATGGATATCCTTCTTATTTTTCTGAACAAAAACAAGACGGTTATCTGCATCGTTTAACAAAAATACCTCTGTATGATACAAGGATACATTTGTTGCGCTTTGTGTTATTACTACATTTTGAGAAAAGCCAATTGACGTTACAAAAAAGAGGAGAATCCAACCCTTATATTTCATGAAATGCAAATTACTTAATCTTAACTAAGATGTTTTAACAACAAAAGGCTACAATGCACTAATAATATCGTGCTTCGTAATAATGTGGTATTTTCCATCTCCCAAGTCTACCAGTACAGCATTGTTCTCTTTATGAATCAGTTTTGAAACTTCTTCAATAGATGTATTTTTTTGAACGATTGGAAACGCCTTGTGCATTACTTCTTTAATAGGAAGATTTGCTACGTCTTTGTTGTCTAAATATTTCCGAAGTAAATCGGTTTCATCTAAAGCCCCTACAAACCCAGTGGTGTCTTCTACAGGGATTTGTGAGATTTTATAAGCTTTCATACGCTCAATAGCATGGCTTACCAATTCTTCGGTACGTACCGTCACTAAAGGTTTGTCTGCATGGTCTTTTATAAGGTCGCTGGCTACGGTTATTTCGTCTTCTACAAATCCGCGTTCTTTCATCCATTCATCGTTAAACATTTTGCCAACGTATCTACTTCCGTGATCGTGGAAAAGAACCACTACCACATCATCTTTAGTAAAATGTTCTTTTAGCTGAAGCAGTCCTTTCATAGCAGACCCTGCCGAATTCCCCAAAAACATCCCTTCAATTTTCGCTAGTTTCTGGGTATAAATAGCTGCATCCTTATCGGTTACCTTCGTAAACCCATCTATGATAGAGAAATCCACATTTTTCGGTAAAATATCTTCTCCTATTCCTTCAGTAATGTACGGGTAGATTTCGTTTTCGTCAAAAATTCCTGTCTCGTGGTATTTTTTAAAAACACTTCCGTAGGTATCAATTCCCCAAATTTTTATGTCTGGGTTTTGTTCTTTTAAGTATTTTCCCACACCACTAATGGTTCCGCCGGTTCCTACACCTACTACAAAATGCGTTACTTTACCATCGGTCTGTTCCCAGATTTCCGGGCCTGTACTTAGATAATGTGCTTTGGCGTTGCTTGGATTGTCATACTGATTTACATACCAACTGTTTGGTGTTTCTTCAGCCAACCGTTTTGAGGTGGAATAATAACTTCGCGGGTCTTCTGGTGCAACATTAGTTGGGCACACAATCACTTTACTTCCCACGGCTTTTAAAATATCAACCTTTTCTTTACTCTGTTTGTCGCTAATAACGCATACCATCTTATAGCCTCTTACAATCGCGGCCAGGGCAAGTCCCATTCCTGTATTACCAGAAGTTCCTTCAATGATGGTTCCGCCAGGCTTAAGGCTGCCATCTGCTTCGGCGTCATCAATCATCTGCACAGCCATACGGTCTTTTACCGAGTTACCTGGGTTAAAAGTTTCGTATTTAGCAAGTACCAATGCTGGGATTTCTTCGGCTAACTTGTTTATTTTTACCAAAGGCGTGTTACCAATAGTTTCTAGGATGTTCTTTGCGTATTTCATAGGATATTTTGAAGGTGCAAAGGTACGATGAAGAACAAAGACCTGCAACGATTTTTCGGTTGCAGGTCATTTCTTCATTTGTTAAAAAGGATTATCTTTTTTTATTTATGTAAAGCACATAAAATAGGGCAAGACTAGTTAAGATTGGTGCATAAATTGGAGATAATTTCCAAAATAAGTTACCACCATCTTCAAAATTAACATCCCTTAAATTAGCTATTTGTAATCCCAAGAACATTAAAACGATGATAAATAATACGAAAATGTATATTCTTTTAACTTTAATCATATTCTATCTTTTACATGCATTACCCATTTCAGCTGAAGCCCAAATAAAACCAGCAGCACCAACTGCAGCACCAACTACCGTCGCACCAGAAACGCAAAGACCTGCAAAAGCAAGTACTAATCCAACTGTTGCTCTGGCACAAGGATTTCGATTTTGGAAATATTGGCCAGGAAATGCATTATCTAACATTAATAGTCCATTCGCTATAGCGTTAAACATATTTTGCTTTTGTGCATAATAAGGGAGATTTTGTATATCATTCTGAAAGTTATTCACCGATGCTTGTACACTAAATCCAGCTTGAATGTCATTGGCTAAAGAATTTATAACATTAAGTTCAGCACTAGTAAAAATATTCATATCCTCAATAATATTATAGTTAGTCCAATAATCATTATTCATCATTGGAGATATTGTATTAGGATAGTTAACATTAATTCCTTCATCATTCTTCCAATTTTGTAAAGTAACAAAAGCTCCGTTATTTGGATATGTAGGTAATGAAAGAAGTGGATTATATGTCGTACTCGCAACTCTTGATGTTGAATTTTGAAATTGACTGACATCTATAATTGTTAACTCGTATTTTTCAGAAATCTCTGTTTCTTTAGCGCAAGAGTATAAAGTTGGGAATAAAATTAAAAACGAAAAAAAGTATGATATTGTTTTCATAAAGTAAATTTTAAAAATTAATAATTGTTAGTTAATACATATAAAGTTGCGCAACTTTTGAAATACTCTGCGAAGAAAAAAAAAAAAAAATAAAAACCACCACGCAGTATATTACCTTTAACTTTTTTAAGAATTTAATTTTCTTTTAACTTAAACAATTGCTAGCATTCAAGACTTTAACTTTATCTATCATTGATTTTAACCAAAAGTTGTATTTTTAGTAAATAATAATTATAATTTTCAATTTGAAAAAAATTAATTTGTAGAAATAAGCAACCACATTACAAAAAAGGTAAAACCTTAATACAAAAAATCTTTAATTTTCCTATAAATTATTGATGTAAGTGACTATTCTAAAAACAATCATTCTAACTCTATGCTTTTTTGTAACTTAATTGGAAGAACTTCACAAGAAAAGGCAAAACCACCTCACAGGAAATGGAACAACGTTTTCTTGGAGACAAATAAAACAACCCCCATTTAAAAGAAAAATTGTTTCACTCAAATCGAATCGCCTTCACTGGAGAAATCTTGGCAATAATATAACTAGGAACTAGCAACATTACCAAACACAACAAGAAGGTGCCTACATTCAACGCCAGAATATAGCCCATATCCAAATACACGGGAGCTTCGGTTACATAATAGGTATCTGGATTTAAAGGGAAAAGTTTAAAATATTTTTGTGCTAACAACAGTCCTAAGCCAATAACATTTCCCCAAAACAGCCCAACTACAATTAAATACATGGCGTTGTACAAAAATATCTTCCGGACGCTCCAATCGCTGCTCCCCATGGCTTTTAGAATTCCAATCATTTGGGTGCGCTCTAAAATTAGGACGAGCAAAGCGGTAATCATATTAATACCTGCCACCAAAATCATAATCCCAATAATGAGATAGGTATTAAAATCGAACAGATCGATCCATTCAAAAATAGACCCGTATTTCTGGCGAATAGTCACCGAGTCCAACTCACTATCTATGGTTTTATACACCTGTCCACCAATAGCATCTATGCTGTCAAAATCGTCTACAAACACTTCAAAAGCACCAATCTGGTCTTCTTCCCATTTATTAAGGAACTGGATGTGACGTATATCGGCAATAAGGTATTGCTCATCAAATTGCTGAAAACCGCTATTGTAAATCCCCACAATATCAAACCCACGCGGACGTGCTTTTTGAGTGTTCCCTTCTTGCATAAAAAAGGTAACTACCTTGTCATTAAGTTTTAAGTCTAATCGATTGGCGAGGTATTCTGAAATTAAGACCTCTTCATTTAAAGCGGCTTCGGTATAGTTCGGGAGTCTTCCTTCCCGTAAAAATTCTTCAAAATACTGCCAGTTATAATCGCTTCCTACGCCTTTTACAACAATGCCCTCAAAATCTTTTTCGGTTCTGATAACTGCGCCTTTTTGAGCGGTAATTTGTATGTGTTTTATCCCTTCTACTTGCGTGAAATTGGGATAAAAGTCTTGATTTTTACTAATAGGTATTTGAGACTCGTTGCTTTGGTTGGTATCGTAGTTGGTAATAATAATATCGCCATTAAAAGCTGAAACTTTTTCGCGAATTTTTTTTTGCAATCCCATACTGGTGGCAACACTTACCAGCATCATAATTATCCCGAGCGCAATTGCTGTGATGGCAATTTTTATTATTGGCCCCGAAATACTACTTTTATGGTCTTTGGCAGCGATGATGCGCCGAGCGATGAAAAATTCGAAATTCACAAATAAAATTATGCGGTTAGTACTCTTCAAAAATACCATATTAATCTTATCTCTTGCATTTTTTTCCTGCGGAAGTACCTACACTGAAACTAACGAAGGAGATGAAGGTACCCTAAACGATATCATACAAGTAGGAGAAGCTATTACAGCCGATGCACAGCGTGATAAAGACAGAGCTAAAAAGAAAACCCTGCTAGAAATGGAAGTTGGGTCTCTAGAAGAAGTAGGCAGCTTGAACAACAATATTATCACAGGAGCTGAACAACCTGGTGTGTACTTTCCGTTATTGAACAATAAAAAAGTAGGCGTAGTAGCAAACCAAACCAGTGTAATTATAGAAAATCTTGCCACTTTCGAGGAAGGTCAACCTGGAAATAATAAAATTATAAAGACGCATATCGTAGATTATATGAGTACGAATGCTATTACTATTACGAAAGTTTTTGCACCTGAACACGGCTTTAGAGGTACGGCAGATGCTGGTGAAGTGGTGAAAGATGGCATAGATACCCAAACAGGTTTGCCTATTATTTCTCTCTACGGAAATAACAAAAAACCTTCCAAAGCGCAATTGGAAGGTATTGATATTATGGTGTTCGACATTCAGGATGTAGGTGCCAGGTTTTACACCTATATTTCTACCTTGCACTATGTAATGGAAGCTTGTGCCGAGCAAGGTATTCCCTTGCTTATTTTAGATCGTCCCAATCCCAACGGACATTATATTGACGGCCCCATATTAGAACCAAAACACGCTAGTTTTGTGGGCATGCATCCTGTTCCTGTGGTACACGGAATGACTATTGGCGAATATGCCCAAATGATTAATGGTGAAAAATGGTTGGCCAATGGGGTAACTTGCGACATTACCATAATTAAAAATGAAGGATACACTCATAAAACAGCTTATTCGTTGCCTGTAAATCCATCACCCAATTTACCTAATACTATTGCTATTTCCCTCTACCCTAGCCTATGCTTTTTTGAAGGAACTTTTGTGAGTGCGGGTCGCGGAACCAATATGCAATTCCAAGTTTTTGGGGCTCCGTCTCTACCAGAGCGATTTTATGATTTCACCTTCACCCCACAATCCAACGAAGGCTCAAAAAGCCCTAAGTTTAAAGGTGAAGTGTGCCATGGAAAAGACTTACGTAACTATCCACAACTGGAGAGTCTCAATTTGGATTGGCTTATTGAAGCCTATGTTGCCAACGGAAAGAAAAAAGACTTCTTTAATTCATTTTTTACCAAGCTTGCAGGTACCGAAACATTACAAGAGCAAATTGAACAAGGCTATACCGCCCGCGAAATTAAAAAAACGTGGCAGGAAGGGCTGAAGGCTTATGAGAAGATGCGAAAGGGATATTTATTATATGAGTAGATATATTATGAACTCTTAAGAAGATATAACTTTACTACATAGGAGACACTTTTCTGCCTACTGCCACTGAATTACTGAGTCACCCGTCTCTTCATTTCCTCCACAATATTGAACGCTGCAGGGCAAATAGCTACATTCTTTAAGGTAAGATTAGAGATTTGCTGAAATTTCTTTCTATCGGTATGTGGAAATTCGCTACACGCTTTGGGACGCACGTCGTAAATACTGCAGTAATTATCGGCTCCTAAAAATGTGCAGGGCACACTTTGCAGCACGTAGTCATTATCCTCATCTACTTGTAAATAGGTTTGTATAAACTGTTGTGGCTTCATCCGGAAATGTTTTGAAATGCGTTCCACATCCTTATTTGTAAACAAAGGTCCGGTCGTTTTACAACAATTGGCACAGCTAAGGCAATCGGTACGCTCAAACTCGGCATCGTGCAGTTCCTGCATAAGCGAATCCAAATGTTTCGGTGGCCTTTTCTTCAGCTTTGCGAAAAACTTTTTGTTCTCCGTATGCGTATCTTTGGCTTTTTGTGGGAGTTGTTGGAGGATTTCTTCCATTGTACAAAAGTACAAATTACGATTTATGATTTATGATTTATGATTTATGATTTTTAAAAGTTGAATAACTATAAAACCAATTCACCAATTCACTAACTAACCATTTCACCAAATGACCGATATTCTAGGAAGAGCACTTCTGGACTACCACAACGGAAACTATACCGAAGACATCATCACCACTACAAACATTAGTGAAGACGATACGCTTCCCCTTCCCTATCTCTATCGAAGTTTTTCTGAAATGCCCAAACTAGAACAACGTGCGCTCAAAGAATGCCAGGGAAAAATTCTGGACGTGGGATGCGGTGCCGGTAGCCATTCTCTCTGGTTGCAAGAAAAAGAATTGCAAGTAAAAGCTATAGATATTTCAGAAGGTGCTATTAAAGTCGCCAAAGCCCGTGGGATTCAAAACGCTGTACAAGCAAATATTTTAGAGGTAACTGAAGAAACCTTTAACACCATCTTACTCCTAATGAATGGTACTGGAATTTTTGAAACGGTTGAAAAAACAACAGAATACCTTCAGCATTTAAAAAGCATTTTAGCTCCTAAAGGACAACTACTCATAGACTCCAGCGATCTGCAATATATGTACGACCGTAATGAAGATGGTAGCATTTGGGTGCCGCAGCAGCGGTATTATGGCGAGTTGGAATTCACCATGAGGTATAAGGGTGAGACTTCAGCACCATTTCCTTGGTTATACCTTCACGAAACCTTGTTTCAAAAATTAGCCGAAGCAAACGAATTTACATTTGAAATTGTTAAAAGAGGTAAAAACTTCGATTATTTAGCCAGGCTTACACACATCAATATTTTATAGCTACAAAATTTCATCCCTAAAAAAGGAAAAAGTTTTGGAAGTAGCATTCAACTATAAACGAAACTGATAAAAAAAGCGTTAAAAAAAGACACCATTTGTTCATAATCGCATATTTGCGTTATGTTTGCTAAAATTACTAAATACATATATGAAGACTTATTTTTCCAAATTCCTACTCTTATTTTCTATTCTTATACTTATTGCTTCTTGTAAAAAAGACGATGACTCCCCTTTAGACGATTCAAAAACTGAAAATCTATTAGGTTTGGGCGAATCTGCCGAGGATATTTTGTCTGACGATATTTATAAAAGTCTTGTGGTAGAAATAGTATATAGCAACGGCTTTAGACCAGAGCAGCGTACTATCGATAACTTCAGACAGTTTTTGAATGAGCGTATTACGAAACCAGGAGGCATTAGTATTGTAGAAACTGTAATTGCTCCACCAGATGGTGAACCTTTCAGTACACAGGAAATAAGAGACATTGAAACGGCAAACCGCACCCAATATACTACAGACGACCAAATTGCGATTTACGTATTTTTTGCCAATGGGAATGCATCTTCAGATACAGGCTCTACTGTGACATTAGGGACGGCGTATAGAAATACGTCTCTGGTAATATATCAAGAAACATTGCAGGGTTTGGAAGTAGATAGATTTTTAGTGGAAGCTACCACGTTAAGACACGAATTTGGCCACTTATTTGGTTTAGTGAATATTCTAAATGACGATATTCATACAGACCACGAAGATCCAGATAATAACAAACACTGTGTTGTGGAGGACTGTTTAATGTTCTTTGCGAGCACTATCCCTAGTACAATTCCCGACCCTATGGATTCTGACATTCCAAAATTAGACGCACTTTGTTTAGCAGATTTGCGGGCTAAAGGAGGAAAATAGCCATTAAAATAAAATTTTGATACGCTGAAACTATAAATTTCTATTTTTCGCTGAATACCATTTCACCATTAATAAAGGTAGCCAATACTTTTATTTTCGGGATGCTATCTGCCGGGACTTCCATGATATTTCTGTCTAGTATGGTGAAATCTGCCGCTTTTCCAGGTTCTATGGTCCCTTTTTCGCCTTCCTCAAAGTTTGAATATGCAGCCCAGGTAGTCATTCCTTTTAAAGTTTCTTCTCGTGTTAGCGCATCTTCCATTCTAAAACCACCCTCTGGATAGTTTTTTAAATCTTTACGGGCTACAGCACTATAAAAAGTGTGCATTGGATTTACCTGTTCCACAGGAAAATCTGTCCCCAAAACTACAATACCTGCTCTATCCAGTAATGTTTTGTAAGCATACGCACCTTGTATACGCTCACTCCCCACTCTATCTTCGGCCCAATACATATCGCTAGTGGCATGGGTTGGCTGAATGGAAGGAATGATGTTTTTTGAAAATATATCAAAATCTACAGGAGTTACAATCTGGGCGTGTTCAACTTTCCAACGGGCGTCCGGATAATTTACTAGTGCTTTTTTGTATGCTCGCAATACCGAAATATTTGCAGAATCTCCAATGGCATGCGTATTCATTTGGTATCCTGCTTTTGCTAAACGCACTGCCAATTGCTCCAGACTATCCGAAGGCGTAATCATGGCACCAAAATGATTCTCCTTATCACTATACGATTTCCGAAGCGCTGCACCTCTGGAACCCAAAGCACCATCTGCATATACTTTTACCGAACGCACATGCAATCTATCTGTTTTAATAATTCCTTTTTTTAGAAAATAAGCCAGGTTATCTTCGGTATTACTCACCATAGCGTATACTTTAATTTTAAGTACATCGGCTTGTTGAAGACTGTCAATTAGTTCTATGATATTACGGCTAAGACCTGCATCATTAACCGTGGTAAGGCCATTTTCCAGACATATTTTTTCAGCATCTTTCAACGCTTGTATAGAAAATTCTTTTGAAGGAGCGGGAATAGAAGTACGAACCAAACTCATAGGGCTATCTATTAAAATTCCCGTAAGTTGTCCTAAACTATCCAGCACTACTTCTCCGCCGTCCATTTTAGTTTTCGTTGTAATTCCTGCCAGTTCTAGTGCTTTGGAGTTTATGATCATAGCGTGACCATCTACTCTTGTAAGTGCTACGGGGGTATCGGGAAACAAGGAGTCCAGTTCTTTCTTTGTAGGGAATTCTTTATGTTCCCAATCGTTTTGATCCCAACCACGGCCTGTAATGTAAGATACCTTTTTTTCTTGCTGAAATGTTTTCACACGTTCTAAAACGGCATCATAGCTTGTGGTACCCACCAGATCTACTTGCTGTCTCGTTACTCCCAAATTGTATAAATGCGCGTGTGCATCTATCAAGCCTGGAACAATAGTCGCACCCTTGGCATCATAGGTTTTTTTGAGATCGTATTTTAATTCTAATTCGGGTTTAAGACCTATTTCTAGGATTTTCCCATCTTTTACTACAAAAGCATTTGCAGTTTCAAATACATCGGTAACCGTGTAAATGGTAGCATTTTTAACGAGAAGGTCTGCCGAAATTTTTTCGGGAGCGCAATTTAAAAATAAAAATCCTGAAAGTAGAAAAACGAACTGTTTCATGTATGATTGGTTTTCCGTAAAAATAGAACTTTTAAAGGAAAGGAAAAAAACCGATTCTTTGAAAGAGCTAAAAGGAAAAACCGATTCGCTGAAAGAGTAAAATATAGGTGAGAATGAGGTATTCTGGAACTTTAGCTTAATACAACCTACCTCTTGAAACTATTTTATACATACGATATCCAAAGAAATAACATAGTGCTTGTATGGCAAATACTAAAAAGGAGAGTAGGAAGAATTTAACAGCTACTTGCCAGATGCTTGCGTAGGGTTCTTCACTACCTATTAAAAAGCCCAAAGAGATAAGGGCAATAGCAATCCCTGCAAAAATAAAAAGCATTTTTTTATGGTTCATAACTTAGCGTTCAAATTCATAATTAAATCCATCATTTACGGGTAAAGGGTCTCCAATATCAAATGCATTTGCTTCTAGAGAAAATACTTGATAATCCCTATTTTCTATGAGCAAGACCTGTTCTGTATCTAGTATCGTGAGTTGGTAACTATATTCGCCAGTTTCCAGAAAAGAAAAATCTGGTTCCGGATTTGTATTCTTAACAGTAAGGTTACCATTAAAAAATTTATACGTAATTATATTGGGGGGAATTGAATCTGTAACACCTGCTATGCCCCCTGTAATTCTTACAAGATTCCAGGAACCTTCCAAGGGGTCTTGTGAACTGTTATCGTCATCATTACTACAACCAACTAAAGTAACAGTTGCCAAAAAAAAGAGTAAAAGTAGATTTTTCATTGGTCGCATTTACAAACAGACGCAGTTAATGAAATTTGGTTGCGTAGCAATAACACGAATTTCACGAGTTATCGAGATTTTTAAAAATCGATCACCCTACACCTTCAACACAACAAAATGAAATAGAGTGACTTAAGAGAAAAATAATTCTCTTTTTTATTTTCTCTTTATATCCATTAATTCCTCGCTTACCACTCAAAATGCATACTTCAGAAATTACCAGTCAAATTTATAGGTCGCTCCTAGTAACCCCTGAATGCCTTGTACTGGATAATTGAGCCATCTTTCGTAATTGTCGCTCAATAAATTACTCCCTTTGGCGAAGATAGCCAGGCGCTCGTTTACACGATATCCCAAATGTACATTGGCATCGAGATACGCATCCAATGTTTCTATTCTATTTATGTTTGTTCCAAAAATTCCAGCCTTCACAAAATTATCCTGACGTTCTCCTACATAAAAGAGACTTGCGCCTCCATATATTTTTTCAGTAATACTGAAATTTGAAAATAAGGTCGCTTTTAATTCAGGAAGATTCCACGCTTCTTGTTGGGCATCAGTCGTATAACTTAAAAATTCGGCATTCACTCCCAAACTGAATGTTTCCGAAACATCCACCTTTAGCTCACCAAAAACAGAAAGGGTATTCACATCGTCATACACCACTTGAAATGAGTTTCCATAGCCATAGCCTTCGGTCATGCTGGTATTACTTTGGCCATCTGGATTGCTTTTAAAGAGTGCTTTGTTGTCTTCTTTTCCGTAAGAAGCACGTAAATTATACCCAATAGAATTAGTCACTTTTCCTTTTACCCCTCCAAAACCATTGTACAACTGGCTCGTAGGCGCAATAAACAAAGTAGGCGACACATACGGATTCTCTTCTTTAAAATCGTAGTAACTATTTTGTGTCAATCCGCCATCTGCACCACCGTATACAATAAGAAACTCGTCCACCAAACGGTAGGAAGCATTAATTTGAGGATATAAATAGAAGTCGGTATCACTATTTTCAAGATCTAGGCCTGCCATGGCGGTTACTCCCAAAGACAAGGTAAGATCGTCGTTCAGGTACACCAACGATGGCGTAACCCCGGCATTTAACTGGCTGTAATTAATACCTCCAAGGCCTACATCTATATATTTTTTTTCAAAACTACCGCTTAAATAATCTATATCTCCATCTACTTTTAAAGTGAAAGATGTTAACGGAAATGAAAACTCTGGCTTCGCTTTTATATTAAATTCTGAAGAACCATAGGCATCGCTCAAAAAACGAATGTTGGCCGAAACCTTTTCAAAAAAAGAATCGTCCACCGTAATGCTGCCGCCTACGTTTCCGCTAAAATACGTTTGCTGGGCATCCAGGCCATTTATAAATTCATCATTGGCAGTGTCGTAGGTTTCATTTAAACCATACCAATTAAAGAGCTGATGTTTTACTCCGGCATCCAAACGATACGATACATCGCGCTGTCTACTCGTATAATTTCCATCTAACTGGGTGTTGTAGTATTTATTCTCCAGGCGCACACCGTCAATCTCTCCTTGAGACGAATTGTGTCTAAAAAAGAACCCAGCGTTGTCGGTTCTACTAATCTGAAAATTGCTGTACAATTCTCCTAAAATAGTGGTGTAATTACCAAAACCTAAGGTTGCATAATTATCATACAATTTTACAGGTTTTACTTTCTCTACAGTAGCCGCTTTTCCCTTTGCAGGTGTAAACGTTGATGCTACAGGCACAGAAAAAATCTGGTATTGCACCTTCTTTTTTGGAGTGTTTACCGAATCGTTCAAAACAGGTGTTTCCTTCACTTTAAACGCATCGCTAATGGTGGGCGTATAAGGCTTTACAATATTGATAACTTCGGTGCCTATATTTTCTTCTTCCTGGGCAAATGTGGAAAAGGACAGGAAAATGAAGAGTAGGAAATACACACCCTTAAAATGCCATCCTCTTTCTCCTTGCGTCACTCCTTGGAGGCGGGTGAAGAAGGAAAGAGTTTCGTAAAGTCTATATATATTCTTAGATATGAATGTTCTCATATTAGTTATTATTGAAATGATGAATGGAAAAATTAATTTTTGTCTGTTTCTACCGAAGCATTTGTTTTTGAGGCGGCACTTTTTATGAGTGACAACTCGGCTTTGGCTTCGTTTACAGTTTCCGGGAACTCTGTAAAATTGCTAATAACGCTTTCCAGTATATAGGTTGCCTGGTATGAATCCCCCAAAGCATAAAAGTTCTTTGCCATCAACACCAGTCCTTTGGCACCGTATTGCTTATACCCAGAATAATCCTTCGCCAATTTTTGTACGGAAACATTAGAAGCTTCATACTGTTGCACTTTATTTTTAAAATAGGCATCGTAATACAAGGCTTCAGCAGCTAGCGCGCCGGTTGCTATTTTTGAAACTTCGGAATAGGCAGTTTTTGCTTTGGCTTCGTCTCCGGTCTTTATAGCAGCGCGCGCTATAATTATTTGCGCATCGCTTTTAATGGCGTTGTCTATCTTTCCATTCTGAAGTACCTTTTCAGCAAAAATGACAGCTTCGGCATACTTTTTCAACTCATAGCTAGCCTTCATACTGTTGGTTTGTGCAAAAATGATGTTCTGCGGAAAGTCGGCTTCGGTTTCTAAACGGGTTAAATATTTTAAAGCGTTTTGGTAGTCTTTTTGTCCTAAATATAATTCTGAAATCCGCGCTAAGGCTTGTTCGGTAAATTCGCTTCGCTCTTTAGAAACCACAAATTCAAAATGCGGAATAGCTTTTGCCGATTTATTTTCAGCAAAATACAACTGTCCCAAATAAAAATGTGCCTGCAACGCGTGTTGCCCTGTAGGAAATTGTTTTAAATAGTCTTCAAATCTAGAAAGTGCCTGGCTGGTTTTATTCTCTAAGTAAGGTTGCTCTGCAGCTTGATAGGTAGCGTCATCCAATTCTGCATCTTCTACTTGCACATAGTCCAATCCTTTAACCCAAGTAGCGTATTCACTCACGCGACCCTGATCTATATAAATAAGTTTTGCCGAAGAAACCGCTTGCAATGCTTCTGGGGTAGACGGGAAATCCTTGGCTACTCGCTTAAAAATAGCAAGTGCTTCGTTGCTTTTACCTGAGTTGTCATAAATCAACCCTTTTTTCATCAAGGCTCTAGACGTATAACTACTTTTAGGCATTTCGTTGATAAGCTTATCGTACGTTCGTAAAGCTTCCGGAGTTTTCTCCTGACTTAAATAGGTATTTCCAAGTTCGTATAATGCATCATCTCTATATATTGAATTGGGGAAATTTTTGGCAAACTCTTGCAGCCCTTCAATTTTAGAATCTTTTCTGTCTACAAAACCAAAACTAATCGCTTTTTGAAAAGAAGCGTAGTCCCTATCTGTCGTTCCTAACTCGATGGCTTTGTTATAATTTTCCATGGCTGGCCAGTATTGGCTGGTCACAAAATAGCTATCGCCCAAACGCAAATACGCATCTTTTTTACGTGCGCCATTGGCAGTAGACGATTCTACATAGCCTTTAAACTGGGTAATGGCTTCGGTGTAATTTTTCAACTTAAACTGATTGTAAGCCAAGTTATATTTACTGTTTTCCCACTCGGGTGTTTGCGAGGCAGACGGTAATTGTGCGAATTGCTTGTAGCCGATTAACGCTTCTTCAAAATTAGTGAGTTGAAAATCGCTTTCGGCTTTCCAATAGGTGGCTCTTGCTGTAAAACTGGCATCGCGGGGTTCTTTTAGAGATTTATTCAGCATGGTAATGGCTTCACTATACGCACCTTCGTTGTACAATTCTATTCCGCGGTAAAAAGCTACTTTTTGGTATGCCAGTTTGTTTTCGAAATTCTTGTTGTTTTCCAGCAAGTCCATCGCTCCCTTATAATTCTTTGAAGTAAGGTAGCTGTCTATTAACAAATCCTTCAACGCCTCATTATTGGCATTTTTAGGATAAGCTTCCATAAAGCCTAACAATACTTCGGGAGTGCTCTGGTAGCTATTTCCAATCTCGTAACTTAATTTTGCATAATTAAGATACGAATCTTCTTGAATTTCAGTAGAAAAATCCAGTTCTGAGGCATTTTTAAACGCATTTAACGCTTGTTGCTTTTGGTCTAATTTCAGATAACTTTCGGCCAGATGGTAGTAGGCATTTTGCGCTACAGAATCGTTTCCATCTATAATTTTATTGAACTCACCAATAGCACTTTCATAATTACCCTGCTTGTAATAAGCATATCCTAACTGATAATAGTCTGTATTATTCCAACGACCACGCTTCCCTTTGTATTCCTTTAAATACGGAATGGCTTCTGCGTATTGCTCAAGGTTAAAATAACTCTCCCCAATGATCTTGGAAAGCTCACTTTTTTCCTGTGGATTAGACGTTTCGTACTGTTCTTTCCCTAAATCGATTGATTCCTGAAATTTCCCCAGTTTAAAATTCATATCGGCTTGGTAATAGCTAAGCCCTTCGTTGTAACGTTCGTCACCTTTTACTTCTTCAAAAAGAGTGTTGGCTTCAACATAATCATCTCCTTCGTAGGCAATAAAACCTAAATAATATTTTGCCTGAGAACCATATTTTTCGGAAGTAGTTACGCGGTTGAAGTATTTCTTAGCCTCCTCATAACGCTTGTTCTTAAAGTAAGCATATCCGTTGTTAAAGTAGTATCTATCCTGTTCGCTTCGCGGCAAACTTTTTTCGTCTACTTTGTCGTACCATTTGCGGGCGTAGGAATATTTTCCGTTTTCAAAATAATAGTTGGCTACGTTAATATACGCGTCGTTTCTTTTAATACTGGTTGGATATTCCTCCACAAACTCCTCCATTAACTGGTCTGCGTCCTGCTGATTTAAACGTACGGCGCAATTGGCAATATAATAGGCGCAATCGCCTTCTATGGTAACTTCAGAAGTAGTTTCTTTTACGGTGGTAAATAGGGACTGTGCCGCCAAAAACTGACTGTTATTATACAGTTCTATGGCTTTGTTATAGTCTACCAGATTATTGGTATAGGTAGCAGTGCGTTGCGAAAATGTTGTAACAGTAACGCATAGCAAAAGTGCTAAAAGTGCGAGGCTTTTGGACATATTTGTAGGATTTCAGAATTTTAGAGTAGAAGTGTTGCTAGCGTAGTAACGTATTTATGGCTGGTTAATTATATAGTTTGGAATGTAAAATTGCTGAAATTTGTTGTTTTTACCATAACAAGGTCACAGTGAGTGCAATTAAAATAAAATTATATGGTCCGTTTTAGTAGTCTTCAACAACTTTGTGGGCTATACTCACAATTGCTTTTCGGGATTTCCTGAATAATGCATATAGAACAAGTACTAAAAAATATATCTCTTTACATAATATCAAGAAACAGTATAAAATTACCTAAATTTAAACCACATAAAATATAAAATTTAATATGTTATGAAGAATATACTGTTAATAGTACTAACTCTATTCTCAATACACTGTGTTGCCCAGGGTGGTAACTACAAAAATATTTCAGAAAAAAATGGAAAGATTGGTATTGGCACCAACAACCCAGATGAGTTACTCACCGTAAAGGGAAAGATACATACGCAAGAAGTACTCGTAGATCTAGAAGGCGCCGTGGCGCCGGATTATGTGTTTGAATGGTATGCAGAAGGTACCTCAACGTTGAAACCAGCGTATCAGTTAATGTCCTTAACTGCTTTAGAGGCGTTTGTAATAAAACACAAGCATTTGCCAAACGTTCCTTCGGCCGAAACACTTGCGAAGGAAGGAATGTCTCTTAAAGAAATGAACTTATTATTATTGGAGAAAGTGGAAGAGTTAACGCTCTATACCCTTCAGCAACAAAAAGAACTTGAGGTACTAAAGGAAAAACTTTCGGAGTTGGAAGAATAGCATTACTTTTGAAACGTTATTTATAAAAATACCTCCCAATGTCCGAAAACACAGTACTTTCTTTACAGAACGCTTCTATTTTTCAGCGTGAAAATTTAATTCTTTCAGATGTTTCAGTTTCTATAGATAAAGGCGAATTTGTGTATCTCATTGGAAAAACAGGAACAGGAAAAAGTAGTTTTATGAAAACGCTTTACGGTGATCTACCCCTTCAAAAAGGGGAAGGCCATATTGTAGGATACGATTTACCTACGCTGAAAGAAAAAGACATCCCGTTTCTGCGTCGAAAATTAGGGGTTGTTTTTCAGGATTTTAAATTACTGAATGATCGCACGGTAAGTGACAACCTTCATTTTGTATTAACAGCTACAGGCTGGACAGACAAAGCAGCCATGAAGGAAAGAACCGAAAAAGTATTGGACAAAGTTGGGATGAAAACTAAAGCGTTTAAATATCCATACCAACTTTCTGGCGGAGAACAACAACGTGTGGCTATTGCCAGAGCATTATTGAACGACCCAGAACTTATCCTCGCAGATGAGCCTACCGGAAACTTAGACCCTCAAACCAGCGTAGAAGTAATGCAGGTGTTACAGGAAATAAATAAAAACGGCAATACCATTTTAATGGCTACCCACGATTATGCATTGCTTTTAAAATATCCTTCAAAAACATTAAAATGTGACGAAAGTCAGATTTTTGAGGTTGTCCAAAAAACCGTCTAGTTTAAGATGGCCCATGTATGATACACAGTAACAAGCATCCAGACATTTCGGTTATTATTCCTATTTTCAATGAGGAAAAAAATATTCCTGTTTTGTATAAACGGCTCAAGGATTCGGTACGTAAAATTTCAGAAAACTATGAGTTCATCTTTATAAATGATGGCAGCAAAGACTTATCTATTTTTGAACTTGTAAAACTAACTGAACAAGACTCTCAAGTTCGCTATATAAATTTTAGTAGAAATTTTGGACACCAAATAGCCGTTACAGCAGGACTAAATCACTGCAATGGAGAAGCTGTGGTGATTATTGATGGCGATTTACAAGACCCTCCAGAACTCATTCCAGAATTATATACAAAGTTTAAAGAAGGGTACGAAGTTGTATACGCTAAAAGAAAAAAACGAGAAGGTGAAAGTTTCTTTAAAAAAGCAACCGCAAAGGTATTTTACCGGGTTTTAAAAAAAATTACCACTATAGATATTCCTTTGGACACCGGAGATTTTAGGCTTATAGATAAAAAAGTAGTGCACTACCTTAGACTAATGCCTGAGCAAAATAAATTTATTCGTGGGCAAATTGCCTGGTTAGGCTTTAACCAAACCCACGTGTTGTATAACAGAGACAGCCGTACGGAAGGTAAAACAGGATATTCTATATCAAAAATGTTCAATTTTGCCATGGACGGCATTACTGGCTTTTCGGACAAGCCTTTGTCATTTGTTACTAAGTTAGGATTTTTGATTTCCTTTTTTTCATTCTTAGCGATTGTTGTTGCCATCTATTCGCACTTTATATTAGAAAAAACCATCACAGGCTGGACTTCTCTTATTATTGCCGTTTTGTTTATTGGTGGCATTCAGCTTATTTCTATCGGAATTATTGGTGCTTACATAAGTAGAATGAACAGAAATTTACTTAAAAGACCTCTTTATATTATTGAAAGTTCCAACTTAAAAAAGCAGCCACATGACGATTGAGAATTCTTGGACAGGAAAGCTCTTTAAATGGTCCTTCTGCCTCCTCTGTATTTTCTATATTATTTTTTATATGCCCTATGGCTTTGAAGGCACAGATACGGGATATATATTTGGAACAAGTTGGAATATCTATAACGGCCAATTTCCTCACCGAGATTTTATATATACCAGACCCGCAATTCCTGCTTACTTTCACACCATTTTTCTTTTTATTTCTGAAACGTATGGATATGTTCTTGACAGGAGCTTTTTTTATGTTCAGATTTTTGTGTACTCCTTAGTAGGGGCAAAACTTTTAACGCAGCATTTCGCTATAAAAGATACTGCTACCGTATACTTCATCGCTACTGTAGGCGCGTTACTTTCGATACATAATTATCCGCCCATGGGATGGAACACTGTCGATGGTGTTTTTTTCTGTATGATTGGAATGTATTTTTTACTTAGGAAAAATACTACAATAGTATCTCTACTAGTAGGGTCGGTTTTTTTAGTTTTAGGGGTTTTCTCCAAGCAGTCCTTTTATTTTATGCCCATTTTTGTATTTGTATATCTGCTTATTAAAAAAGACTTTTTCAGGTTAAAATTTTATACTCTATTTGGATGTATCGCGGTAGTAGGCTATCTATCGTTTAAATATTTTAGCAACTCATTAGCGCCATTTTGGGAGCAAACTTTTGTGCGCACCTCCTCTTCAGGACTAAAAGATGCAGGAATTAAATCGTATTATCTGGCATTGAAATTTAATTGGCTATACCTACTTGCATCGCTGCTTTTGGTGTGGCTTTGCTTAAAATACACTTCAAAAACGATCTCTTTTTTAGTTTTAAATGTTTTAATAGCAACTTTTATTAGTGTATTCTTTATTAAAAATGGGGATACATGGGAGGTGATACCATTTATCTTTCAGATCTGGTGGATCGCAAGTGTAGTATATTGTCTTATTATGTCGAGAAAAGATGCTAACTATTTATTGCTGTTACTTTTATTAGCTCTGGGCTGGAGCGCCTCGATAAGTAATGGGTATCGAACCCCTATTCATTTTTCAGTACCCCTAATATTTACAACGTTTATTTTCTTTTTTAATTCTGAAAATTTTAAAATTTCAAAACTGGTATATGGCTGTGTCATACTGTTATACCTAGCAACATTTTTTATTGGTTATAAAACTATTTATAGAGATTCAGCCAGAAAAGAGTTGACCTACGAGATGGACACCCTCTATCCTCAATTAGCATTCATAAAAAGTGATAAGGAAACTTTTTACAAATACAAAGAGCTAAAGAGATTGTCATTAAAATATCCAAATTTCACAGTGCTTCCCGCAGCTACTCACGCACATTACCTTACAAATACCGTTAATCCTATAGGGACAGATTGGGCTCACGACGCAGAGATAAATGAAAACCACAGCGTACTTATAAAAAAATTAGAAGAAAAAAATTCGGTGGTATTTCTGGAAGTAACCGATTACTCTTCAGAACAATTAAGTCATTATGAAATTTACAAAAGCATTGCAGCTACCTGGAAATTAATTGATGAAAATGAATACTTCAAGGTGTATGCATCAACTCCAAAAAATAAGTACTAGATTTTAAAAAATAATATGGAAAAGGGGTTTGAAGAAAAATATCACAAAATTGAAAAAGAACATTTCTGGTTTAAATCTAGGAGAAACTATATAAGAAAGTTACTTGCTAAATATCCTAAAGATGCTACCATACTTGATATTGGTTGTTCTTCAGGAATACTATTAGACGAATTAAAACAGGATGGTTTTGCAGTTGAAAATTTATATGGTGTTGACATAAGCTCCATAGCCATAGAAAATTGTAAAAAAAATGGGATCCCTAATGCATATGTAATGGATGCGCAACACATTGAGCTCCGACAAAAATTTGATATTGTGATTGCTTCAGATTGTTTAGAGCATATTGAAGATGACAAAAGTGCGCTTAAAAACTGGAATAACTTATTGACCAACCAGGGAACCATCATGATATTTGTTCCGGCATTTATGTCGCTTTGGAGCCATCACGACAAAGTAAATATGCATTACAGGAGATATACCTTGCCTGAACTTAAAAACAAAATGGAGCATACTGGCTTCAAAATAAAAAAATCCAGCTTTTGGAATTTTTTCCTATTTGTTCCTGTGTACCTTTTCAGAAAAATTGAAAGCACAGCTAAAAAAACTGAAAACAATACCGATGGTGATTTAATTGATAAGCCCTTCGGAAATTATTTTCTTACGCAACTTATCAATTTTGAAAATAAATTACTTCAGGTTTTAAATTTTCCTTTTGGGATTAGTGTCTTTTGTATTGCAAAAAAAAATATGGCTCTACACCCTACGAAAGATGAATAAATAATTATTTTTCTTTCCGGAGTCTCAATTCACATTCTTTAGTTAGGCTAGGGTCTATTTTTAGGTGTATCCTACCGCTGTCATTAGGTCGCAACACCGTGTTGGGTGCAATCACAATTTTATTTTTTGCTCGTAAGTTTAAGGTAGTATTTTTTGAAAATTCCTGATTTCTAATCACAACCTTATCTGAATAAGAAGTCAATTTAAAATCCCATCTTGAAAAATTTTGGTTTTCAATGAAAACCGTTTCATTTTCGGAAAACAAATCATGAACCATTTTAACCGCTTTGCCAGAGTTAAGCATGCCAGCACCATACATACCTTTAAAAGGTTCATTAGCTTCAATATGATCTATGTTTGTAGCTGTCATTTTTAAAATGCTCTCCACCTCATCTACAGGGAGACACGGAGCCAAAGAAAACATAAGACCAATGGTTCCAGAAACAAAGGGAGCAGCTCCCGATGTGGTTTGATATTTATGGTATAGAAACTCCCCGGACATTATATATTTTTCTAATAAAAATATTCCTGTGGTAGGTGCCAAAATATCAACTTCGGTATTTAGTGTTGCCGTTGATACATAATAAATATGTGGAGCTTTTAAAGTATCATTATCTTTAAATCCCATGGTTCTCCCCACGGTACCTCTTATATTTTCGGCATAATATTTTCCGGTTTTTCCAATTTGTATATTATCTAATGCATTTTCATGCTTATACATTACTGTGGATACCGAAATTACATTTTTATAAGAAGCCGGGTAGTACAATAGTTCTCCTTTTGTTTCATCCCAACCTTTATTTCCTGCAGAAGCTACAATAACAGTACCTTTTTCAAACATATCGTTTATAGCTTGTTGTCCAGACTCATAATAGGTTCGTCCTATCCAACTACAGTTTATAACTTTTGCACCTAAAACTGCTAGTTCTTTTACTTCTTCAAAATATTTGAAATCCCCATAATTCGTTCCGTATAGACTACAATCGTAACAAACTCCAGGCACGCCATACCCGTTATCTCCCTGACCAGCAGCCTTCGCAGCTTGCCCTACCCCATGGCCATTAGAAAATGAAGATTTCCTAATCTGTTTCGTTTTTCCTTTAAACTCAACGCTGGTAGTGTCCAGGAGACCATCGGACATTCCTATAAAGATATCTTTTGAGCCTGTTGTGTAATACCAGGCTTGTGGTAATCCCAAAAAATCATAATTATCTAAGTTTACCTGCAAACCAATATTTTCACCAATAGTACTCGTAAGCCCATAATCATTAGGCTCAAAAATCTTTTTGTCCTGTTCGGTTACTAGCTCGCCAAAATCAAATAAATGCCTGGCTTTTCTTAAAAGATCATTTAGTAATTCAGGACTGTCTGCAATCACAAAAAAAGTTTTTTTAAGATCTTCTTTTTTAGCTCCTCTGTAGGTTTTCTTAAAGGTTGAAATTTTATACTCTTCCAAAACCTTCCGAAGCCCATTGTCACTACCAGTATACGTAAGGTAGTCTCCTGTTGTATCAAATTGTGGATTAAAAAGAGTATCCTTCGCCCTAAAAAAGAACCATTGATCTTCAGCCTGACTGTACAGAACTGTTTGCACCAGTAGCATAAAAATGAAACCAAACAAGTATTTTGGTGAAGTGCAAGTTATATTCATATGTCTAAATTTAAACAATAGTATGCACATAAGGTATATGGCATTGCAAGTTAATATTGTAATTTCGCATCTCGTATGCTATCCATCTTAATTCCTACATACAATTACAATGTTTTTCCGCTGGCGAAAGCACTTTCCGCAGAAGCTGAAAACATCTCACATCCCATCGAAATTATTTTCCTGGACGATGCCTCCTCATTATATTTTGCTGAAACCGAAAAACTAGAAACACTACCATTTATACGCTACTATAAGCTTGCTGAAAACGGTGGAAGAACCACTACCAGAAACTTGTTAGCTGAAAAAGCAACCTACTCCAAACTATTATTTCTAGATGCCGATGTGGTACCAGTACATACCGATTTTATTACACGTTACTTAAAATATATAGATAAAAAAGGAATAGTTTTAGGCGGAATTACCTATAAAAAAGAAAAGCCAGATACCAATGAAATATTACGATGGACCTATGGCCATGCTCGGGAAACGCTTACGGTAACGCAACGTAACAAAGCGATGTATAGTAGCATTACAACAGCTTGTTTTTTGATTGAAAAGGAACTATTTTTAGAAATTAATAAAACCATCAAGATTAAAACCTACGGAGAAGATTTACTTTTTAAACAGAAACTGGAAGCCCAAAAAATTCCAGTGTTACATATTGATAATCCCGTATATCATTTGGGTCTGGAAAGCAATGAACAATTTCTGCAAAAATCTCTGGAAGCCATTGACACCACCCTTGTTTTGGAAGAAACTGGCGAATTACCCACAGACTCGAGAAATATTCAAAAAATATATCTGAAACTTAAAAAATGGCATGCAGTACCTTTGTTTCAATTGTATTATAGTACCATCTCTTCAAAAGTAAAACGTAACTTGCTTTCTGAAGACCCTAATATGAGGTGGTTCGATTTGTATCGCTTACAGTATTATATCCAACTTAAACAGAAAAAAATTGCCTAAATTTTCAGTAGTCATACCACTATATAACAAAGAGAAGGATATTTTAAACACCTTAAACAGCCTTTTTCTACAAACCTTCACAGATTTTGAAGTGGTTATTGTGAATGATGGCTCTACCGATAAAAGTGCAGACATTGTACAGACGGTCAAAGACGAGCGCATTCAATATGTAAGTAAAAAAAATGAGGGGGTTTCTAAAACCAGAAATATGGGTGTTTCCAAAGCAAAAGCCGAGCATATAGTTTTTCTGGACGCAGACGATTATTGGTACCCTACACATTTAGAAAGTCTCAACACATTAGTTAAAAAATTCCCTGAAAATCCCTGGTACGCCACTGCCTACGAAAAAAGACATCATAAAAAATTTATCTCTCCAATGATTTCTCCCGTTCTTGAAAAAGGAGCAGATTGGATGGGCTTAGTACCCCATTATTTTGAAAATAGTCTGGTAGACACGCTAGCCTGGACAAGTGCCGTTTGTTTTAAAAAAACATTTTTTGAAGACTTAGATGGGTTTGACACAGCCATCACCCACGGTGCCGGAGAAGACACAGATTTGTGGTTGCGTGCGGCTTTAGCAGCTCCCCTGGCCTTTAGCAATCGCATTACGGCACGACATAATCTGGATGGTAGCAATAGGATTTCGCATACACCCACACTCATTAGAAA